>JAIDPA010000200.1 GCA_029062985.1 Muribaculaceae bacterium
CCCGAAAAAGGGTAACAGAATGAGAAAATTTTGTTTCATATCGGTATAGATTACGATTATTGACAAGTGCAAAGTTATGATACATGTCGGTGTAAAACAATTTTTATTACGTTTGCTGGAAATTTAAGCTTATCAGAGAGATTGAATGATGATATCAATGAGTTTTGTTCCGACATTCTTCTGGAATATCTTTCTTGATATATCTCCTCTCTGTTTGGAAATAGTGCCCGGTTTTACATTTAGTAGGCAGCTTATTTCCTTGGGTCGGAAGTGGCATCTGATCAGTAAGGCTACTCTGTACTCTGCCTCGTTTATACTATTGTCAGAAAGTAATGAAAGATTATCCCTGAAATCAGGAGAATATCTCATCACTTCCTGTTCAAGATATTGCCAGTCGACGGATGTCAATTCGTTTTTGACAATATTATCCTTAAACCTATTTAAAATCTCCGAAGACTCTAACGGTATCTCAATCCTTTTATCCTTGACCTCTCCGTTGATGACAGGCATCAGACGTTTTTTCAATTTTTCAATTTTCTCTATCCTATATTTCTCTTCTTCGGAAATATTGTCGTTTACACAAGGAGGATGATTATCCTGACCATTAGCTGGATCAGGGCAGGATGCTTCTTCCGTATGCGAGATGTCTTGGGTAGGAGTATCTGGATGGTCTATATTCTGAGCTGCCAATATTTTGTCGGAATTGCGGTCCGTAAGATCAAGAATTGTATTCTGAAGCAGTATACGCCTTCGATTATTAATCCTTTCCCGAATAAGAAGTAATATGATGAGAAGCAATATTATTAAAGTCGCTATCCATAAAAGCCATTCCCATCTTTCAGATAAAATCTCCGCCTCCCTACGCTTTTTTTCGTGAACTGAATAATTGTATAGTGATTGTTGATGCTGACTCTGAAGAAAATCCCGCCGGGAATAGTGTGTGTTAAGTTCTTCGGCATACTGAAAGACATAACTGTTGGCTGAATCGGGAGAGATATAATCCTTAAGAGCAGGATCCAGAAGAATACGGAAAGCAGCAGGTCTGTTAGGAAAATCTTTAAAATTCAGTAGACTATCGGCATATTGGAATGCTTTCGGAAAATCGCCGGATTTAAGACATACTTCAGCAGCTGCCTGGAGATAAAGAGGTTCAGCTACGAAATCAACACTTTGCCGGATATTGCGAAGATAATCACGGGCTCTCACAATATTTCCTTGCCGCGCATTGATCATGGCTATCTGAATATCTATTGTTAGAGAATCGGGAGAAGGATGACTTTTAGAATAAGATTTTGCTTTCAGGAAATAGGTAAGAGCCTCCCCATATTCCTGACGGTTCATCTTGGAATTTCCTAATAATTCATAGATAATCTGGAGAAAATATGAATCATTTAGATCGGTGGCTAAAACTATACCTTTCTGCAGAACGCTGTCGGCACTTGAATAGAGAAATTGATTAATTAAAGAGTAACCAAGATGATATGACACTCTAAGACGCAGAGGATTATAAGAGGAGTCATCAGGGATGGACAACAGACTCTGTTCATACCATTTTGAAGAAGTCGGCACATCCCCCAAATCGGCGTACACTCTTCCGGCATAATACAGCGCTTCGGGATAGAGACCACGGTCCTGATGTTTTCTCTCAAAGTCGACCACGGCGAGTATGAGTGAATCGGAAGTGTGGGTGACGTACATCTTGTCGTCAGCCTTGATTTTGAGGAGGCTGAGCAGGTTACGGTCTCCTTCGGAGAGGGAGGCAGGGGAGAGGGAATTGAGTATTCGGGCAGCCTCCCCGACGGAATCGGGGTGATTCTGTAGGAGTTCCTGAGCGTGTCTGAGCTCAGGATTTGAAACGGGGTCGGATGAGCAAGCCGTCAGCAAAAGGATGAGAGGCAATATAAGGAAATATTTCAGAGACATCTGCTTTTTTAAATTGAAAAGTAATACAGGCTCGAGGCTCAAGGCTCGAGGTGTTAGGCTCGGGTGGTTGGGTCATTACGTTCACCTTGCCTTCTATGATTCTCTATTTTCTGCAAATATAGCCAAAATATCCGATAGAAACAACTGCAGGCCTTTTAAATTGAAAGTTGTAATAGGCTTTAGGCTTTAGGCTCAAGGCTCCCCGGGGAGGGAGGTTGTCCCCAACCTCCCGGGGCGGCAAAATGGTAATTTCCGCTGAAATTAAAGCCGTCCGTAATGAGAAAGAATAAAAAAACGGCATGCTTTCACAAACACGCCGCCAAAACAAAATTATGAAAAACATTCAACGCTATGCTGCAAGCAGCATTTTGAGCCTCTTGTCGGATTCGAACCAACGACCCCGAGATTACAAATCACGTGCTCTGGCCAACTGAGCTAAAGAGGCAAGAAGGGCGAGCGATCTACATCGCACAGCTCAACCCACTACCCTTGCTTCGGTCAAGACCTGGGGGATTCATGGGGAGCAAGTCGTGCAGGACTCACCCGACTGCAAAATTACAACTTTTTCACTAACTGACAAAATATTTTCTCTATTTTTTTGTCCTCTACAAACAATCAAGCGGACAATTCTCAGATTTTCAAAGAATTGCCCGCCCCTATTTATTATTACTTTTCTGACGATGCAGTGCCTATTCCGAAACCTTTTCTATCATAAACCCGTCTATCAGGGCATGATTGGTGTCAAGATTCATATTGGCATCTTCAGGATTATACACAAGCTGCAGCTTATGTTCGCCGGGCGCCAGACGCACTCTGACAGTGTTGCTCATCCCCCAGTCGTCCCAGTTACCCACGCCGCGCTGCGGCATCACTATCGTACCGACATCGACTCCGTCGACATACAGACTTCTGATGGCTGCCTTATTCTCAGTGTTGACGGGACCATTGCCGTTGGCATATCTGAAACTGATGGTATAGACACCCTCCGGCATGACTGTCTCCTTCTGTTCAAAAACGGCTTCCGCCGGTCCGCTATTCTTATCAGACTCAACAAACCCTGCTCCATAGAAGCCCTCGACAGGCGTTTCCGGAGCGTAAGAGACCTCTTTTGAACCTATGGCAGTGGTTTCCCCGTTCATCTCCCAGAAACGGCTTGTACGGTTGCTTAAAGGCTCGGAGGCGAAACTCTGGGTGCCGTCAGCTGCCACACCTATCACCTGCCACTCTCCTTCCTCGAGCGCGCGCCATGAAGTCTGACGGGTCCTGCCGACCTCCTTGCCATCACGCAAGACGATATACTCGGCTATATACTCAAGAGGATTCCATTGAAGAAGATTATTGACCGGCACTCCCGGTTCGTTCACACGGCTGTCAAATGAAAGGCGCACGTCGGGTGTCCACGGTGCCTTGGCATTATTGACATGATTCACCTTCATCGGAGCAATCGGCTCATTATTCATCTCCACAACTATGTCGCCGCCGTTCTTCAGCAGTTTTGCCGGAATGACCTTCCCCTTCTCCGGATAATATGATTTGCCATTGAGCGTAATCCCCTTCACCTTGTCGCCAAAGCCCTTCACCGTGATGTTAAGACGCGCTCCGCGGTATGGGAAATTGGAGAGAGTACGGTCGCCTCCGAACACTTCCGGGACAAACGGCTCTATCCTCAGACCGTCCTTCTCGAAATGTATGCCGAAAAGAATCTGATTCGTCAGGGCAATATTTCCGGCAAGACTCCAGAGCATGTTTGAGGAATTAAGCTCCGTGAAATAGTCACCGTTGTCAAGATTGAAGTTTTCTTTGTTTGTCGCGAAAAGAGCTGCCGGACGAATGATGCTTCCGATACCTTCCACCACTCCCTGCTCGTTTCCTGCCTTTGCCTGGGCAAGCGCCCAATACGAACCCACGAAGGGCCAGAGAGCATTGTTATGATAGTTGGGCATATCGGCTATCTGCGGATAGAAGATTGCAGGTCCGAACTTGGTGGTCGGATTATTCTCCGAGATGGATTTCTGCTTGTCGGCAGGAGCGATGTCATAGAGAATAGACAGAGCTTCGCCGAGGGTCTCGGCGCGAGGATTCAGAATCTTATTGTCGCGTCCGTAGGTGTACATTCCGTAGTAACCCTTGTCAGCCATCCAGAAAGTTTTGTCAATAGCAGCCGAAAGTTCCTCCGATGCTTTCTTCAGCATGGCAGCCTCTTTCTTCTTGCCGAGCACTTCTGCCATCTCGGAAGCACATTTGAGGGCAGCGGCATAAAGCACATTAGTGCCCATAGCCTCGCTCTGCGAAATGTCGGCAGTCTGCATCCATTTCGGATAGCTCTGCTCACGCCAGTCGATGAAGGAGGTCTCCCCTTTCACGAGTCCCTTCTCACTGACCACAGTCTTCATATCTTTTGCTATGGAGCGAATCACGACAGGATATACCGTCTCCAGCCATTTCTTATCACCGGTCACTTTATAAATCTCCCATGCCGCTACGGTCCATATCATACGGTCGGTCGAAATAGGCCATGCGCCACCCGACCCGGTGTCCTGGATTATCTGTCCTTCGGGGTTAATCTTCTTGAGAAGGGATATCATTGAAGCCTCCGGCTGGAGGGCAGCCATGGAGAGAATTATTGAATAGCTGACGTCGCGTGTCCACACTCCTGCCCATTCCTTTCCGGTGCGCAAGGTCGTGTCGGGCTCTACAGCATTGACCATCTCGTCAAGCCCCATGTTATAGACAGCCTCCATAAGAGGATTTCCTCCGGACACCTTCGGATAAGCAGAAAGGTCGTTCTTGCGTTTCCATGTCTGTTCTACGGGCATGAAATAGCCGGGACGCCCTTTATACGTGCTCCTGATTTCCTCAGGACTGACTGCCCATGCCTTAAACTCGTCCTGATATAATGTGTCGCCCTTCCACATATAAGCATCAGTCTGCACGACCGTCTTATCCTGAGCGACGACGTTGGCTCCTCCGAGGAGCGTCATTCCGCCTAAAATGGCAGCAATGTGTCTACGATTCATTTAGTATAGATTTTTTAGTTATCTTTCAGCTTTTCCCTTTTTGTCATCCTTCCTCTGACGTCGCTGATTTCCTCCGTGAGTGCGGTGTTTTTCTTTGCCACCAGACTTCCCTTTCGGTTCATGGCGCGGATTCTTACCCTTATGCTCAGGCAACGGACGGTTGGGATTGCCGTCGTCAGAGACAAGAGCGAAATCGAGCTGCTTGCGGTCAAGATCAGCACGCGCCACCTGGACCTTCACCTCGTCGCCGAGGGTGTATTTATTATGATGCCTGCGCCCTATCAGGCAGAAGTTTTTCTCATCGAAATCATAATAATCGTCAGCGAGGTCACGCACGGGGACAAGACCTTCACATTTGTTGTCGTTCAGCTCCACATAGAATCCCCATTCAGTGACACCTGAAATCACCCCGTCATAAATCTCGCCTAAACGGTCTTGCATATACTCCACCTGCTTGTAGCGTATGGAAGCTCTCTCGGCATTCGCAGCCAATTGCTCCATATCGGAGGAATGCTTGCATTGATCTTCAAGTTTCATCTTGTCGGCGCTCCTGGCTCCGTCGGCATACTTGGCAAGAAGACGATGCACCATCATGTCGGGGTAACGCCTGATTGGAGAAGTGAAGTGAGTGTAATAGTCAAGTGCGAGTCCGTAGTGGCCTACATTGTCGGTCGTATAGACAGCCTTCGCCATACTGCGTATAGCCAGCATGGCAAGCATATTCTCCTCTCCTTTCCCCTTGACATTCTTGAGAAGCTTGTTGACGCTCTGGTTGACTACTTTCGCACTTCCTTCTGTCTTCACCTTGTAGCCGAAGCGGCGTGCAATCTGGGAGAAATTTGTGATTTTCTCAGGATCCGGATTATCATGGACACGATAGACGAATGATTTCGCCTTCTTCCCTTTGGGAACTTTCCCGATGCTTTCAGCGACCGTCAGATTTGCAAGGAGCATAAACTCCTCGATGAGTTTGTTGGCATCTTTCGATTCCTTGAAATAGACACTGACGGGCTTTCCGTCTTTGTCAATCTCAAAACGCACTTCCGCGCGGTCAAATTCGAGAGCCCCCTCTTCATATCTGCGTTCGCGCAATTGCTTGGCAAGATTGTTCAGGGTAAGAACTTCGCGGACGTAGTCACCCTCTCCGGTCTCGATGATTTTCTGAGCTTCCTCATACGTGAATCGGCGGTCAGACTTAATCACGGTTCTGCCGATTCTGTAGTTGATGACGTTCGCTTTGTTGTCGAGCTCAAAGATTGCCGAGAAGGTCAGTTTCTCTTCGTTCGGACGCAGAGAGCATATACCGTTTGAAAGATGCTCCGGAAGCATCGGGATAGTGCGGTCGACAAGATAGACGCTTGTCGCACGCTCCTGCGCTTCCCTGTCGATTATGGAATTCGGGGTGACGTAATGGGTCACGTCGGCGATATGCACGCCGACCTCCCAGTTGCCGTTGGCAAGCTGACGGATGGAGAGCGCGTCATCGAAATCCTTTGCGTCGCGCGGGTCAATGGTGAATGTGGTGACGCCTCTGAAATCCTCACGTTTTGCCACCTCTTCTTCCGTAATGCCTGCGTCAATCTTTGCAGCTGCCTTCTCCACATTCTCCGGATATTTATAGGGAAGTCCGAACTCCGCGAGTATGGCATGCATCTCAGCAGTGTTCTCCCCTTTTCTTCCGAGAATATCGACCACTTCCCCACGCGGATTCATCTCCTCGTCGCGCCATTGTGTGATACGTGCGATTGCCTTGTCGCCGGTCTTTCCTCCCTTAAGTTTTGAACGCGGGATGATGATGTCGGCAGCCAGGAATTTGGAATCGGTCACGAGCGACGCATAATTCTTCTCGACGTTCAGGGTGCCTATGAAGACCTGGTCCTTCGGCTCTATGATTTCTATTACCTTTGCCTCCTGCTCGGCATCTTTCCTGTTGGCAGAAATTTCCACCCTGACCTTATCACCGTTCAGGGCATGCATGGAGTTGCGTTCCGCCACCATAATGAGTGCATCATCTATCATGACTCCATTCTTGCCGTTGCTGCGTCTCACAAAAGTGCCGATGTTTTCAGCCGTCTGGTTGGTATTGGCTTTATAGCGCCCTAAGTCTACCTCCAGAATTATTTCAGCTGCCACCATCTCGTCAAGCAGATTTATGACATCGTTGCGGTTTGCCGGATTTGTTGCGCCTACGCCGAATGCCACCTGTTTATAATTAAAAGCCTGCCGCTTCTCTTTCTGAAGAAACTGCAATATCTTTTCCTGAAGTTCTTTCTTTTTCATGCGGGGCACACGTGCCTCTTTGGTATTTTTTTCTTTTGCCATAAGTGGTGAGATTTTTCTTTTCGTATTTACCTGATGTATGTTCCCCGCCTGCTCACAATCTGCCAAGGCGGGGCAAGACGCACCGCAGGCACGTCTCTTTCTATTATAACGTGCAAAGGGGCGTTTGTTCTTTTTCCCGCTTCAATATTTTTATTTTCGGACCTTGAGCCTTGTGCCTTGAGGCTCGCGCCTAATCCTTGTGGAAATGGGAATAGACAAGTTTCCCTTTGCTTTTCCCGATAGCCGAGATTATCTCTTCCTCGCTTGCCTCCTTTATGCGTTTCACGCTTTTGAAGGTTTTCATGAGGGTCTTTGACGTAGCTTCCCCCACACCTTTTATGGAGTCGAGTTCACTCACGACCTGCCCTTTTGAACGTCTCAGGCGATGATGGGTGATTCCGAATCTATGGGCTTCGTCGCGCAATGCCTGCACCACCTGAAGGCTTCTGCTCTTCTTGTCGATATAGAGCGGAAGCTGGTCGCCGGGAAAATAAATTTCCTCCAGGCGTTTCGCGATTCCGACAAGCGCCACCTCTCCTCTTATTCCCATTTCATCGAATGCCTCGACAGCTGCGCTCAACTGTCCTTTTCCGCCGTCAACAACGACCAGCTGCGGCAGCGATTCTCCTTCAGCCATCATCCGGGAATAGCGTCTGTGGAGCACCTCCTTCATCGAGGCAAAATCATCCGGACCCTCGACTGTCTTTATTATGAAATGCCGATAGTCTTTTTTTGAAGGTTTCCCGTTGCGGAACACCACACAGCTTGCGACAGGATTTGTGCCCTGGATATTGGAGTTATCAAAACATTCAATATGGCGAGGCTGGACGCTCAGACGGAAATCCGACTTCATCTGCTCCATAAGTTTTTCCACCCCTTTCTCAGGATCGAGTTTTTCCGCCATCTTTTCCTTATCTGCCATATATTGCCTGACGTTCTTCAGTCCGACATCCAGAATTTTCTTCTTGTCTCCCCGCTTGGGGACTACAAAACTTACTCCTTCAAATTCCACGTCAGGCTCAAACGGGACAATTACCGAACTGAATTTCCGGGAGAACCGACGTCCAATCTCAGCTATTGCCATCGACAGAATTTCTGCCGGCGTCTCTGCAAGGCGTCTTCTGAATTCCATATTCAGGCTCTGCACGACTGCCCCGTTATGCAGATGCATAAAATTGACGTATGCCGAATCTCCGCTTTCATCGTATGCAAACATATCGGCGTCCGCCTCCTCTGTGACGGCTATGACCGATTTCGCATTGTAGCGTTTCACAGCTTCATATTTCTCTTTCACCACCTGTGCCTCCTCAAATTTCCATTCCTCGCTGAGTCGGCTCATTTCCTCCTTGAGATAATTTTCCAGCACCAACGTTTCTCCATTGAGAATCTGTCTCACCTGCTGCACATACTTTCCATAATCTTCCGGATTAATCAGACCGCGGCAACATCCGCTGCATTTCTTGATATGATAATCCAGGCACAGGCTGAATTTGCCTCTGGCAATATTTTTCTCCTCCAGCTGATGACGGCAACTCCTCAGCGGAAAGACGTCACGAATGAGCTGGAGCACCACTTTCGCCGACTGCTGATTGCTGTACGGACCGTAATATTTTCCCTCAATCCCCTTCTCCCTCGTCATGAACACACGCGGATAAAGTTCTTTAGTCACCACAATCCAGGGATACGACTTATCATCCTTGAGCAGCACATTGTAGTGGGGCTGATATGCCTTTATCATCGCATTCTCCAGATGAAGGGCATCCTCCTCGCTTCCCACCACTATGAATCTCATGTCGACGATATTCCTGACCAGAAGATTTGTCTTGATGGAATCATGGCGCCTGTTGAAATAAGAAGACACCCTCCTCTTGAGTCTTTTGGCTTTTCCGACATAAATCACCTTCCCGTGGCGATCGATATACATATATACTCCCGGCAGCTCCGGAAGATTCAGAATCTTCTCACGCAGATGTTCTCCCGGACGGTTATTCCTCAGGTCGTCGGCAGTTCTGTCAGGTTTGATCTCAATATCGAACTTCCCTGTCTCATCAATATTTCTTCCGGCGTCAGCCAGAATTTTTTCAATAGCGCCCATATCCGGTTCTCTCCTCACCTCCCCGGTGAAGCTTTCCTCAATATTCAGATTATCGTTTTCCATAACATTTTCCTTTTCCATTATTAAGAATCGAGCAGGACCAAACGCATGGCGGCGTTCTGTCCTGCCCTTTCAAGGTTTCAAAAAGTTCGATGGATTCGGGAATCAAACCCTATTTCTGCCTTGCTCCATTCTCAATATTTAAGAAGCGACGTGACCTCACAGTCTTTGGGAAGGGCATCCCTGCCATTGAGTGCCGTAAGCTCCACAATAAAATTAATATAGATTTTCTTAGGGTTCATGCTTTTCACAAGTTCATAGGCAGCTTCCATCGTGCCCCCCGTCGCGAGGAGATCATCATGAAGCACCACCACATCATCCGAAGTGATCGCATCGCTATGCAGTTCGATAGTGTCGACGCCATACTCTTTTGCATAAGCCTTCTTCACCGTAACCGAGGGAAGTTTTCCGGGCTTTCTCGCAGGCACGAATCCGCTTTTCAACTCGTATGCAAGAATGCTTCCTCCGATGAAACCGCGAGATTCTATCCCCACAACCTTAGTCACACCCTTATCCTTATACAATTCATAGAGTGCCTTACCCAACACCTGGAGCGCCTCTCCATTCTTCAGCATTGTGGTGAGATCGCGAAATATTATACCCTTTGAAGGAAAATCAGGCACATCGCGGATAAGTCTCTTCAATGATTCAAGTTCCATGTCTGTTATCTTTTAATGGTTAAAGAACGATTTGTTCCACGTGGAACAAATTTTAATTATCTCATTTATTTTCATTATTTTCTCTCTTTCTCATCACCTGTGGAGCAAGACAAGCAAGATGTTTATATCAGCAGGAGAAACCCCGGGGATTCGAGAAGCCTGCCCTATTGTCTTAGGCTGTATCTTTGAAAGCTTCTGGCGTGCCTCCGTCGAAAGACTCTGCAGAGAATGATAATCCAGGTCGTGGGGGAGCCTTACGTATTCAAGACGACGGGCTTTTTCCGCAAGTTCTTTTTCCCGGGTGATATACCCTCCATATTTAATAAGAATTTCGGCTGCCTCAATAATCTCTTCTCTTCTCTCCTGCTCTATCTCGTTCAGGCGTTTCTGAAGTTTCGGAATACGGGGCGCAAGATTGGAAAAACTTAGCTGCGGGCGCTTCAGGAGTTCGCTCAGCTTTGTAGACGCCGTCATGGGAGCCGTGCCTAAGCTTTCAAGACAGGAATTCATATCGGCAGTCATCTTCACTGTGAATGCGGCGCACCAGTCAAGAAGAGCATCCCGTTCTCTCTTTTTACTCTCCATTGCCTCATATCGGCTGCGATCGGCAAGTCCGATTTCATAACCTTTCGGAGTCAGACGCATGTCGGCATCATCCTGCCTGAGCAATATCCTGTATTCGGCTCTGGAGGTAAACATGCGGTAAGGTTCATCAACTCCTTTCGTCACGAGATCATCTATCAGGACACCGATATATGCCTCATCTCTCCCTAAAACCAGAGGCTCACTACCCCTCACACTCAGAGCTGCGTTTATTCCTGCCAGCAGGCCCTGGGCTGCCGCTTCCTCATACCCGGTGGTGCCGTTCACCTGTCCGGCAAGATAAAGTCCGCCGACAAGCTTGGATTCGAGGGTATGGTGAAGCTGAGTAGGATCAAAATAATCATATTCTATCGCATAGCCGGGACGATAAAAATGGACATTTCTCAGAGCAGGGACATTCTTCAGAGCCTTCAGCTGGACCTCCCAGGGCAATGAACTTGAAAAACCGTTGATATAATATTCGTTTGTCGTTTCTCCTTCGGGCTCAAGGAAGAGCTGATGACTTTCCTTATCTGCAAAAGTGACGATTTTCGTCTCGATAGAGGGACAATATCTTGGTCCGATGCTTTTGATCTGACCGTTATAAAGAGGAGAAGAATCAAGATTATTCCTCAGCTCAGCATGAACTTCAGGATTCGTATGAACAATGTAGCAGCTACGCGGATTCAATTCCCTTTTCACTTCCGGAAGAAAGGAAAATTTATGGAAATCCCTTTCTATAAGCTCAACTTTTTCCTCAGAAACGGGAGTCAGGCGCTCGAGTGCAACCACTTTATCATCGCCATCCTGACGCTCTGCAAGGGAAAAATCGATGCTTCGGGCATCGATTCTGGCTGGAGTTCCCGTCTTCATCCTCAAAGGAGTCAGCCCTGCCCTTTTTAACTGTTCAGAAAGCCCGAACGACGCCGGTTCGGAAACTCTTCCTCCCGCAATCTGAGTGGCGCCGAAATGCATCAGTCCGTTCAGAAAAGTACCGGCTGTGAGGATGACCTTTTTTGCATTGAATGTAAAACCCAATGATGTAACGACACTCTTCATCACTTGCTCACCGGACTCTTTCTCATCAAATTCAAAAGCTACTGCCATATCCTGAAAAAGATTTAATCCGGGAGTATTTTCAAGAGTCTTTCTCCATTCCTCTATAAAACGTGTCCTGTCTGACTGCACTCTTGGAGACCATACCGCAGGGCCTTTTGATCGGTTAAGCATCCTGAACTGAATCGCGGTTTTATCGGAGATTATGCCCATTTCACCGCCTAAAGCGTCAATTTCCCTTACAATCTGACCCTTTGCAATTCCTCCGACCGCAGGGTTGCAGGACATCTGCCCGACCCTGTTTAGATCTGCCGTTATAAGAAGAGTGGAGACTCCCAGTTTTGCCGCAGCTACAGCTGCCTCGCATCCTGCATGTCCCCCTCCTATCACTATAACATCGTAATCAAATATCATAATTTTTAAAATTTCCTGTTCCTAACGATAAATCATTTCCGGCTTTTCATTTCCTGCCAGAGAGCGAGAGCCTCATTCTCATGATTCTCCATAATTTCCCGTTCTCCCGGTCCTTTATCATCAATGCCACAAAGATGCAGGACCCCGTGAGCTATTACTCTAAGAAGTTCCTTTTCATAAGAATCTCCGATTTCTTCGGAATTACTTTTCACCGTCTCAAGCGAGAGAAATATGTCTCCCCCTATTTTATCACGCCGGGAATAATCAAATGTTATTATGTCCGTATAATAGTCATGATGCAGAAATTCCCGATTAACCCGAAGAATTTCCTCATCATCACAAAAAAGATAGTTAACATTTCCCACCCTTCTATCATGGGCAGCCGCGACTTCTCCAAGCCATTTTCCAACCTCAGAAAAATCGAGCGCCGGGAGCGCTACATTTTTTACGTCAAAAGATATCATGATAATTAATATTTTTCAAAAAGTTTCGATTTCATCGCAAAAATCAGCATCCCTGAGCCATATCATGACCTAAGGGAATTTAAAATTTCCTGCTTCAGATATTTATGCGATAATCATTTCTGCAAAAATACAAAAAAATACGACATCTGCAACAGGATTTTATCTCCATAGAGGGCGAACTGTGCGAATGCCGTATTTTCTTAATTTTTCCGTTACAAATCACACATTTTTGGAATTATTATATAATATATTGACAATCAATATATTATATAATCAAATATTAAATTTAAGCCTATTCAGAATCAAAAATTTGATTCAGATATAGAGCGCTTGTCGGAAAAATTTATGGAAATACGCCTCGAAAACGCTTTGTCCGTGTATAACCCTATTAAAAAAATTTTCTATATTTTTGGAATTTTTTTATAAAAGATTTTCAAATTTTTCTTAACTTTACGCTCAAAATCAAACTTTGCGGAAGATTTTTCAAATGGCTGACACCATCTATCATATACCGGCATTACTTGCCGAAACTCTTAACTTACTAAAAATCAAGCCCAACGGCACTTATATCGACGCCACTTTCGGTGGTGGCGGTCATTCGCGTGCCATAATGGCTGAGCTTAGTCAGGAGGGACGACTGTTCTCATTCGATCGTGACTATGAGGCGGCTCAGAACATCATTGATGACGCCCGTTTCACTTTCGTGCTTTCCAACTTCAGGTATATTGAAAATTTCATGCGGTTCTATAAGGCTGGTTCTGCGGACGGCATTCTTGCCGACCTCGGAGTCAGCTTCCACCACTTTGATTCTCCTGAAAGAGGTTTTTCATTCCGGACAGACGCTCCCCTCGACATGAGGATGAATCGTAATGCAGCCCGCTCTGCCGCCGACATTCTGGAGGCATCCGATGAGCAGACCCTGAAAAACATCTTCCGCAGCTATGCCGATCTTCGGCAACCGGGGAATGTGGCTAAGGCTATCGTCAAAGCCAGATCCCTCGCTCCTATCGACACCACCTTCCGTCTTGCAGAAGCTGTACGCCCTGCCTTAGACCCTCGTCAGGAGAAAAAGGAGCTCGCTCAGGTGTTCCAGGCATTACGAATTGAAACAAACGATGAAATGGCTGACCTCAGGATTTTTTTAAATGCTGCCACAAGGGTGCTTCGTCCCGGAGGCAGGCTTGCTGTCCTGACATACCATTCCATCGAAGACCGCATGGTGAAAAATTTCATGAAGTCAGGAAACATTGATGGCGTTGAGCAAAAAGATTTTTATGGGAATGTGAAATCTCCCTGGAAGATTATTACCCGTAAACCGGTCGAACCCTCCCCTGAAGAAATTGAGGCTAATCCAAGAGCAAGAAGTGCCAAACTGCGCGTGGCGGAATTGAAAGATTCTCTTTTCAATTTCTAATTCTCTCTCAATGGCTCTGAAAAAAAGTAATTCTTCAAAAACAAGCAACAGTTCAAATAATACTGACAATAAAAAAAGGACAGCCCCCGGATGGGTGGCTGACCTCAGGTATGGCCGTTCCCTTTCTCTTGAATTTTTTAAAAGGAATGCATGGCTTCTCATGGTGTTCGTGGTTGCAATCATTGCCCTTATGGGTCTCCGGTATAAGACAAAAACGAAAATGGAGGAAATAAAGCGCCTCACGACCGAACTGCAGAGAGCCGAGAGTTCAAAGCTTCAGGAAAAGGCTGCATATATGTCGCTGATTCGTGAAACTGAAATGAAACGCCTCGTTGAAGAAAAGAAACTTGGTCTCGATTTTCAGGAGCTGCCACCTTACGAACTCGAAATTGACAAAAACTAACTAACATTCCCTTCGCTATGACACCTCGTCCAAAACAGAAAAACAACACCAACAAGACCCATATACTGACCCGGTATGGTATAATCACCGTGCTCTTCTTTTTATTCTCCGCCGCTTTGGTCGTAAAACTATTTGACACCACTGTGATCGAAGCGCCGGCATGGAACGAAAGAGCTCATAAAGAATTATCGCGCACTTCAGTCATAGCTCCCGAAAGAGGGAATATTCTTGCCTCCAACGGGAATATTCTTGCATGCAACCTGAAGGTGTATGATATCAAAATTGACCTCCGCCATAATAAGGTGAAGGATGCCGGGCTCCCCTGGGCAAAAATTGATTCGCTTGCTGATTCGCTCGATTATCATTATCCCAGAGTGCGCAATCTCGATCAGCACCCCGATACTTTCAAAAAATATTCATGGCACACACGCCTGAAAAAAGAATTTGAGAAAGATTTCGAGAAACGCCCGCGTGCTCTCCGTCTGGCTCAGAAGAAGACTATCGAGGATTTTGAAAAAATCAGAAATTTCCCCTATCTGAAAGACTTCAAAGGGAAGGGCACAAGAATACCTGTCTACAAAGAGGAAAAGAATGTCAGAATCTATCCTTACGGAAGAATGGCTTACAGAAGTATCGGCAGGGTAAATGAAAACTCGGAGACCGGAGAGTTTCACGGTTATTCAGGTCTTGAAAAAGACCTTGACACTCTCCTCTACGGGAAACCGGGAGAAGCGAAAAAAGTGGCACTCACTTCCGGAATAAGCAACTGGGTTTCGCAAGCCGCCGTCAGAGGTTTCGATATCCACACAACAATCGATATTGACCTCCAGGATATGCTCGAACAGGAACTCCTTAATATATGTGCTCAATCAGGTGCCGAATGGGGGACAGCCATCCTCATGGAAGTGGCTACCGGAGAAATAAAGGCGATATCCAATATCGAGCTCCTTGACAACGGCACATACGGCGAAGCCCTGAACCGTGCTGTGCAGGCATTCGAGCCCGGTTCAGTCATGAAGCCTATTTCTCTAATGATAGCTTTCGAAGACGGATTGGTCAAAAGCGTGAATGATATTGTCGACTGCTCTCCTTTCCAGAAGACCACCGACCCGCATGCTCCCTCAGTCAAGACAATGAAGCAGGTGATTGAGATGTCGTCAAACACGGGCATCTCTCGCGTAATATTCCGTAAATATGCCGCTGACCCGTCAAAGTTCTACGATCGCCTCGCATCTATTGGTTTCTTTGAACCCATAAATTCAGGCATAGCCGGCGAATGTCTCCCGAGGGTCAGGAAGCTGCTTCCTAAAGACAGCAGAGGCAACAACATCACAATGACTGCCCGCCACCTCGACCTCGCTCGTCAGGCTTACGGCTACAACACTGAGATTCCCCCACTGTATACCCTCTCCTTCTATAACGCCATAGCCAACGGTGGGAAATATGTAAGACCTCATCTCGTAAGGTCGCTGATTTCTGAAGACGGACGTGATTCAATACTGCCGATCAACTCCCGGCAGATATGCTCTCCCGAAAATGCCCGTCGGGTCAGGGAATGTATCCGTGAGGTGGTATGGGGAGAACATGGCACTGCAAGAGCCGTCAGAGACGACCGTGTGGAAGTGGTCGGAAAGACAGGAACAGCTTTCCCGGTTGAGAACGGTGTTTACAACCGCGCAAAAAGAAGATATGCTTTCGCAGGATTCTTCCCCTACGATCAGCCCCGATACTCCTGTATGGCTCTTGTCCTCGGTCCTGCCGGAGGAAGTGCCAACCGCACTTCAGGGCAAGTGGTCAAAAACATGGCAGTGAAGATGTATGCCCGCGGAATGCTCAACAACGCTTCGACCTATACCAACGAACGCTCTTCGTCAGTACCGGTCATAGCTGCTTCTTCAAAAGTTTCGGCTAACGAACTCTCAAAAGCGCTCGGCATCAACAAAGCCAAAAGAGTGAAAGGAAATGCTGACGGCGATAACAATCACTCCCTCATTCCGAATGTAATCGGTTATGATGCTCCCACCGCTGTAAAGATTCTTGAGAGGAGAGGAGTTGACGTTATTATCCGTGGCTCCGGAAGAGTGGTCTCTCAATCTATTGCCCAAGGCACAAAAGTATCCCCGGGCACAAAGATAATTCTCAGTCTAAGGGTATAGCTATCCCCTACCCTACCGCCGCTTCCTCATCTCCTCCAAAAATTCCATAAATCTGTAATCTGAATAATCTGAAACAATATGACCTCCAAACTATCCAGCCTGCTCAGTGCTATAAAGCCCCTGCAGATTATCGGTGAAACTGATAAAAACATAACTTCGCTTGAAAGCGATTCCAGGAAAGTGGAAAAAGACGCAATGTTCGTAGCCGTAAAAGGCATCTCCAACGACGGACACAAATATATCCCGATGGTGGCAAGTGCCCATGTGGGGGCAATCGTGTGTGAGGAGCTCCCCTCGACTTTAGAGAAGGGAATCACATATATTAAAGTGGCTGATTCAGCAGAAGCTCTCGGCAGACTTGCGTCAGCATGGTATGGTTACCCGTCATCGAAACTCAGTCTTGTCGGAGTGACCGGCACTAACGGAAAGACAACTACTGCCACTCTTCTCTATGAGATGGCACGCCTCGAAGGATTCAAGGCAGGACTCCTTTCCACTGTCTGCAATTATGTCGGCGACCGTCCCGTACCTGCCACGCACACCACTCCCGACCCTCTTTCTCTTAATGAGCTTCTCGCTGAGATGGTCGCTGAAGGGTGTGAATATGCTTTCATGGAAGTCTCTTCACATTCTACGGCTCAGAAACGTGTGGCAGGATTGAAATTCAAAGGAGGTATTTTCACTAACCTCACACGTGACCATCTCGACTACCACGGTACGGTAGAGAATTACATGAACGCTAAGAAGGCATTCTTCGATATGCTCCCTCCGGATGCGTTCGCCCTTACAAACGCTGATGATAAGTGCGGGATGTATATGGTGCAGAATACAAAGGCAAAGGTCTATACCTACTCCCTTCGCACAGATGCCGATTTCAAGGGAAGGGTGCTGGAGACACGTCTCGACGGAACATTAATGACTCTCAACGGGCGGGAGGTTGAAGTGCAGTTTACAGGACGCTTCAACGCCTATAACCTCACTGACGTCTTCGGAGCTTCTATTTTATCCGGTTTCGACCCTGAAGAGGTGATTGTCAATATGAGCAGGCTTGTTCCCGTCGCAGGCAGATTCCAACCCTTCATCTCAAAAGACGGCGTGGCTGCGATTGTTGACTATGCCCACACTCCTGACGCCCTGATTAACGTGCTCGACACTATCCGGGAGATTGTAGGAGCCGATGGTGAAATTATTACTGTCGTTGGCGCCGGAGGCAACCGCGACCACGGAAAGCGGCCGATGATGGCTCAGGAAGCAGCCTGCAGAAGTGATTTCCTTTTCCTGACAAGTGACAACCCGCGCAACGAAGACCCGGACTCAATCATCATGATGATGAAGGAGGGTCTGAGTGGAGATGAGCTTAACCGCACAGAATGTATCACTGATCGCCGTGAGGCAATAAGGGCTGCCGTGAGAAAAGCTAAACCCGGTGCGGTGGTGCTGGTAGCCGGAAAGGGACATGAGACTTACCAGGAAGTCTGTGGCGTTCGCCATCATTTCGACGACCGTGAAGAAGTGAAAGAAGCTTTTGAGTTGAGATAAAATTTTTCATCCCCACATTATAATCGAAAAATGATTTACGCATTATTCCAGCTCCTACAGAAATATGACTTCCCGGGCGCCCGCCTGATGGATTATATAACATTCCGTGCCGGATTGTCTTTCACACTTGCTATGGTCATTGCCCTGATTTTCGGTAAGGATATTATCCATCGTCTTCAGCGGCTGCAGGTGGGTGAAGTGGTCAGGAATCTGGGTCTCGAAGGTCAGATGAAAAAGACCGGTACGCCTACAATGGGGGGCGTCATCATCATCCTTTCCATCCTCGTTCCTTGTCTCCTGGTTGGTAATCTCTCCAATATATATATGATTCTTATGATTGTTGCCACTCTCTGGATGGGGTGCATCGGATTCCTTGACGACTACCGCAAATTGAAATTCCATAACAAAGACGGTCTGAAAGGGAAATATAAGGTCATCGGACAGGTCGGACTCGGTCTCTTCGTAGGCATTACGATGTGGCTCTCCCCCTCAATTGTGATGTGCGAAAACAGGGAAGTGGAAAATGTGGAAAATCATACAATGGAAATCGTACACTCCCAAAGCTATGAGAAGACACCGCAGACCACCATCCCTTTCGTAAAGAACAATAACTTCAACTACGAATGGCTGACAGGATGGATTAAAGATAAGAACGCCGCCACTACCCTCGGATGGCTCGTGTTTGTCCTGGTCGTGATAATAGTAGTCACCGCGGTCAGCAATGGCGCCAACCTTACAGACGGACTTGACGGTTTATGTGCCGGAACGTCAGCAATAATAGGAGTGGCTCTGGCTATTATGGCTTATCTGGGAAGCAACGTCATTTATTCAGGATACCTGAATATTATGTACATCCCGGGAAGCGAGGAGCTTGTGGTGTATGCCGCGGCATTCATCGGAGCGTTGGTAGGCTTCCTGTGGTATAATGCATTTCCTGCCCAAGTCTTCATGGGCGACACCGGTTCGCTCACGTTAGGCGGTATCCTCGCGGTGTTCGCTATCCTTATACGCAAGGAACTCCTGATTCCCCTCCTGTGTCTTATTTTCTTCCTCGAAGACATTTCGGTAATCATACAGGTCGGTTATTTCAAGTTTACGAAAAAGAAATATGGCGAAGGAAGACGTGTCTTTAAAATGACGCCTCTTCATCATCATTTCCAGAAAGCGGGCGATCCATCAGTGAAATGCCTCATAAACCTACCTCACGCTCCAATTCCGGAATCAAAAATTGTGGTACGTTTCTGGATTGTGGGTCTCCTGCTGGCAGCCCTCACCTTCGTGACTCTCAAACTGAGGTAATACTCCTTTTTATAAATTTATAAAGACATTATATTTTTCAAGGCAGTAGTTCTCGGGATTTTTCTTTTTAGGTCCTTGAATCTGCCATTCAAAACAGAGACAGTCTTACTGTCATCCGAAAACTTTAATATTTAACTGAAATGAGTTGCAACAAACATAATATTGATACTGACGGACGCCTCGTAGTGCTCGGGGGCGGTGAAAGCGGTGCCGGAGCAGCAGTCCTCGGGAAAGTGAAAGGTATGGATGTTTTTCTCTCAGATATGGGGAGCATACCTCAGAAATATAAAGATCTCCTCGAATCTTATGGTATTCCCTACGAAGAGGGGGAACATTCCGAGGAGAAAATAATCAATGCATCCGTAGTCGTAAAAAGCCCCGGCATCCCTCCGACTGCCCCGATGGTGAAGAAAGTGTCTCAAAAAGGCATCCCCGTACTTTCAGAGATAGAATTTGCCGCAGGGTTTACGGATGCGAAAATGGTGTGCATTACAGGCTCAAACGGCAAGACCACCACTACCCTGCTCACGTATCATATCTTACGTAAGGCAGGACTGGATGTGGGTCTTGCAGGCAACGTCGGGAAAAGTCTGGCGCTCCAGGTAGCCTGCGATCCTCATGAGATTTATGTCATCGAGCTTTCAAGCTTCCAGCTCGAGAATATGTATCAATTCAAGGCGAACATTGCTGTCATTATGAATATCACCCCTGATCATCTTGACCGCTATGACCATAAGATGGAGAATTATGTCGCTGCAAAATTCAGAATACTTAGAAATCAGACAAAAGAGGATTTCTTTGTCTACTGGCAGGACGACCCCATTATCCGCGAACAGATACGCCATGTCCAGAGCGAGGCGCTAAAGCTTCCTTTCGGCGTGGAAAAAGAGGAAGACAGCGCTGCGTTTGTTGAGGATGGCATCATACATTTCGCAACCCCCGGCGACGTATGGGAGATACCACGCGACAAACTTGCTCTTTCAGGACTTCACAACCTCTATAATTCCATGGCAGCCGGACTTTCCGCTTCTGTCCTGAAAATAAAGAAAGAAAATATCAGGGAAGCCCTGGAAGATTTTGAAGCCGTCGAACATCGTCTCGAATATGTGGCAACTGTGGATGGCGTCAGATATGTCAACGATTCCAAAGCGACCAACGTCAACTCCACATGGTATGCTCTCGAAAGCATGACGACACCCACTATCCTTATTCTCGGCGGCAAAGATAAGGGAAACGATTATTCTGAAATCGAACCTCTTGTCAAAGAGAAAGTCAGGGCTATTGTCTGCATGGGTAAGGATAACACCAAGCTGCTTGAATTTTTCTCAGGCAAAGTCGATAAGATTGCCGACACTCATTCCCTTCAGGATGCAATCTCGGCATGCCGCGAATTTGCACAGGAGGGTGACACAGTGCTCCTTTCCCCCTGCTGCGCAAGTTTTGATCTCTTCAAAAGCTATGAAGACCGCGGATGTCAGTTCAAAGATGCCGTTAAGGCTCTCTGATTCTTCCGGCATGTCAGATAAAGATTTTTAATTACTTCATTGTCTATTCTTTTTAATACTCTCTTTTCCATGAACCAAACTTCTGAAACACTCCGTCCGGGAGTCATCATCAATGAAACAATCGACGGGATTGCCATGGTAGCTCCTCGTGAGAAAAAACGCTCTGCCGCAGCTGCAATCGCCCGTCCGAAACCCGACCATTACATCTGGGGCATATATATCATGCTCCTCGTAATCTCGGTGGTTGAGCTATTCTCTGCATCAAGCACTGAAGTGTCCGGACACAACGTTTATATGCCGCTAATCAGACATGGCATTTTCCTTGTGGTAGGGTTTGTCATAATACTTGCCCTCCAGAATATCCATTATGGTTTCTTCAGTAAATTCGCCTGGTTTCTGGCTATAGTCTCTCTCGGGCTCCTGTTCATATCGAATCTATTCGGAGTTGAGATCAACGGTGCGCAGCGTGCAATAAATATCGCTGGATTCACGATTCAGCCTGCCGAAATTGTAAAACTGACGGTAGTAGTGCTCCTTGCCACTATCTTGGGACGAAATCAGGAACCTCGCGGCGTGACCACAAAAGGAATGTGGGAGGCTGCCATAGTGGTTATAGTCTTTGGCGGCTGCCTATGGAAAAATGGTCTCACCAACACCATTCTTCTTTTCGGTGTGTGTCTGTCAATGTTCCTTATCGGAGGAATGAAATGGAAAAAACTCGGCATCATCCTGCTGCTATATTGCGCTCTCGGAGGCATTCTTTACATTTTCAAATACCAGAGCGACAAAGGTTCGGAATTTGAGAATCTCAGCCGCACCGAACAAGTTGCAGATAATGGGGGCGGACGTGCCGAAACTCACAAGGGGCGCATATCCCGCTTCTTTGCAGGTGTCAGTCCTGAAGATCCGATTGATGACTACAACCGTCAGGTGGTGTTTGCAAAAATTTCTCAGGCAAACGGAGGAATCCTTGGGCAGGGTCCGGGCAACTCCCGCGAAAGTGCCCGTCTCCCTCTTGCGTTCTCCGATTATATCTATTCCATAATCGTGGAAGACACCGGTTTTGTAGGTGGTGTCGCGCTCCTTATTCTATATCTCTTCCTTCTTGCCCGGGCAGGAAGAATCGCATATAAATGCTCGCGTGCTTTCCCCGCTTTCCTGATAATGGGATGTGCGGTGCTGATTGTCTTCCAGGCTCTTGTCCACATGGCAATCGTGACCGGTCTCTTCCCTGTCAGCGGACAGCCCTTACCCCTGATATCTAAGGGAGGAACGTCCATTCTCGTGATGTCGGCAGCTATCGGAATTATGCTTTCCGTTAGCCGTTTCGCTGTCACCAACGGCAATAAACAGGCTATCAAGGAGGAACTTCGGGAATTGCCTGAAGACATGAAGGCGGCTAATTATTCCGGAATAAATAACGACACGACAAAATGACAAATATAGGTTCTAATCAAGAAATAACCTCCGCTCGCCCCCTTCGGGTCGTGGTGAGCGGAGGAGGCACCGGAGGTCATATCTTCCCTGCCCTCTCCATAGCCGATGAATTGCGTGACCGTATGGGTGCGGAAATCCTTTTTGTGGGGGCGGAAAACCGTATGGAGATGACCCGCGTGCCGGAAGCAGGCTATAAGATAATAGGATTGCCGGTGGCAGGTTTTTTCCGTAAAAAAATATGGAAAAACTTTGGGGTTCTCATAAAGCTGTTTAAAAGCATGAGATTATCGCGCAAGATTATCCGGGAGTTCAAACCGGATATAGCAATCGGCGTCGGCGGGTATGCCTCCGGACCGACACTCAAGGCTGCCCAGAAAGCAGGAATTCCGACGTTACTTCAGGAACAGAACTCATTTGCCGGTGTGACCAATAAACTGCTGGCTAAAAAAGCGGATAAGATTTGTGTGGCTTATGAGGGTATGGAGAGATTTTTTCCGGCAGATAAAATAGTCATGACCGGCAATCCGATACGCAAATCCCTCCTCAACACCAAACTGACCAAAGAAGAGGCGCGGAAATCTTTCGGTCTTGATTCCGAACGTCCCACCCTGCTTGTAGTCGGAGGTTCGCTCGGAGCCCTGACCGTGAATGAAAGTCTGGAGAAAAGTATTTCCCGTTTTGCTGAGCAGGGAATACAGGTAATCTGGCAGACCGGCAAGAATTTCGGTAATCGCGGAATAGAGGCAGCCCGTGGGCTGAAGGGAATTGTGGTGACCCCTTTCATTTCGGATATGGCAGCAGCCTATAAGAGCGCGGATGTAGTCATAAGCCGTGCCGGCGCCGGTTCCATCAGTGAGCTTCAGGTGCTTGGAAAACCTTCCATTCTCGTTCCGTCACCCAACGTCGCTGAAGACCACCAGACCTTTAATGCCCGGGCACTCTCAGATCACGGCGCCGCTATTCTCGTAAAGGATTCTGAAGCACGCGAGAAACTTGCAGACACCGCTATTTCTCTAATGCAGAATCCCTCTCAAAGAAGCGATATGGAGAAAGCAATCCTGAAGATGGCGCTCCCGGACAGTGCGGTAAAAATTGCAGATGAAGTGTGTCAAATCGTTTCATCAAAAAACTGAAATATATATGACCCAAAATAATAGTTACAGCCCCTCGGATTCTCCTTTCAGAAATCTTTTCTTCATTGGCGCAGGTGGCATCGGCATGGCAAATCTGGAAAGATACTTCCTCAGCCTGGGGCATAGTGTGGCTGGATATGACAAATCTCCTTCCCCCCTTACTCATGAGCTTGAAAAAGAGGGAGTGGATATTACATATACTGATTCTCCGGATGAAATTCCGGCTGATTTCCGAAACCCCGAAACGACTCTGGTGGTTTTTACGCCGGCGGTTCCTGCCGACAGTCCTATCCTGACTTGGTTTCGGAATAACGGATTTGAAGTCATCAAGCGTGCAGCCCTCCTCGGAAAGATAACTCATTCCTCAAAAGCAATCTGCATCGCAGGGTCTCACGGAAAGACCACGACCTGCTCCATGACTGCCAACATTCTCCGCAATTCTGAAATTGGATGCAACGCATTTCTTGGAGGAATCCTGCGCAACACGGGAAGCAATCTTGTATTGTGTCCTGAATCGGAGTGGTCAGTGATAGAGGCAGACGAATACGACCGTTCCTTCCACCGTCTCTCCCCTACAATAGCAGTCATAACTTCTACAGATCCTGACCATCTGGACATTTACGGAGATGAAGAGGGCTATCTGGAAGGATTTGCCCATTTCACATCCCTGATACGTCCGGGAGGAACCCTGATTATTCATTCAGGATTAAAACTTCGTCCAAGAGTAGGGAAAGACGTCAATGTTGTCTATTACAGCGGCTCTTCAGAGGGAGACTGGCATGCAGAAGAGATAACGTTCGGCAACGGCACCCTTTCTTTCACATTGGTTGGTCCGGAAATACGTATTGAAGGAATTGAAGTCGGAGTGCCGGTTGAAATCAATATCGACAACGCAGTGGCAGCTGCGGC
Source organism: Muribaculaceae bacterium (assembly GCA_029062985.1). Taxonomy (GTDB): domain Bacteria; phylum Bacteroidota; class Bacteroidia; order Bacteroidales; family Muribaculaceae; genus Lepagella. The sequence goes on from JAIDPA010000200.1 coordinate 24,388, forward strand.
AGCCTCTCTCATAGCAGGAGCCACACCCGAAGACGTCAGGAAAGGAATTTCAACATTCAAGGGGGCAAAAAGGCGTTTTGAGATTATCAGAGACAAGAAAGATGGCTCCACGGTATTGATCGATGACTATGCCCATTCTCCAAATGAGGTGAAGGCATCAATAAAGTCAGTCAGGAAACTATATCCGGGACACAAAATCACCGTTATTTTCCAACCTCATCTCTATTCCCGGACCCGGGATTTCGCACCGGAATTTGCTTCAGCCCTCTCCGAGGCAGACGAAGTGATAATGCCCGAAATATATCCTGCCAGGGAAGAACCCATACCGGGAGTGGATTCTTATTTGATTCTCAACAACGTTAAAGCAGCAAAAAAAACCTTTTGTCCCAGAAAAGATTTGCTAAATTTCATAAAAAATAGTAATTTTGACATTCTTATAACTCTTGGGGCAGCCGACATCGACCGTCTCCTGCCGGACATCGAGGCTGTTCTCGACTCTCGAATTTAAGAAGAAGCGATGCGTAAGACGATAGTTAAATGGCTGATTCTTACCTTACTGATTGCCTATGCCACTTGTGTGACGATATGGGCTCACGGTGAGGCAAATAATTATGTCTGTAAAGGAATTGACGTAATTATTCAGAACACTGTCGCGCCTGATACTATCACCCGCCACGGCGTTCTGAACGAGCTAAGCCATTTTCCTAAAAAAATTATTGGCGCACCCGTAGAGTCATTAAATACTAAGGAAATTGAATCCTTTCTAAGTCGCTACTCCAATTTTGAAAGTGTCGACTGCGTTCTTGAGACAGATGCAAGGCTAAGTGTCAGGATCATCCCCATGATTCCTGCCATGAGGATTTTCGACGGTTCTAAAAGTTATTACATCAACAAAGACGGGAAAAAAATTGAATCAAAAGCTTCTTTCTTTGTGGATGTGCCGGTGGTGACAGGGAATTTTTCCGAAAAGATTTCTCCAAAAGGATTGCTTCCCGTAACAAGATTCATTGAAAATGATCCTGTCCTCAGCAAGCTCATCGCTATGATTGAGGTCAAGGATGCCGACAACATATTTCTTATTCCAAGAATTCATGGTCACGTCATCAATCTTGGCGACACGACTCGGCTTAACGAAAAAAGAGCTGCAATTGTGGCAATGTATCGTAAGGTGATGCCTTACAAAGGATGGGAAACCTATGACACTATTTCAGTAAAGTTCAGAGGTCAGGTGGTTGCATCCCGCAGAGACAAGCTGGGAGGCAACCACGGAGCTATTCTGGATGAGGACATCGATCCGGATGAAGCCACCCTTTCCGAGCTATACGATATAGGGGCTGAATAGCAACACTTTGAAGCCCTTTTAAAACATTCTGCCTGCTTTGGCAGTTAATCATAATGAGAATAACTTCACAAAATGAGTGAGAGATATATTGCTGCTGTTGAAATCAGCAGTTCCAAAATAATTGCTGCCGTCGGTAAAACAGTAGCTGAAGGTCATATCGACATCATTGCTGTCGAACAGGAAAACTGTGTCGATGCAGTCAGATATGGTATTATTCAGAATCTCGAGGAGACATCCATGAGGGTCACACGCCTAATAAACCGCCTCGAGCAACGCTCCGGCATTGCTCCCCGAAAAATCAAGGGAGTATATGTCGGACTCTCCGGACGCTCTCTCAAAAGCATTTCTACAACTGTGGAGTTAAATCTCCCTCCCGACACCGAAATCACTGATGAGATTATAAATAAACTTCGCACTGAGGCGATGCGGCATGCGATTGACAGTTCGCTGGAAGTCGTGGACGCAGTGCCCCGAATTTACAAAATCGGACACGCCGAGATGCACAATCCCAAAGGCACCATCGGCAACCATATAAAGGCTACCTTTGATCTGGTCGTATGTCGTCCGGAAATCAAACGAAACATAACCCGCGCTCTTCCGGGGAAAACCAATCTGAGAATCGAAGGTTTCGTAGTGACAGCGCTCGCTGCCGGACATCTTATTCTCAGTCCTGATGAAAAAAAACTCGGGTGTATGCTGGTGGATATCGGCGCTGAGACAACTACGGTCACCATTTATCGCAAAGGATACCTGCAATATTTCGCCACTCTGCCCTTCGGAGGCAGAAACATCACTCGCGACCTGACTTCGCTGAGTCTTCTCGAAGAACAGGCGGAAGAAATAAAGTTCACATCCAACGCAATGCCGCGCGAGACTTCTTCATCCCTGAATATTAACGGAATCAAGACAACCGACATAACTAATCTTGTCGTGGCACGTGCTGAAGAAATTGTTGCCAACATCATTGAGCAGATTGAATATGCCGGTCTTAAGGACACTGATCTGCCCGGAGGAATAGTATGTATCGGGGGGGGAACTCGCCTTAACGGAATGACGGAACTCCTTCATCTCCAGAGCGGAATGCCCGTCAGAATAGGCAGACTTCCATCCTACGTCACTATCTCTGACCCCAAAGGAGTCAATAAGGATATTATTGAAGTGACAAGCGTGCTCTATGCCGGTGCTACTCTCAGCAACAGAGAATGTCTTGAGATTCCGGTCGCAGAAGAAGTGCCGGTCACGGGGACTATACCGGAGCCTGAACCTGTGGATATCGAACCGGAACAGCCACGCACAAAGAAAAGAGGTCTGTTTGACGGACTTGCACGACGCCTGAGCAATCTTTTCAGCGGACCCGATGATGATTCCGAACTTATGGAATAATTTATTCTATAATATTAACTCTCTCTAATATTAACTCTCTCAACCTCTTTAGAACATTCCAATATGGATAATAACGAAATATACAACTTATCTGACGAAGCCGATTTCATCGACGACCCTAATGCCTCTATTATTAAGGTTATTGGTGTGGGTGGAGGTGGCAGCAATGCTGTCAACTATATGTTCCACCAGGATATCCCTAATGTCAATTTCGTTGTCTGCAACACAGATAAGCAACATCTCAACGAGATGCAGGTTCCCACCAAACTTCTTCTCGGCTGGGGGGTTACAAAAGGTCGTGGTGCCGGTAACAAACCAGAAGTCGGACGCCAGTGTGCCGAAGAAAGCACTGAGGAAATCAAACGCCTTTTTGTTGACGGAACAGAAATGGTGTTCATAACCGCAGGAATGGGGGGAGGAACAGGCACCGGGGCAGCTCCCGTAGTTGCCAAGCTTGCCAAGGAGGCAGGCATGCTTACTATTGGAATCGTCACCGTGCCCTTCATGTTTGAGGGTGAGAAAAAAATTATCAAAGCTCTTGACGGAGCCAAGGAAATGAGTGCCCATGTCGATGCTCTCCTTGTCATTAACAATGAGAACCTTATTGACCTCTATAAGGATCTCAACTTCTTCAATGCCTTTGAGAAAGCCGATGACACGCTGGCAAATGCCGCACGAAGCATTTCCGATATCATTTCTGAAAGATGCTATGTCAATGTCGATTTTCAGGACGTGAAGACCACATTGAAGGATAGCGGTACGGCTATCATTGCGACTGCATACGGCGAGGGAGACCACCGTATATCGAATGCTATTCACAATGCCCTCCACTCCCCTCTTCTGAAGAAGCACGACATCAACTCGTCAAAACGCCTTCTGTTCAAGTTCAGCTGTTCGCGTGAATCAGCCAATGCCCTGAGAGCAGAGGAAATCAATGAGATTACTCAGTTCACCTCCAAACTTCCCTCAAGCATCGACGTAAAATGGGGTATCGGTGATGACCCGGCGCTCGGCGACAAGGTGAAAATCACGGTCCTGGCTTCCGGATTTGACCTCACTCTACGTGAAGGAAGCCCTAACCCTGACAAACCCGCAGAAAATTCCGGAGCGATTGTCTTTGAGAGTGAAGCTAAGGAGCATGAAGTCAAGGAAAAAGAACAAAGCACTGAGCGTATCGCCGACTTCTATGGCACAGACAAGGTCATTAAACAGCGTCGCTCGGCTGCTAAAATGAAATATGCTGTCCTGAAACCCTCACAGTTTGATGATCATGAGGTCATTGCCCTCATTGAGACGGTTCCGACTTTCAAGCGCGACCCGCATTTCAATGAAGAGCTGATGAGAATTTCCGACCCCGAAAGATTCTCTGCAAGAAATACCCGCAATTCAGAAGGAGGAGGAAACACTATTTCATTTGAAGGGATGTTCCCTTAATATAAATACATTTGAGTATAACCTTAAACAGTCATAAATCAGTACCGTGCCACTTTGCCGGTGATAACAATTCTTTTTTATTTATAATGGAAAATAAATTCCAGATGGTGGCTAAGACCTTCAAGGGTCTTGAAGATATTCTCCGCGATGAGCTTATTGACCTCGGAGCCGAAAACGTTGAAATGGGTCTTAGAATGGTTACATTCGAGGGAGACCTCGAATTAATGTACCGCGCTAACCTTTGCTGCCGTACTGCACTTCGCATCCTTAAGCCTATTGTCAAGTTTACAGCCGATTCTCCCGACGAACTTTATGATAAGGTCCGTGACCTTGATTGGGAGCAGTTCCTCTCAGTTGATTCCACTTTCTCTATTGATTCCACTGTCAACAGTGCGGAGTTCAATCACTCCAAGTTTGTAACCTACAGGGTGAAAGATGCCATCGTTGACCATTTCTCTGATAAGTATGGTCAGCGTCCCTCGATTCAGCTCGTAAAGCCTGATCTCATGCTGAACGTCCACATCTCCGACAATCGTGTCACTATCTCACTTGACTCAAGCGGTGAGCCTCTTTCAAAACGCGGTTATAAAGTTGAACAGACGGACGCCCCTATCAATGAAGTGCTTGCTGCGGGTATTATCATGAAGACCGGCTGGCGAGGTGATTCTGATTTCGTCGACCCTATGTGTGGCTCCGGAACGTTCCTGGTAGAAGCTGCTTTGATTGCTGCAAATATTAATCCCGGCATTTATCGTGAATATTTCGCCTTTGAAAAGTGGAAAGACTTTAATGAAGATCTCTTTGAGGAAATATATAATGATGATTCCGCAGAACGCGATTTCGCATATAAGATTTACGGCGGAGATATCGACCCTAAAGTGATTGCTATTGCGCGTAAGAATATAAAGTCTGCCCGTGTTGATGATATGATTGAACTTGAATGCAAATCTGTCACCGACTGGACCGACAATGCTCCCGAAGGTATCCTTGTCACAAATCCTCCCTACGGAGAACGTCTCAAGCCTGATAATATAAATGCACTCTATAAAAATATCGGCTCCACTCTTAAATCTTATTTTAAGGGATGGCATGCATGGATTATCGGATACCACGATGAACAGTTTGCCGAAATTGGTCTGAAGCCTTCTGTCAATATTCCTCTGCATAACGGCAGTCTTGAATGCTCTCTTCGTGAATACGTCCTGTTTGACGGGAAATATTCTGAATTCCGCGCTGAGGGAGGTTCTGTGGCTAATTCCGGCATCAGGAAGGAACAGGGTCCTAAAAAAGTGCGCCATATTTCTGACGATGACTGGGAGCGCCAGGCTCGCAAATTCAATGCGGGCAAGGGGATGACCGATGACCGGAATAAGAAAAAGAAAACTTTTAACCGCGACGATAAGAAACATAACTTTGATTCTTCTCCTCGTGGAGGATTCAGTCGTGACGATGATGAGGATGATTTCACTCCTTACAGCAAATCCTTCAGTCAGGATAGCCGTGAAAATAAAGGTAGTGCTTCCAAACCCTTCAATCGTGACAGCAGAAGCAATGACCGTAAACCCTTCAACCGCGACAACAGGGACGGTGACCGCAAGCCCTTCAACCGCGACGGCAGAGACGGTGACCGCAAGCCCTTCAATAAAGGCGGAGTAGGTTATGACCCGAAAAATTCTAAGGGACCAAGAATTCCTGCATCTTCTGCTACTGTGATAAATCCTGTTCACATGCGCTCCAGAAAGCAGTGGAAGAAAGATGATGCAGAAGATTAATTTTACTCTATGATCAGAAAACGTGGTATCGGCAGAACGGGGCTTCTTCTTGCTGTCCTTGCTATGGCTGTTTGCTCCGTCTGCTCATTTATCCTTAAGCCCGAACGCCCACTGACCGGAAATCTGGGAGTATGCCTCCCTTCTCCCAACCTATGGGCGATCGACCCCCTGTATTCCTGGATATTAAACACTATCCTGCTCGGGGGCATTGCTGTCGGAGGATTCTTCCTGAACCGCGCTTTCAATTTCATACGTTCCACAGAGCCCGTGCTCCCCACGATGTTTCTTGTATTCGTGGGGGCATGCCCGTGGATTACGTATAATCTTTCCTCATCCACAATTATATGTGTGGTCAACATTCTTTCCCTTTCCGTACTTTTCACCACCTATAAGTCGACGAACGCAACCCAGGAGATGTTTACGATTGCAACGCTCCTATCTGTCGGTTCAATGTTTCAGTATGCGTTCATTCCCCTTGCGGTGGCTTATATAGTCGGGGCAATTGCAATGAAGGCTTTCCGCATCAAGGAATGTCTCGCCATGATTATGGGGTTTATTGCCCCGTATTGGGTCGGACTCGGGCTCGGACTCATCAGCCCGGACTGGTTCAAACTTCCCGAATTTACAAATCTCTTCAGCGACTTCACTCAGACTTCCGAACGCTTTGTGCTTATGGTGGAAGTCGGATTAGCCATTTTCATCGGATGTCTTCTTGGCTTGAACAACGGAATTAAGCTATATGCCGGAAATTCGCAGGTGAATGCCATGAATACGTGCATCACTCTGCTGGGGGCTGTCTGCATCATTTGTATAGTGGCAGATTTCTCCAATATGATGGCTTATCTCGCAACCTTCTTTTTTACGGTTGCTGTTCAGGTTGCCAATCTTTGTGCCCTATGGAATATACGTAGAGAATGGCTCGTTGTGTTTATTCCCTCCCTGATATATATTCTCCTCTTCGTAATAGCAATTCTCACATAGCTGAGTTATTGAAATTTTTGCGGATATTCACACCCTAAAAACATCCCGGTCTTGAAAGTCATACTCGATAATAAAATCCCCTTCATAAGCAGCCGCCTCGAACCGGTGGCTGATGTCATTTATGCCGATCCGTTTAAATTCACTCCCGAACTGGTCGCTGACGCTGATGCTCTCATTGTACGCACCCGGACAAAGTGTGACAGCCGTCTGCTCCAGGATTCAAACGTACGTCTAATTTCTACTGCCACTATCGGCATGGACCATATAGACCTCAAATGGTGTGAAGAGAATGGAATAGAGGTCAGAAACGCAGCCGGATGCAATGCGCCCGGAGTGGCTCAATATGTATGGGCATCACTTATGAGATTAGGCTTTGACACAAAAAAAGACACCCTTGGCATTATAGGTAAAGGCCACATAGGCTCCATCGTAGCCGACTGGGGACGCAAGGCGGGAGTAAAAATACTCGTATGCGACCCGCCGAGGGAACGTGCCGGGATGACTGATGAGAATTACGTTTCGCTTGAGGAGCTGCTTGCCGCTTCCGACGCAGTGACAATCCATACCCCTCTCAACCGTGGAGGGGTTGACAATACGTTTCACCTCATCGGCGACAAGGAAATGAAAAGTATGAAAAAAGGTGCAGTCCTTGTGAATGCGGCAAGAGGTGCTGTCGTTGATAATGCTGCTTGGGCAGATGCCATATCAGTAGGAGAGATTAGAGGAGTCATTGATGTCTGGGAAGGGGAACCTGAAATAAATAAGCGCCTTCTCGCCCTCGCTGAAATTGCTACTCCACACATTGCAGGATACTCTCTTCAGGGGAAGGAAAGAGCCACCCGCATGGCTCTTGAATCGATTGAGGAAAAATTCGGATATCCCCTTAATAAGTCAGGTCTGGAGGGCGACTATATCCCTCCGGCAACTGTAGGCGATCTTAGGAACGTCGTAGAGTCCTATAATCCATTTGCCGACACAAAAGCCCTGCGTGATAATCCTTCCGGATTTGAGAGCTTACGCAGCAACTATATCTACCGTTCGGAACCCGTTTTCAGCTAATCTTTCCTACTCCTGATTGAGATAATCACGCGGCATCCGCGAAGAAACCGGGACGATGACTCGCTTCCGGAAATCCGAAAAAATTTTCTACTAAGATGGCAAAAAAATATTACGTCGTTTTCAACGGCAGAAACCCGGGTGTCTATGACGACTGGAATGATGCCCGCGAACAAATAGAAAACTTCAATGGCGCACGCTATAAGGGATACGCATCGTCAGCTGAGGCAACCGAGGCTTATCGTAAGTCGTTCGGCAAGGTTGATGATGCCGATCTGGGGCGTTTTCTGGCAGCTTCCAATTCCCACCCATTACCGAAACCGGGAGAACACGACTACATGACCAATCCCGAAGTTGACCTTGACGCCTGGGCTGTAGACGCTTCCTGTCTCGGAAATCCGGGCAAGATGGAATATCAGGGGGTAGAGCTGATGTCCGGAAGGACACTGTTTCGGGTTGGTCCTTTTGATGATGCGACTAACAACATAGGCGAATTTCTTGCCATCGTTCATGCAATGGCGCTTATGCATCAACAAGGCAAATTCCATAATATCTATTCTGATTCCGTTTCCGGAATGGCATGGGTGCGAAATCGTAAGGTCAAGACTCAGCTTGCAAGCACACCCCGAAATGGAAAAGTCTTCGAGCTGATGGCAAGAGCCATAGCCTGGCTTAATACGCATCAGTTCCCCGCAAAAGTACTGAAATGGCAGACCGACCGCTGGGGTGAGATTCCGGCTGATTTTGGGAGGAAATAAGAGATAAGGGGAAAAAGCCGGAAAAGAGAATCATGGAGCAGAAAGAATTTGCAAGAGAGCAGCTCCTGCTGAGCGGTGCGGTCGCTGTCGGCTTTGCCGAAGCCCGTCCGGTCGACGAAAAGGTCATGCTTGATTATTCACGCTGGATTGAAAAAGGATGGCATGCGGGGATGGACTATCTTGAGCGCCACTATCCTCTGAAATCCAATCCGGAGTCTGTTCTCCCCGGAGTCAGAACTGTCATCTCTCTCGCCTTCGGCTTCTATCCTAAGAAAAAGCGGAATCTTAATCTTCCTGAGATAGCCTCTTATGCTCTCGGTGATGACTATCACGATGTGCTGAGAAAACGCCTCCAGCCGATAACCGGCAATCTGAAAAATATTTTTGGAGGCGAGTGGAGAATATGTATCGACTCCGCTCCTCTATCAGAAAGATTCTGGGCTCAGAGAAGCGGTATAGGCCACATCGGCAGAAACGGAATGCTTATTGTAGATGGTTGGGGAAGCTACGTCATGCTTGCAGAAGTATTGACCTCAATCCCTTTCTCCCCCGACAAACCTGCGTCGGCAGGGTGTAAGGTATGCGATTTGTGTGTCAGATCATGTCCCGGGAAAGCCCTTAATCCTGACGGCACAATTGACTGCCGCCGCTGCATAAGTTATCTCTCAATAGAACATCGGGGGGAATGGACTCCTTCTATGAAAGAAGTAATGACCACTCCCCCGGCTGATAAAATTCTGTATGGCTGCGAAAGATGCCTGTCCGTTTGTCCTCACAATAAAGCCATTCCATCATCCCCCATTGACGAATTCACATTGCGTGACGAATATTCATCCATCACTTTCGCGAACGCCTCATCCTTTACTCAGGAACAATTCTCCAAAATATTTAAGTCTTCTCCAATAAAAAGATGCAAGCTGGAAGGATTTCTAAGGAACGCGCGCAATCTCAAGCCTTAATAATGGAAGGAGGAGCCTCCTAAAAATTCCCTGAGAAGTGAAGTCGTGGGTATCTGCTCTGCCGGTATAGATTCAAAATAGCTTAAAAGGCGCAAAAGACGGAAAGCCTCAGCATAAGCCACATCGTCGCGGGGCACCTGACGCAGTATGGGTTCGGCATAATCCTTCATGACCCCTAACTCAAAAATCAGGGATGAATTGAATGTTGCATCCGCATTCTCGCTGAACGGGAAAATCCACCGCTCTTCCCCTCTTCTCACACTCTGCCATCTTCGGATAGTGTCAAGGGCAGTGGTGTGGCGGTATTTATGATCTCGGACTATTCTCCGCAGCAATCGGTTGTCGCTCGTCGAAATCCAGTTGTGGTCATCTATCTTGAGAGTGGTGAGGGCAGAGACATACACTTTGTAGACTTCATCAGGATTTATTGAACTTGTCAGCTCAGGATTCAATCCGTGAATACCCTCAATGAGCAAAACTTCATTGTCTTCAAGTTTGAGGCGTTTCTCTTTTTCTATGCGACGTCCCAGTTCAAAAGAATAGGTAGGGAGATTAATCTCCTCTCCTCTCAGCAATCTGCTCAGGTCATCATTAAGCCGCTCAAGGTCAAGAGCATACAGGCTTTCATAATCATAATCGCCCTTTTCATCAAGAGGAGTCTTATCACGGTCAACGAAATAATCATCCAGAGAAATCATCTTGGGCACGATAAGATTGGTCATCAGCTGGATAGCAAGACGTTTCGTGGTAGTGGTCTTCCCCGAGGAGGAGGGACCGGCAAGCATCACTATCCCGGCGCCCCCTTCCTGCCGACGTTTCAGAATATCATCGCTTATCCTGCCGAGGAGCTTATCATGCATAGCCTCTGCCACATTTATCAGGTCAGCAGTGCGACGATTCCTGACAGCAATATTCAGTTCGCCCACATTTTTCACCTGAATTACACGATTAAACATCAGCTGGTCCGTAAATGCCTTATACATATTTTCCTGCGGAGGGTTAGTCCTCAGGAGTTCGTCAGTCTTCTCCCTTCCATAAGCAAACAGCAGAAAACCCTGTTTATAAAGACGGAGATCGAAATCCTGAATGAAAGCAGTGCTCGGAGCCAACGGTCCGTAATAACTGTCAGCAAGCGAACCGAGACGGTAATAAGTGGTATAAAGATCATGAAGAGTCTCCAGGAGGGTAACTTTTGCCTCAAGCCCCTGATTTCGGAAGACTCTTATCGCATCTTCCGAAAGCCTTTCTTTCCGCTGAAAAGGCACGTCGGAATCTCTTAGTTTCGTTAAATGCTGAAGCAATAAGTCAATGTCTGAATCAGTCAGGGTCACGACTGCGCCATCCTTCATAAGACGGCAATAATGCCCATGGCTCATAGAATGCTCAATACACAATGTCACTCCCGGCATCACCTCTTCGACAGCCTTATAGAGCATCATACACAAAGAGCGGACATATACTCTCCTTCCTGACGGAGAATCAGCCCCCAGGAACTCCACCTGTCGCGGAGCAAAAAGAGGGAAGCATAAATCTTCAGTCTTATTATTGACGCGCGCACATATAGGATTAAAAGGAAGCGCCCTGCCGAGACGGGGAATAAGGTCGATCACCTTTTCGCCTCCCAGAACAGAGATATACTGACGTGTATTCTTGCAGTAGATTTTCATAACCGGGGATTTGAAGTTTTTCACATATAAGATTTCAAGATAAAAACGAAAAGAACGGGCTGAATATTTTCCGGAGCAACACACAGAGTCAGGGAAAAAACCTGACACACTTAAGAGATAAAAACTTTTTTTCATTTTTTTCACAAAATATTTGGAGATGTCATAAAAACATTCTAACTTTGCACTCGCAAAATGCCCCGATAACCGGCGCAGTTGCTTATCCGTGGCCCATTCGTCTATCGGTTAGGACGAGAGATTTTCATTCTCTAAAGAGCAGTTCGACTCTGCTATGGGCTACCAATATAAAAATATAAAAGTAATACTACTTTAATCGATGGCAAATCATAAATCATCTATAAAGAGAATTCGCCAGGCGGAAAAAAGAAGACTTGAAAACCGCTACTGGGCTAAAACCGCTCGTAATGCTGTGCGTCGCGTGCGTAAAATGACCGACAAGGCTGAAGCTACTGCTGCTTACAACAAAGTCAGCGCTCTTCTTCAGCGTCTCGGCAGAAAAAATATCATCTCTAAGAATAAAGCCGCTAACCTTTGCAGCGGTCTTGCTATTCACATCAACAAACTCGCTTAATAACGGTCAGGTTTTTCCTCCGTTTAAATATTTTCCTTCAGCATGTGCAAGCCTTTGGCCGACGCGCAGCTGGTTATAAGGATTGTGTCGGCCCATTCGTCTATCGGTTAGGACGAGAGATTTTCATTCTCTAAAGAGCAGTTCGACTCTGCTATGGGCTACCTCCCTAAATCCATCCTATCCCCAGAGGCCGGTTACTGTTTCCCAGTGCCGGCCTCACCTCTTTTTTATACATAACTCTCCCCGGATTTAGGTTTTTGTTTCACTTGGCGTCTTTTCGCCTTTAATTACCCTATCATGAAAACAGCTGAACTCGCCAACTCCGTGTTCGACAATTCTGTCGCCAAATATCACGTATCTGACAATATCGATCTCCCCTGCCCCAATCCCTTCCCCGAAGGCTCGTTCGAGGCTATCCTTTTCGCTAAAAACTGGGTGGACGCTGTCCAATGGCATCTGGAGGATATTATCCGCGATCCTAACATCGACCCCGTGGAAGCCCTCGCGCTCAAACGCAGGATTGACGCCTCAAATCAGGTCCGCACTGATATGGTGGAGGAAATAGATTCTTGGTTCCGTGATAAATTTGCCGACGTAAAGCCCCTCCCCGACGCTACAATCAATACTGAATCTCCTGCATGGGCTCTCGACCGTCTCTCTATTCTTGCCCTCAAGATATGGCACATGAAAGAGCAGGTGGAACGTAAGGATGCGTCGCCGGAACATATTGCGAAGTGTAAGGCTAAACTTGATGTTCTTCTGGAGCAACGCGTGGATCTCACCGACGCTATCGACACCCTTCTTGACGATATCGCTGCCGGCAAGAAATACATGAAGGTATATCGCCAGATGAAAATGTATAATGACCCGGCTACTAATCCGGTGCTTTATGGCAAAAAAGACTGATAAAGACACGATTCTCGTAACCCGCTTTTCTGCTCTCGGAGATGTCGCTATGGCACTCCCTGTCGTGTATGCGGCTGCCTTGGCATATCCCGGAAAAGAATTCGTGTTCCTGACTCGTAAACTCCCTGCCAAACTCTTTATTAATCCCCCTGCCAATCTGACGGTAAGGGGGATTGACACCTCTCTATATAACGGACCTGCAGGATTGCTGAGACTATTCCGTGAACTCAGAGAAGAATTTGATTTCTCCACTTTGGTAGACCTTCATGATGTCTTGCGTACCTCCCTGCTCCGTCTCTATGCAAGGCTCTCCGGGCTGAAAGTGGCTAAAATCAACAAAGGGCGTTCGCAGAAAAAAGCCCTCACCCGTAAACGCGACAAGAAGCTCTCTCAGCTCCCACATTCGACTGACAGATACCGCGACGCGTTCCGTAAAGCCGGCTTAACGGTGCCTGATTCCTTCTCCTCTCTGTTTGATAAGAATCCTCCGGAAGCACATCTTTTCGAGGCTGCCTCTCTTCCTAAAAAACAGGGGGAAACATGGCTGGCAATTGCTCCCTTTGCTGCTCACAAAGGAAAGATCTATCCTATTGAACTGATGAAGAGGGTAGTCAGCCACTTTGCTTCCATTCCCGGCATGAAGATATTCATTTTTGGAGCAGGCGCCACTGAATCTGATTTGATTGCAAGCCTTGCAAACGGGCATGAAAACGTAGTGAACATGGCTGAAAAAAAATTGGGATTTGCAGGTGAACTCGCCCTGATGCATTGCTGCGACACAATGCTGGCAATGGATTCAGCCAATATGCACCTTGCTTCTCTTGTGGGGTTGCCTACAGTGAGTGTCTGGGGTGCCACTCACCCTTACTGCGGTTTCTACGGAATAAGACAAGACCCGAAAGATGCCGTTCAGCTTAATCTGGAATGCCGTCCCTGCTCCGTGTTCGGAAACAAGCCTTGCTCAAGAGGCGACTACTATTGTCTAAACGGGATTTCTCCCCAAACTATCATTGAGCGTATCAACGCGAATTTACATATCAAAGCAACATAATGAAGCTTAATAATTTCTTTCCTCGTCGATGGACATTAGGTCCGGTCGCTGCATTAATCTGCGCCTCTGCGCCTCTTTTTGCCGGTGCGGATGTCCTCATCCGGGAAGACCGTCTGAGTCCACTCGCTGCCGGTTATCTTGAACGCGCACGCATTATGCTCGACGATGGAAACTTTGCCGGCGTTGTCGATCAGCTGAAACATCTCGACACACAGGGTGTGCGCCTCAGCGACCGTGACCGTGAGGATTGTACGTATCTTCTTGCAATCGCTCTTTATGAACGTGCGGATGCTGATTGTGTCGATCTTCTAAGGGAGTTTGCCGAGACATATCCGGCATCTTCTCTCTCTCTTTCCGCGCGCCTGGCGGCTGCCGACTATTTCTTCTTTGCTCATCATTATGCCAACGCGCTTGCTGCTTACAACGATATTGACTATTCCAGAATAGCTCCGGCTGACCGTCCTCTGTATGTCTACCGTAAAGCTCTGTCGCTTCTTAAGACCGGGCAATATGACGCTGCCGGCATATTGTTCAGTCAGCTCGAATCTAACAAAGAATACAACATTCCTTCCCGATATTACCTCGCTTTCATTGAATACATACAGGGAAACCTTGACAAGGCTTATGCCGGATTTCAGGATGTGGAAAAAGATTTGGGAGATAATTCTATCGAAGGAATCTCTCCAGCCTACTATATTGCACAGATTGACTACACACGCGCTGAATACGAGAAGGTGATCAATCTCGGCAACCGTCTCCTTACAGAAAAACCTGTAGCTGAACTTATCCCCGAGACTCAGAGAATCATAGGTCTCAGCTATTTCAAGCTTGGAGATTATACCAAAGCTAAGGATGTATTAGCCCGATATGCACGCACACCCGATGTGCCGACCGCTTCGGATGCCACTTATGCTCTGGGGGTGATTGACTATCGCGAGGGCGACATTTCTAATGCGCGCAACCGTTTTGCTCAGCTCACAGACCTCAACAATGACCTCGCCCAGAGCGCATATCTTTATTTAGGACAGATTGCTGTGAAGGAGGGCGACAGCAATGCGGCTGCTATCTCTTTTGAGAAAGCCTCCAGAATGAGTTTTGACCGGAATGTGACTGAGACCGCTCTCTATAATTACATCGCTGCCCGAACACGAGGCGGCAACATACCTTTCAGTTCATCCATACCCCTCATCAACGGTTTTCTGAAAGAGTTTCCCTCTTCAAAATTCGCTCCTGAAGTCAGGGAATATCTCGCCAATGCATATTTCAATGAGAAGGATTATGCTAATGCTCTGGTGAGCATCAATCAGATTCCGAATCCCTCTCAAAATGTGCTTTCGATGAAACAGAAAGTGCTATACGAACTGGGAATGGAAGCGATGACCAACAATCGAGCCTCCGATGCCTGGAAATATCTCTCCGAGGCGACCCAAATAAAAGGTGAGGCTGCCGTGCGCGCTCAGTCTTATCTCTGGCTCGGAGACGCTGCATACGCTCTTGGCAAATATGCAGAGGCAGAAAAAGCTTATGCTGCCTATCTGGCTGCCGACAGAAGAGGCGAAAACAGAACTCTCGCGACATATAATCTTGCGTATGCCCTCCTGATGCAGGATAAATACAAAGCAGCGGCAGCTTCTTTCGCAGATGCCATGAAAGCTGAGCCCATGCTTCCAAAGAGGATGTATGATGATGCCCTTATCCGTATGGCGGATGCTCAGTATTATAACGGGGATTACAAGCTTGCCCTAAAAAATTATACCTCGGCAATTGAAAACGGTGCTTTCGACAGAGACTATGCCACCTATCGTCGTGCCGTGATGTACGGGCTCTCAGGCGACATCAAAAGGAAGCTTTCGGAGCTTTCATCAATGCCTTCCGCTTTTCCTGATTCCAAGTGGCTTCCGAATGCCCTTCTTGAAAAGGGTCAGACTTACAGTGCGCTGGGGGATAATGCCAAGGCTACCGAAGCTTTTGAACAATTGCGCATCACTCACCGTCGCACTCCGCAGGCTCGGAAAGGGATGCTGAATCTTGCTCTTTCCTACATGAAGGCGGGAGAGACTACCAAAGGGGAAGAAGCTTACCGGGAAGTGATTTCAAAATGGCCCTCAAGCGAAGAGGCGTCTCTGGCGAACGATGACCTCCGGCGCTTTTATGCATCAAGGGGAGAACTTGCAGAATATGCTCAGTTCCTTAAATCAGTCCCTGAGGCGCCGCAGCTGAATCCTGATGAGATGGAGAAACTCGCTTTTGAGGGTGCTGAGACTGCTTTTGCTGAAAATGCAACTTCGCTGGCTCTTCTTGAAAAATATGTGGCAGACTATCCCAACGGAAAATTCCTTGCTCAGGCGCTTCTCGACATTGCAATCGGGAACGATGAGAAAGGGGAAAAGAATAAAGCGCTGAATGCCCTTAATTCTCTTCTCACCCGAAGGGGTGATTCTCCGCAGATGAGGGAGGCTCTCCTTCTCAAAGCAAGCATTCTCGAAGATATGGGGCCCTCATCCTCCAAAGAGGCTCTCGAGACGTATCGTGAACTTGAAAAGCAAGGGGGTGCGGAATATGCCGCCGATGCTTATGCCGGAATAATGAGGACTGCCGATAAGGATGCCGAACGTCTTAAATATGCTGTTCTCGTAAAGAACAGCGCAGGTCTTTCAGCCGACCAGATTGAAGAAGCGGAATTTTATGAAGCGACTGCCCTTCTGCGCAATGGCGACGCTAAGAAAGGGGAGGCTACCCTTCTTAAACTCGCCTCAAATCCTAAAAGTCTGTCAGGGGCAAAGGCTGCCGTGTCGCTTGGAAAATTCTATCTTGACAACGGAAATGTCAATGGCGCCTATAAAGTGCTTACCGCCTTCACCGATGCCGGCTCCCCTCATGAATACTGGCTCGCCAAGGGCTTTATTTATCTGGC
>JAIDPA010000201.1 GCA_029062985.1 Muribaculaceae bacterium
CTCTATGGTCAGGTGATAAAATTGCTTGACAAGTCAAAAATTCTTGATTTCAGCCGCGAAAACGGTGGTGAGAGGTACACCAAGCGGTTCAACTGCTGGATTCACCTTGTAGTGATGCTCAAAGCTGTTATGATGCGATTCGACTCCCTGAGGGAGATAAATCAGAGATCGGCAACTCGCCCGGAGAGGAGAACTGTCTCAGTGTCTGAATTCGACACCATAAACATGAAAGGTCTGTTGACGATAACCTCCGTTACTTCCTCCGGCTGTTGATTTGCAGTTGGAGCCATCACCCCATTGGAGATTACATGAATCTCCACCCCCTTCTCGTCAATGGCAAAATCAGCGAGTTGGGAAATCTCAATTGCTCCTGATACGGGAGATGTGAACATGGAGATATCAATGTCGCCAAACAATTTTTCAAAACCCATTTGAATAAGAACCTCTCGAAGATCATTTTTTTGAGAGAGATGAAATTTGGGTATTTTGACTGTGACAGCTCCTCTTTTAGCAAAAGATCTTAATTCACTGATCTGTTCCAGATCAAGCAGGGATAGTTTTTGCTGTACATCAGTTTCGGAATCCGGCAGAAAGACCTCGAAATTAAAAGCACCGTTACCAAAAGGTATGTTGAGGTATGTCATTTCTCCAATCTTGATAGCATAGGCTGATCCGGATCCTTTCATCATATCCACCTCCGAGTCTCCACTCACTCCATGGAACGCTGCCTTAGAGATGTTTGCGGGATAGAAAAATGCACCCTTCCATTTGGCACCGAAATATAATGCATTTGAGAACACCGCATAAGAGGAAGGGTAAATTTCAAAGGGGTATGAGGATATTTTCTCCCCTGTTGTGCTTTTAATCCATTGGTCGATTAGTTTTTTTGTTTCAACGGTGGATTGAAAGTCTACTTTTGTGATTCTTGCCAGGAAATTTTTCTGCATCTCCCTGTTAAAGTCAGAGCTCAGATCAAACTGGCGGCGATACCATACGCTGTTAGGGAGATAAAGGGAGGCGGTTTTATCCAGTCCCGGCAGAGATGAAAGCAATGTTGCGTTCAGGCTATTCAGAGATTCAAGATCGGAAATCCCCATGTGATTTAGAATCTCATTCGCGAGTTCTGTTTCGATGGCATTTGCCACCATTCCGAGCAATACGGATGTGGATAGAGGAGAAACAATAACGTTTTTGTCACCTACATTCTCATCCGCAATTTTCGCGGTATTTTGCAGTAGGGAAAGGTTGAAGGAGGCAAGATCTTTTGCGGTTGCTCTTGATGAGGCGTGCAACTCAATAGGAACATACTCATTCCCATTTTCCTCCACTCCAGAGCTACAAGCTGACAGGAGAATGAAAGACAGCATTAGAATAGATAAGAAATACTTTTTCATAAATTCAGATCATTTCGTTTATAAAAATAAAAGACATTGTTGAGGGTTACATTGCTAACTGACCAAGAAGTTAGGAAGTTACAGAATACATTGTCACCAAAACCATCTTATATCCCCATGACGAATGGATGGAATCAGGATATAGACTTGCGGTTGATTTTATGCTCTCTGATACAGAAAATATCAAATTCTTAAGAGCATCCGGAAATGTTGGGTCATTGACATCAAAATTAGATGCTTCTTGAGAAGAAAACAGAATCATTGGTGAGGAGAGCTTGGCTGAATATATTTCCCATCCTTTTTCATATTGCACAACGTACATAAGTGTATCCCCGTCTTCAATGTAGGGAGTGATTGAAAAGGCACTCGAGAATCTCATTGAGATTATACTTCACCTTTTCCCGGAAACGATACCCTCATAGACCGCGGGTAACCCAAGAGAATTATAAATAGGCAACAGAAGAAGATCCCCGCAGTCATAGCTGGCATGCACACCCGGGCTGATTCGCTCAAGGGGGGAAAGGGATACTTTCACCTGTTCCTTGCCAAGCTTTTCTTCCTCATTGAGCCTGGGCACATACTCCTTTGACCAGGCCAAGCCGTCCGGACAACCATATTTTTCCTCGATTTCTTCCTCAGTGCCAAGTCGCTCAACCTTTTTGGATGTGCTTTTCCCATTCTTGTCCCGGAAGGATTTCTGGATGTAGATTGTGTGGGTGTGCTGTGGACGTGAAAAAAGTTAGTCTCGTAATCAACTGTTTACATTTAATAGTGCATATCAGTGCTACAAAGATGCAAATAAAAAACGAAATGTGCAACAGTTCGTTAAATTATTTTTTCACCCTAAAGTGTCAAACTCCCGTTTGTTATGCCCCTAATGTTTAATTTCGTTTAAATTCAAACACTCTCTAAGATGGAATATTAATAAAAGTTAAATTATAAATTTTTTTTATGTTATATAACATATTTTGAAAAATAAATTGTAATTTTGCAGTGAGTTTTTCATGGTATTAGATTTTAAGGTTAACAGAAGATTGGTTGTCGGGATGACAATCAATTTTTTTTATCTCATACTGTTTCTTTTTTTCTCTGAAGGGACATGTTGCAATGAAGTGTGCTTTGTCCACCTTATTTTTTTCAATCATGGCTGGAGGTGTTTAGTTTGAATTAATATGGAGTCACGGCTCTTTCATTTAAGATTCCCTTTTACAATTCAAAAATGAGGTAAGTTTATAAGGAAAACCCTTTAAACCAACCCGCCTTTAATTCCTGTTGCAAAATAAAATTGTCTCTTCCCATTTATTCTCTATCTTTGATT
>JAIDPA010000202.1 GCA_029062985.1 Muribaculaceae bacterium
ACTCTACACAGTCTGCAACACTTGATCTTCTCGGGTATGCGATAGGTTCAGCAGGGATGAGTCTGCGGGATTTCGAGGGGTTTACTCTTGATGAACTTGAGGCATTTCTCAAGGCTCACCGGAAGAGCGAGGAGGCTCGGCGCCGGGATAATTGGGAGATGACACGCCTTCATGCGTGCATGACCATGCAGCCTCATTGCTCGAAGCATCTGAATCCGAAGACACTTCTTCCTCTGCCTTGGGAGGAGACAGCTTCAGGCGCTCCGCCCTTGCCTTCGCCCTCCGACGCTCTCTCCTGCGACGAGCGTCGTCTTCGCTTCCTGAAAAGAGCGCACGCCTCCAGGAACGAGGAATGAATATTATCACAAATGCATAGATTATTAGGATAAAAGCGAGGAGGAACCCGTAATAAAAGGCACCTGACATAATGATTGCAAATAAATAGCCAAAGAAATCCTTCATAGACATCATTTTTTTATTATAACAAAAAAAACAAAGAAATGGCACAGGGAAGAACAATATCAATTCGTTTCCGTATTGACGATGATGGGAATGGCTTCCGTCGTCTTACGGCAGATGCACCTTTAATTGAAGGCGGCATCCAGCAACGTCTTAAGGTGTGTCAAAGGAATTTTGATCGTGGTTGGAGGATCCACACGTTTAAGTAAAACTTCCGCCATTCTTTAATTGTAATAAAAGACATACTATTATACGAACTGTCTTTATTCGGCTGGGCTTTCTTATAGTAAGTGAGAGAGTAGCCATATTTTATTGTTATATATATTTAAAAAATCAAAGTATATTCTGAGTATGTTATTTCTCCTCAAGAATGGGGAATTTTTTTGAAATACACAATATGTTTTACAACATAAAAAAAGAAAAACCAACCCTTAATGGATTGGTTTTCAATTGCTTTAGCTTGGAGCCGCGAGCGGGGCTCGAACCCGCGACCTTTTCGTTACGAATGAAATGCTCTACCAACTGAGCTATTGCGGCTGACAGACACACTCTTATGTATAGGAGCTGTCTCTTTTGCTTTGCAAAGTTAATAAATCTTTTTTAATTTATTATTCTTTTCGGCTTTAAATTTGAAATTTTATTAATTAGACTTTAGTAATCTTTAGGTGAAAGTCAATTTAAAATCATTGATAAGGAATGAATGCAAAGCCTATTTTAAATTTAGTAGTATTCAGAAACAGATGATTGATAAAAGCTTGGAATGTCGGTAGATCTTTTACAAACGGAGCTAACAGTTCGTTTTCTGAAAGTTCTTCCAATAATGATTTGATTGCCTCATCGTCTTGCATTACTGTATCGATAACTGTTTTAAGTATCGCTAAAGAAACGGGAGTATCGATATAGATGTCAAGAACATTATCTGTCAAGGAATAGCTGATTGGAATTCCGGTGGCAATATTTGGCAAAATATTAGCTAAAAGATTTTTTGCTATGTCTTTAGCCAATTGTGAAGAAAACATAGAGGCGAGCGATGATTCCGTTCCGCTGGTGGGTACTCCGGTCGGGAATAATCCTGTGCCTGTAAGATTCACTTCTTCAGGAGGAGTGCTTCCGGATGTGTTTTCAAGAATAAACCCACAAAGAGAAAGAGGATTTATATAAAGTTTAAGAATACCGGGTTCAGGAGTTGTAAATTGCAATCCGTTCGGTTGTGTCTGTGCAATTTGGGCAGCTCCGGTTGAAGTGGATATATAAGTCAACAATATGTTACCGTCTTGCCGGAAGCTAACGGCTTTGAGTACTTCTTCAAGAGCTTCGCTTAACGATGTGTAGGCAGTGTTGTTTGCGACAGGAATTAAGGGAAGGGTAGTGATAGAAGAGAGAATAGGGG
This sequence comes from Muribaculaceae bacterium, assembly GCA_029062985.1. Lineage (GTDB taxonomy): Bacteria > Bacteroidota > Bacteroidia > Bacteroidales > Muribaculaceae > Lepagella. The sequence goes on from JAIDPA010000202.1 coordinate 1,850, forward strand.
ATAGATCTAAATCAACTCCGGGAAGAGGATCTATTTCCCAGTCAACGTATATAGGAAGGGAAGAGTAGCCTTCATGTTCCTCCTTAGATATTGGAGCGGGTTTCCATGCGGTCGGAGAAATAGCATTATTTTTGAGTAGCACATCCGAGATGTTTAGGATCATCTCTCCTTTTGTGACGGTGCCGGAATAAGAATAGGTGCAATATTCATTCTGATCTTTGCCGGAAAAAATCCATTTGCCATCTTTATCTGAAAGTTTTACGTTCCATACAGTCGTCGGAGAACCGGGTATAATTCCCGGACAGGGCAATTCGCCATCAGTATTCAGGAATGTTAATTGTTTAAGGTCAAAGGAAGAAAAGGTCGAGATTTTTGCCTCATCTCCTTCCTGAGAAAATGTGACAGATTTTCCCGGCATTTCCACTCCATTATAATAAAGAGATAGACCGGAGGATGCTGAAAAAGTCTTTTCCGGGATTACAGAAGCAGGACTATTTTCATCATCTGAACAACCTGTCAGAAGCATGGTGCCTAATAAAAAGTATAGAATATTCTTTTTCATAGTGGATTCTTTTAATTTTAAACAAAGAAAAGCCCCCAGATGTTGAAAGAGGCTTCAATTAAGATTGCATGGATTATACTTTAAGTATTGAAAAATTGTTTTAGTAATTGATTCTAAAAAGAACGGCAGTAGAACAAAAATACTACTGCCGTTCCTTTATCAGTTTTCAATTGAAAATATGTTACTCGGGCTGTTAGATAGAATAATCCACACAGGCTCTGTCTTCCTTATAAGGAGCCATAATCGCTACAGCTGCCAGATGTGCAGGATGAGCAGAATATTTCGCTACGTCTTCAAGAGAGTTGGCTGTCGCAGTCAAAACAAGATCCCATTTTTCAGCAGGATTTTCGTTAATCCCGACTTCCATTGAAATCAGTTCATCAATCTGCGCGGGAAGGGCAAGAAGCGCCTCTGCAAATTTTTCAGCTACCTCTTTCCTTTCTTTTTCTGATCCCTTGAATTTGAAGGTGACTACATGTTTTACCATAAATACTGATATTATAGATTTATTTAGTTTAGAACAGGCGACTATAGAAAATCGGATTATTTGTAAAGTCGTTCTTTGGCTGCGGCAACTTTCTCGTCAGTTATATAATCGTCATAGTCCATCATCTTATCAATAATTCCGTTCGGAGTCAGCTCGATGATACGATTACAAACTGTCTGTATGAACTCATGGTCATGGCTTGCCATAAGAATGACACCTTTAAAAGCCTGAAGTGTATTATTAAAAGCCTGAATAGATTCAAGATCAAGATGGTTGGTCGGGGAATCAAGTATGAGGGTATTTGCGTCTGTAAGCATCATACGGGCTATCATACATCTGATTTTTTCACCACCAGAAAGAACACTTGCCTTTTTCAAAACTTCTTCACCACTGAAAAGCATCTTTCCAAGAAAACCTTTAAGATATATTTCCGAAGAATCGTTAGAATATTGACACAGCCAGTCGACAAGATTTAAATCAGTCTCAAAGAAACTGCTGTTATCAAGAGGGAGGTAAGCAGTAGTAATAGTCTGACCCCAATCGTATTCACCTGCATCAGGTTTTCGGTTGCCATTAATAATTTCGAAAAGGGCAGTCATTGCACGAGGATCTCTACTCAGGAATGCAACTTTATCACCTTTTTCAATCTGAAAATTAACATCATCAAACAGGACTTCTCCGTCGATTGAAGCTTTAAGACCTTTGACTTCAAGAATCTTATTACCTACCTCACGATTAGGAGTGAAGATAATGCCCGGATAACGACGTGAAGACGGTTTAATTTCTTCTACATTCAGTTTTTCAAGCATTTTCTTACGGCTTGTGGTCTGTTTGCTTTTTGCAACATTTGCACTAAAGCGTTGGATAAATTCCAAGAGTTCTTTTCGTTTTTCTTCAGCTTTCTTATTAGCCATCTGCTGTTGACGTAAAGCAAGCTGAGAAGACTGATACCAGAAACTATAGTTGCCGGCAAAGAGAGATATCTTATTATAATCTATATCAAGAGTATGAGTGCTCACGGCATCCAGGAAGTGTCGGTCATGACTGACAACGAGGACTGTGTTCTCAAAATTGGCAAGATAATTTTCAAGCCAGCTTACGGTCTCAAGGTCAAGGTCATTAGTTGGCTCGTCAAGAAGGAGATTGTCCGGATTGCCAAATAAAGCCTTGGCAAGAAGAACACGCACTTTTTCATTGGCACTCATATCCTTCATGAGCATATAATGTCTGTCTTCTTTAATTCCAAGGCCGCTAAGAAGAGCTGCGGCATCGCTCTCCGCATTCCATCCTTCAAGCTCTGCAAATTTTTCCTCAAGTTCAGCAGCTTTTATACCATCTTCGTCGGAAAAATCAGGCTTTGCATATAACGCATCTTTTTCCTGCATTATGTCCCAAAGCACAGAATGTCCGCGTAATACAGTCTCTATGACCGTACATTCATCAAATTCGAAGTGGTCCTGGCTTAAAACCGACAAACGTTCCCCCGGACCGAAAGTAACTGTGCCATGAGTAGGGGAGAGCTGCCCGGAAAGAATACGCATTAGAGTTGACTTTCCAGCACCGTTTGCTCCAATTATTCCATAACAGTTGCCTCGGTTGAAAGTAAGATTTACGTCAGAGAAAAGAGTACGTTTCCCGAATTGTATCCCTAAGTTATTTACCTGGATCATTTATTGAAATTTTTTCTTATTAAAAGAAGAGTTATCTGACTGCAAAGTTATCTAATTTTCACCATATTCACAAATAATGGGCTGTCGGAGAAATATAAGAAAAGAGAGGCTTCCGAAAAAGAAGTCTCTCTCCCTGAATCACTAATGAATCTTTATGAATGTTTGTAGTGTGTCTAATTATATCGTTCAAGTATCAATACTTGGAAGTGGAAGGTTTGAACATCTCTTCAACTGCCTCATTAATTTTATCCTGACTGCCGTCAACGTCCTTATCCATTATGACTACTTCGGGCATCACCCAGACTTTATGAATAAAGCCACGAAGCTCGTTCACTACCTGATCTGCTCCTGAACCGGCATGAAGAACGACAGGCACTATCCTCTTTTCTGAGAAATCATAATCATCAAGGAAGGTAAAAACTCCCTGCGGCAAAGAATCCCACCAATTAGGAACAACAAGGAAAATATCCTTCACATCCTTCATCCCGCTGTATTTGCCAACAAGTTCAGGACGTGCGTGCAAATTTTTCTCTGATTTTGTTGCGAGTTCAAAGTTTGCCGGATCAGTTGGATATTCTTCTGTCGGTACGATAGCAAAAGTATCAAACTTAACTCCCTTTTCAGTGAGTTTATCGCCAATTTTAGCAGCAACTTTAGCTGTAGCTGCAGAATCTTCTTTGCCTTTAATTGCAAAATAAGCTATGAGAAATGGTTCTCTGTCTTTCATAATAATCTTTAAATTAAGTTTGATATAATAACAAACCGTAAAAGATTAAGGTTCATTCCAAGCTTGATTTAGGATCACCTATCCAATTGATAAAATAAACATCAATGGCGTCTTGGCACGTCAACGTTATATTTATCAAATATTTTAGAGGCGCCTCTTTCAAAAATTTCCCAATGTGCTTTTTGAGAAGCCGGAATAGATTCAGGCATCCAGGAAGGTATAACCCGGAAATTTCTTTTTCCTGATGGTTTTGCAGAAAAGAAAGTATCATAATCGGCGTTGCTGAAATAAGCATTGCCATTCTTATCACGCCTAATGGTCACGTGTACCAAAGCGCCTCCGCGAGTGTCGGCAGTTTTCATATTAGAGATGAAATTACCGAGGGAATAGACAACAAGGACATTCTTATTTTCCTTTTCATTTCTTACCACTTTCATGGGCTGAATTACGTGCGGGTGTCCCCCGATAATGACATCAACGCCGTTGTTGATAAGGAAATCAGCTAAATCTCTTTGAACGCCATTTTCAAGTAAAACATATTCTATTCCCCAGTGCATGGCGACCACTATAATTTCTGCACCAGCCTCACGGGTCTTAGCTATTTCTTTAGCTATTTTTTCTTTATCTATAAGTGAGACTTCAACACCTTCTTTAGGCTCTATGCCATTAGTGCCATAGGTATAATTTAGAAATCCGATATTGAATCCATTGATATTCTTAATATACGGCACAAGTGAATCTCTTTGGAGGGCATCATTATATGTGCCGATATGATCGATATGAAGGCTATCCAGAGCGGAGATTGTCCGGCGGGCAGCTTTATCTCTTCTGTCAAGACAATGGTTGTTGGCGGTCAGCATCATATTAAAGCCGGCATCCCTAAGGGCAAGTGCATACGAATCAGGAGCGCTAAAGCAGGGATAGCCTGAATAGTCAGGACCGCCACCAAGAGGAACCTCCAGATTACACACCGCATAATCGGCACTATGAATTTCAGGAGCAATAAGCGAAAAGCAATCTGAATAATCGAAATCTTTTCCTCCAGCTAATTCACGAGCTTTGTCTAACTGAGCCTGATGCTGCATGGCATCACCAACAAAAAGAAGTTCCGCCTTAGGGGCGGAACCAACAGAGTCGGCACCGGTGAGGAAAGATATTAAAGAGAAAAGGAGAATGGAAAGTGACATAACCGGTGTTATCTAATCAATCAAATTTCTGACTTGAGAAAGAGAATACCACCAAAGCTTTTTCAGTATGAAGACGAGTCATGGTGGGTCGCATAGTGTAGGGAGAGCACTTGGTGTTGTAGGTGACTATATTTCCGTTATAATCCTTCTGTTCTTCTTTTGTGAGATATACAGGAATGATGGAAAAGTCAGTGTCTTCCTCCGTAATTGTCCCTTTTGCGAGAAGATCAAGCAGATAGCTTCTCATTGAGGGGAAGGTGTATTGATTTTTTTCTGAATCGAATGTAGCAGTGAACGACGTTTTCTGATCAGGAAGTTTATTCTTGATGAAAAAATCAGCTGCCTCAGTCGTTTTTACAAGTAAGAGATTAGGAGCCGCAGTGAGTCCGTAGTTATTCTCAACTGCTTCTGCAGGAATTGTTAGTGAAAGATCACTTATTAAGGAGAGATTATGCTCATCCTGTTCATAACGGGAAATGATTTCCTGAGCAGGAAAAGAGAATTTTGCATTATACCCGCCCGGAGTAGTGATAATAATTTCACCACTCTCAACTTTTTCCTTTAACAAGGGAGCCACGGAATAGCTGATGTTGTTGCTACTCAGAACCTCCGGAGATAAAGCAAAAGGATATACAATAGCAGGTACCTCCTCTTTTGTTACAACTTCTTGCCCGTCAACAGTCTCTGTCTTCTCTTTAATAGTATGATAGAAAATCGCTAAATAGACAGCCTGTATATTGGAAATACATCCACGTCCGAAAGAAGTTTCTACAAAAATTCCGGGTAAAAATTCTTGGGCAAAAGTCTGAGGCCATTTAAACACCTGAGGGTTATTCTTATATTCAAGAAAAACTTTCTGAGCGTATTCTTTTCCCAAATCGACACTAATCCTTAAGTTTTTCTGACTATTGAAAAGTGAGTCGGTATTCCCCATACCCGAAGCTGTGAAGGAATTTGAACCCATCAGCTCCATATTCTGATAGCCAATCTCTTCAACAGGATTAAACTTATTAGTTACACCCTCCGGAATCTGCTGATTAAGTTTATAGACCTTCACAACCTGAGGAGCCAAAGAATCTCCGACAATATCTCCTCTCACCATATTTAGAAGCAACTGGCAGGAATCAATCATTGAAACGTCGACTTCTGAAGGTATGCCAAGATCAGTCACACACATTAATCTGCTGATGAAAGAAGAAGTCAGTTGTCCGTATTGCGGGACATTAATTGAGCCAAGCAGAAGATATCCTGAACGAGAGTCAAAATTGTCATTCACAACTCCTTGAGCATGAAGGTCGTAAGTCAGAGAATCAACATAAATTGAAACGTTGCCTTCAGTGAGTGAATTTCCAATCTGGCTTGAGTCTTCGTCGCAAGCAATATTGAGGGCAGCTATCGTTAAAGCCGAGAGAGGGAGGAAAAGACGAGAAGCCTTCATATTTAGAAAGATAAGAAAGTAAAGAGGAAAACGTCAGAGTGAATTGTAAAATTCGGCATATGCATCCATTCCCTTTTCAAGATTTTCAGGGAGCATATAAGGTTTTCCGGAAGCCTTAATATATTCTACAAGCTCCGGATCCGCATCCGGATCATTGATAATCACAGCATGAGAGAAATCGACAGCCATTCGATGGAACAGATTAGTATCTAATGGGAGCGACTGGAATTTCTTGATGTCGCGAGCGGAAAATCCATCAGCCTTGAGTTTAGCCAGGAATCTTTCATCAATAGGAGTAGAAATTTTACCCGGCAATATCGAATAGACAAGTTTAGTGCCCTTAAAAGAAGGATCATCGCCATACATTCGTTTGAGATACATCGGCACGAGAGCTGAAATCCAGCCTGAACAATGAATAATTTTCGGATCCCAACGGAGTTTTTTAGCCGATTCCATAGATCCACGCGCGAAGAAAATTGCACGTTCATCATTATCAGCGCGATTACTTCCTACGGCATCAACATCACTGTTGAGTTTTTGAAAATAATCGTCATTGTCAATAAAATAGACCTGAATCCTGGATGGTTGTAAAGAGGCAACCTTAATGATGAGAGGATGGTCGTTGTCATCGATGATAATGTTCATGCCCGAAAGCCTTATCACTTCGTGAAGTTGATTACGACGCTCGTTGACATTGCCAAATTTGGGCATGAAAGTCCTTACCTCAAATCCTTTAGACTGCATCGCAACGGGGAGATTTTTTCCAAGCGAGGAAATAGGATTGGCAGGAAGATAAGGAGTGATTTCCTGATTGATGAATAAAATTCGTTTGTTTGTCATGCTCTTTGAAATTACCTTCCGAGAAAAACGGAGGAAAAAAACAGCCGGGAATTGCTCTCTTAGGGAGAGAATCAAGCTGAATCATTTTGCAAAGTTAATAATTTTTTTGTTGGAAGAGGGTAAATTCAGTTATGTAATGCGTAAATTTAAGTAACTTTAATAAAAATCATTGGTAAAAAGAATAAAAATGGAGTGTTTTGATAAAAGATTAGTTATGAAGTTTGGAAAGAATATGAATAAATCATTAATTTTGCACCTTGAAACAAACCCCAAAGACTACTTAAAACAAAAAAAGTAAAAGGGAAATGATTATTTTAAGAACAGTGAGCGATGTAAGCCGATTCGTTTCTGAGCAGAAGGGACGTAATGCATCAATAGGATTTGTGCCTACCATGGGGGCTCTCCATGCGGGTCATCTTTCACTTGTGGAAAAAGCAGTGTCAGAAAATGATGTTGTGATTGCGAGCGTATTTGTCAATCCGACTCAATTCAATAATCCAAACGATCTTGCAACATATCCTCGAAAGGAGGAAGATGATTTCCGACTTTTGGCTGAAGCCGGGGTCACGGCTGTGTTTGCTCCTTCGGTCGAAGAGATTTATCCGGGTGGTGTAGAAGCTCATGCAGGACACAAGTTTGATCTTGGGCAGGCAGCTGAGGTGATGGAGGGTAAATATCGACCGGGTCATTTTCAGGGCGTCGCACAGATTGTAAGTCTTTTATTCAGAATAGTGACTCCTGACAGAGCATATTTTGGAGAAAAGGATTTCCAGCAGATAGCAGTCATCCGTAATATGGTGAAGAGTGAGAATATTGATGTGGAAATTATTGCATGCCCGATAAAACGAGCGGATGACGGGCTGGCGCTCTCAAGCCGAAACTCACTTTTGACTTCGGAACAAAGGAAATTAGCTCCTGAAATATATGCTGCCTTGAAAGATAGCGTTGAATACAGCCTTTCACATTCCGTACAGGCAACTCATGACACAGTCGTAGAAAGGATTGATGCTGTTCCCGGGATGAAAGTGGAATATTTTGAAATAGTTGATGCACGTACGCTTGTGAAAATTGATGAATGGGAAGAATCTCCCTGGGTTGTAGGTTGCATCACAGTATATTGTGGAGATATTCGTCTCATAGATAATATCGCTTATCGTTTGCCAAAATAAATAGTAGGAAATGCTAATCGAAATGATGAAATCAAAGATTCACCGGGTGACAGTTACCGAGGCGAATCTTAATTATATCGGAAGCATCACCATTGACCGTGCATTGTTGCGTGCTGCCAACATTCTCGAAGGAGAAAGAGTGTGGATAGTAGACAATAACAATGGTGAACGTTTTGATACCTATACTATAGGTGGCGAAGAGGGTAGTGGAGTAATATGTCTTAATGGGGCTGCCGCAAGAAAGGTCCAGCCGGGTGATGTTGTCATAATCATGGCATACGCTCAGATGACTCCTGAGGAAGCTAAGACATTTCGGCCTACTGTGATTTTCCCGGACACCACAACCAACCGACTTTGATCTTCGGGAAAAGATAAATCTGCCGATAATTAAAAATACAACTAAAACGAACAGCCGAAAAGTAATATGTTTAATAATCTATCAGATCGACTGGAGCGCTCTTTCAAGCTCCTTAAGGGAGAGGGAAAGATCACCGAAATTAATATAGCGCAGACCATGAAGGATGTGCGTCGCGCATTGCTTGATGCCGACGTCAGCTATAAGGTGGCTAAGACATTCACTGAAACAGTGAAGAAAAAAGCATTGGGTCAGAATGTGATTAATGCTCTTAAGCCAAAAGAATTGATGGTCAGAATCGTTCATGATGAGCTAACAGCTCTCATGGGCGGCGAAGCAGCTCCACTGAATCTTTCAGGAAATCCGACTGTGATTCTGATGTCAGGTCTTCAGGGTTCAGGTAAGACAACTTTCTCCGGTAAACTTGCAAAAAAATTAAAATCTTCTAAAGGGAAGCGTCCGTTGCTTGTCGCAGCCGACGTTTACCGTCCGGCAGCTATTGAACAGCTGAAAGTGCTTGGCGAAAGCATCGGGGTGCCTGTCTATACAGAAGAGGGTAATAAGAATCCTATTGAAATAGCACTCCACGGCATAGCAGAGGCAAAGAGCAATCATTATGATCTGGTAGTAATCGATACAGCCGGCCGTCTTGCTGTCGATGAGGAAATGATGAATGAGATTGAGGGAATCAAGAAAGCTGTTAAACCTCAGGAGACTCTTTTCGTTGTAGACTCAATGACGGGTCAGGATGCAGTCAATACTGCTAAAGAATTTAACTCACGACTTGATTTCGATGGCGTTATTCTTACTAAGCTTGATGGCGACACGAGAGGCGGTGCTGCTCTTTCAATTCGCTCGGTTGTTGAGAAGCCAATCAAGTATATCGGAACAGGAGAGAAACTTGATGACCTTCAGGAATTTAATCCGGAAGGTATGGCAAGCCGAATACTCGGCATGGGTGATATTGTCGAGTTGGCGAAGCGAGCTCAGGAACTATATGACCAGAAAGAGGCGGAGCGTCTTCAGGAAAAAATCAAAAAGAATAAATTTGATTTTGAGGATTTCTTGAATCAAATCCATCAGATTAAGAAAATGGGTAATATCAAGGAACTTGCTTCGATGATTCCGGGTGTCGGAAAGGTAATCAAGGATATAGATATTGATGATTCGGCATTCAATTCCATAGAGGCAATGATAAATTCCATGACTCCTGCAGAACGCCATAATCCTGAAATTCTGAACACAAGCAGAAGACAACGTATAGCGAAGGGCTCCGGCACTTCGATTCAGGCTGTCAATAAGTTTATCAAACAATTCGAGGAAACCCGTAAGATGATGCGTGCGGCATCAAATATGAAGAATCCTATGAAGATGATGAACCAGCTAAAGCAGGCAAGAGGTGCTATGAAAGGTGGAAAATTCAGATGACATCCTTTAAAGGAAATAAAGTGTATATC
>JAIDPA010000203.1 GCA_029062985.1 Muribaculaceae bacterium
CCCGAAAAAGGGTAACAGAATGAGAAAATTTTGTTTCATATCGGTATAGATTACGATTATTGACAAGTGCAAAGTTAGCACTCAAATTGTTGGTCTGCATAGGAAAGCGAGCTGAAAAAGTGAGAAAAAGTGAGATTCAGGACTTCAAATCTCACTTTTTCTCACTTTTTCTCACTTTTTCTCACTTTTTCAAGGTGAAGTAAATTTTTTGTCGGCTTATCCAGCTTCAAAGTGATTTTATCACACGGTCGATAAGACGGGTGCCTATATTGCGTCCGAATATCTTTTTTGATATGTTGCCTCTATGGCTGGAAACGGTACCGGGCTTGATATTGAGTAAATATCCAATCTCGGAGGGTCGGAAATGACATCTGATCAGCAAAGCGACCCGATACTCCGATTCTTCAATTGTGCCGTTGGAGAGTAAGGAGAGGTTATTCCTGAAGTCAGGTGAATATTTTCTTACCTCCTGTTCGAGATATTGCCAATCCTCGTGGGACAGCTTATTTTTAACTATGTTGTCCCTGAATTTCCTGACGATGTCAGAGGAAGCCAATGGAATCTCAATCTGTATGTCGGGCGCATCTCCGGATATAAGAGGGATAAGGCGAGACAGCAGCTTTTCCGACTCCTTTTTCCGGTCATCCTTCTTTTCCTGAGCTGTATCGTTCTTGTCGGAGAGATCTATATCTTCCTCCCTGCAGTTATTTTCCTCAGATTGAGACAGACGCTCTGTCAGATCAAGAATAGTTTTCTGAAGCAGGATTGTCTTTCGGTTATTATTCCTCTCACGAATGAGGAGAATGATTATCAGGATCAACAAGGCGATAAATGTGGTTATACCTGCCCATTCCCATTTCATCAGCCTTTTTTCAGCCTCAATCCGATTGCGTTCATGCACGGCATAATTATAAACGGATTGTTGGTTTATAGTCTGTATAGAGTCGCGGCGAGCATAGTGTGATGCAAGTTCACTTGCATATTCTCTTGAGAGGGAAACGCAGGAATCGGGATCAAGGAACAATTCCATATCCGGATTCAGCAGTATCTGGTAGGCGATTTGCCGGTTGGAGAAATCATGCAGTTTAAGAAGTCTACATGCCGCTTCACGAGCTTCCTGATAATCTCCATTGCGCAGGAATATTTCTGCCGCCATGGGCAGAAATAAAGGGAGCCAAACAGAATCAACTTGAGGTTCTATCCTTTTGATATTGTATAGTGCTTCTTTTAGGTTTCCCTGTTTTCCCTGGATAAATGCAATTTGAATAATTGTGGTAAGTGTGTCAGGAGATGAGATCTCCTTAAAAATCCTCTTAGCTTTACTCAGTGAGGATAGAGCCTGAGGATACTGTCTTCTGTTCAGCTGTGAGTTACCCATCAATTCATAGGATATCGCCTGTCGGTATCTGTCATTCATGTTTTCAGCCACGAGAATTGCCTTTAATGAGATCGAGTCAGCGCTTGCATACAGACATTGGGTGGTAAGATTCCATGCTAAATGATATAACACCCGGAATCTGAGAGGATCATTTTTTTTATTGGAAGGTATTATCTCCAGACTTTTTTCATAATATTTGGTAGATTCCGGATAATCGCCCAAATCGGCGTATACTCTTCCGGCATAATAGAGCGCTTCGGGATAGAAACCCCGGTCCTGATGTTTTTTCTCATAGTTGACCACGGCGAGTATGAGTGAATCGGAAGTGTGGGTGACGTACAACTTGTCGTCAGCCTTTATCTTGAGGAGGCTGAGCAGGTTACGGTCTCCTTCGGAGAGGGAGTCAGGGGAGAGGGAATTGAGTATTCGGGCAGCCACCCCGACGGAATCGGGCTGATTCTGAAGCAGCTCCTGAGCATGTCTGAGTTCAGGATTTGAGACAGGGTCTGATGAGCAAGCCGTCAGCAAAAGGATGAGAGGCAATATAAGGAAATATTTCAGAGACATCTGCTTTTTTAAATTGAAAAGTAATACAGGCTCGAGGCTCAAGGCTCAAGGCTTGAGGCTCAAGATATAAGGCTCGGGTGGTTAGGTCATATCATCACCTTGCCTTCTATGATTCTCTATTTTCTGCAAATGTAGCCAAAATATCCGATAGAAACAACTGCGACCAATGCGGTGATTGGATGATTGGGTGATATATTATTCGTGAGGATAATCTGTTTCTTGAAAATCGTAGTGCCAGATTACAGGTTTATATGTTCTGTCTTTAGATCCATAATTTAATTGTAATTGAAAGGTACGATTTCCTTGAAGTCTTTCTCTATAGTTTTTTTTCAACATATTTTGACGTGATTTGTAAAAGAAAGGGTCAGACCGGCAATAGTAAAATATACCTACTGATTTTAAATTTTCTGTTAGAATGGAGTTGGCAATATAATGATAATCCATATTCGTGTCATACGCCTCCAATATTAATCCCGGAAGCCCGGCGAGTTTCCAGGGTCCCTCTTTATAAGGAATTTCAGGAGTGAACCAAGCATCCCATTCACGCCCTCTGAATGAACATTTGGCGTGGATGCACTCATATCCCAATACTTCTTTGGTAAGTGAATCAATTTCCCACACCGGATATTCGGTAGGCTCGATATATGTAGATTTTTCACTGCCTATAGAGAAGAATCCCTGAGTCATGCCGGGTTTTATGTTTCGAAAAACATACTCACTGTCTTTACCTCCTAAATTGGCATAATATGGATGTGCAAGATTTCGAGCTATTGCCGTAGCTTTCTGTAGTTCATAAGCCTTTTCAGAGTCATTGATACGAAGAGAGTCCCACCACATTGCTTTTTCAGGATAAAACATGGCGGATGTTTTACCGATACGGAGTACGGTAGGTTCTGAATGAGATTTAGACTTAGCTCTTGTAAGAGTGTCAGTAGTCCATATCTTAGTATAATGTACTTCAAGAATACCCGGTTCCTTTGGCTCTATTATGGATGCAGAGAGCATTTCTCTCAAACCTATTGTTATTATAAAAAGAACTATACATATTAGTCGGTTCATAGTGTAAAATATGGAAGTGTTTCACTGAGTGTGTCTGAGGGGAGTTCACTCAAGCCTGTATACCTCAGATGACGATGCAAATTTAATAGTTTTTTCTCATTGTTTCGTTAATCGGTGAAAAATGTGTAATCTCCCAATCTCCTAATGCCCCAACTACCCAATCCTCCTAATCTACTTTTTCAGATCGACTGAGATGAGTAGCTCTCTGCCGCGTAGCATGGAGTGGCGCTCATACTGAGCGACCACGCCGTATGATGAATAAGAGAAATCCTTTTTGTTGAAGATATTGCTCACTCCTGCTGTCAGGTCAATACGCTTGCCGATACGGAAAGTGAGCCGGGAATCAAGCATAGGCATGTTGATATATCCTCCGGCGGTCTGCATCCGGTAATGGTCGAGGGTGGTGTGCCATAACAGCCATTTCAGGGGAGACACCGTCAGGGAGGCTGTCCAGATGAAATTGTCGGTTTTATTATCTGTCAGATGGGCTATCTTCATTGTGCCTCTTTGCCATGCGAACTTTACCCCCCAGTTGACGTAACCGGAAACAGCACCATTCAGGAAAGGAGCCAGATAAATAGCTTTAGTATTCATGGAGGAGGGCATTCCCTGAGAGATAAGCCGGGAATCATTCTGAATGAAACTCCCCTTCACTCCGGCTATTCCGTTGATTATTCTCAGAGACGTGCTGATGTCTCCTCTAAGGATAGTCATCTCTCCCGACGATTTCGAAGCGCGTAAGGATGAGAACACGAAATCTCCCTCCACATTCTGCACGCTTTCATAGCCTAACTTGTTCCAGCGACGCATTGCGGTGGCATTCAGGAAAATTCCGGAAGGGATGTGGCGCCATTGCAGATTGAGCGACACGCTTTCGCCCGCAGAAGAGGAATAGTCGGTGGTTCCCGAAGATACATGGCGGTAATCAGTCAGCACCGGGAAGGTATGGAACGCATGCAGGGAAGCCGGGTGTCGGCTAATATTTCCCCCCAGGGATATCCTGAGTCCCTGTGCCGGTTTCCAGGCGAGATTCAGGGAAGGATTGAAGAAGAATTCAGTCCTGTTTCTGATTCCGGAAGAGAAAAAGTAGGAGTAGAGGTTAAGAGGCAGGCGCAGTTGAGCTTCAATCCTTCGGTGTTCCCATTTAAAAGAGGGAGAGAGGAATATGCGCAGATAGTCGGTCGAAATTGAAGAGGAATTATTGTCGGGGATAATGCCTGCATCATTGATATCAGTCTTGAACGAACGGAAAAAGCCGATAATTCCACCCTCCATTTCCAGATGAACTTTGCTGAGGACAAGTCCGAAAGATGCACGCTCATCCGTATAGAATGAATGCTGACCAATTTTTTCGCTATAACTGCCGTCGGCAGCTGTGACTCCGAGTCTTTCAGGCAGCGATCGCCATTCATTCCGGCTTATGAACGTCACGAGGCGTGTCCCCTTGAAACGCTTCATCACTTTCAGCAGATTGCCGACATAAAACTCCGGAGTGCGTGCCTTCTGGGAATTGGAGAGGGAGCCTTCTACGTCAAGTCGAGTGTCGTTCCAGGAAAAGTCAGCATCCAGGACGTTGGTGAGATAGAAAGTCTTTCTGTTGATTTCGGTTGAAAGCTTTGCTGTCAGTGCATTAGTGTGTGCAAGCGAAGAGCGGTCTTCAGCCACAACCTGTTCCCCGTCAGGGAGGTAATAGATTGTCCGGGTGGAGGCATTGGTCGTCACGCGGTCGTTCAGATAGTCAAGCTGAAGCTTCATGTCGGAGCCGTCGCCGACTTTCCATAGATTATTGGTCGAGACCATCCAGGAGCGGTTCAGGTAAGTCGACTTCAGGCGCAGCTCCGGAGGGACAGGGAGGGAGAGCGACAGATAGGGGGATATCTTTTCCTCCGCGCGGTCAAGATAGAAATTTGTCAGCTGGTCGGAGACTCTTTCTCCGGTGTTGTTTGCCTTCAGGGTGGTTATGTTCTGATATTTCCCCATAATCATCATTCCGAAAAGGTCAGCCTCCCAGACAGCGCCATGAGGTTGGGTAGCCCATCCGCCTCCCACTTTTCCGTGACCTGTAAGGGTGGCCTTTGCTTTGTCTTTAAGCTTCAGGTTGATTGCAGCCTGTTCTGATATCCCGAATCCCTGGAGCACACGCATAGGCTGATGATTTTCCATCACTTCCACAGCTCCGACATCCTGATAGCTTATTCCGTTTGTGGCAATACCGTACTTTCCGCCAAGCAGATCGCTTCCCTCGATATAGAACCTGTTTATGTCGGTGCCCTGATATTTTATTTTTCCGCTATCCTCCACATCTATTCCCGGCATCCTTTTGAGGACATCCCCGATTGAGCGGTCCTGACTCTGGGCAAAATTCCCGACGTGGTAAGTCACGGTGTCGCCCTGAGTAGTGATTGAGCGGCTCTTCACCACTACCTCCTTGAGCTGCAGGGCGCCGTCCTCAAGAATTATGGTGAGGGGAGAGGTGACGGTATCGAGGGGAGAGGTATAGGTCTTGTAGCCGACGGCAGAGACCGTCACAGATAAGTCTGGTAATCCTTTAGGAATAATGATAGAGAAATTCCCGTCGGCATCCGCTGCGGAAAATCCTTTCATTTTTGCATTGCTCTTGATGACAATGTTTGCCCCCGGCACAGGCTGTGCAGAGGTGTTTTCTATGACTTTTCCGGAAACGGTCATTTTCTCCGTATCAGCATCCTGTGCGGAAAGATACAGAGGCAGGAGAATAAAGAAAGCAAGAAAGAACTGTTTCATATTATCAGGCTTTAGGCTGTAGGTATTAGGCATTATGTGGCATCTCTGGGAGCACTCCGGATACAAGAATTAAAACCTGGTACCTAATGCCTGAAGCCTAATGCCTATTTATTTCACTCGTGAGGATAGTCGGTTTCGAGGAAGTCATACCTGCTTTTATGAGGAGCACGGGGAGCTGCTCCCGGTTTGCCATGGGTGGCTCTCATGCGGCTGAGAAACTCACCCTGAAGCAGATCTCTCCAACGGCGCGACAGCACTTTTGTCCGTGACTTGTAGTAGAAAGGATCACCCTTCTGATAGATGTAGATTCCGACCGGGGGAAGATTGCGGTCGGTGATGCCGGTTGCCTCAAAGCGGTAATCGCTGTTAGTGTCATAAGCCTCGAGAATCACTCCCGGCAGCCCGGCAAGCTTCCAAGGACCCTCTCTGTAGGGGAGTTCAGGAGCGAACCATGCCGTCCAGTGGCGTCCCCGGTAGTCGCATGTGGCTTTCATACACTCATACCCGAGAATTTCTTTTGTTTCAGATTCAATTGTCCATTCAGGGAGGTCAGTAGGCTCGATATAATATTCACCGCTGGCATTTGATTCGAACACCATAGTCTTGTCGTCTCTCACATTTCTGAAAATGAATTCTTTTTCGTTTCCACCCAAACTTACGTATAGTTTTTGACCCGGGGGATTTGCCGCCCTATATAGTTCTTCCGCAAGTTGGAAATTATTGGTAAGCAGGGAATCATACCATAGCTTCTTTGGAGGGTAGAACATAGCAGACGTTTCGCCGATACGAAGTTTTAATTCTTCCGACATCAGTTTCTTTTTTTCACGCGCAGTTGTGTCAAGATTCATCTCCTTAAGATATGTTATCTCAAGGATGGCAGGTTCTTTAATTTCGATTATTGATGCGATAGCTGATGCGAAGCCAAGCAGCAGGATAAATGAGACGATAAGTTTTTTCATGATAAAGGA
>JAIDPA010000204.1 GCA_029062985.1 Muribaculaceae bacterium
CTTTTATTTCTATCTAAAAATTAATTGGTATCTGTAAAAAAGGAACAATTCTTTCAAAAGAATTGTTCCTTTTTTACGAATTTTTAATAATACCTGCTCAGGCTCCAATCAAACGACAGACTGTAAACCATGGAGTTGGTAGAATATTATGCATTAATTATTTTTTTTCGAGAATATAGCTTCTTTCAGGGGCGAGTACACCTGTCAGCTTGCCATTCTTTACTTT
The DNA here is from genome assembly GCA_029062985.1 of Muribaculaceae bacterium. GTDB lineage: Bacteria > Bacteroidota > Bacteroidia > Bacteroidales > Muribaculaceae > Lepagella. The sequence goes on from JAIDPA010000204.1 coordinate 227, forward strand.
AAATTCTTTCCCATAAACTACGTCCTTATATGTGCCGTTTGGCAAACCTGTCGACAGATTGACAGAATTGGCATGTTTTGATATGTTGACCAGAGCTGCTCCCTTTTTACCTCTATTTACAAGGATGACTTGTCCATTATCAGAGAACTGAAGGTCTTCCTTCTGACCAGCCATATCAGTTCTAAACTTATTTACCGCAACTACTTCAGGATGGAAGAATTCATCATTACCTCTTGCCCCCAAAACGTTATCGCCCCAGTAAGCCTGACGGGTTGAGCCATAAGGACGGCTGAAGAAAAGGGGAGTACCGTTCTGACGAGCAGTTAAAAATACCCACCCTGTCCTAATTTGATCATCAGTTAGATGGGCTGACTCATGGGCATTGGCATAGGTGTCATGACTTTCAACCCAAGTAGTCAGAAATTCAGGAGCGGAAGTGTGATGCCAATTTTTTAAATCAAGTCCGTTTACCGTTCCCTTCTCTAAAGCCTCACGCAAAATATGTCCGTACCCGGAAGCAGTCTGTCCGAAATAATCAGCATATTCAGCCTCAGGAACATTGCGGTCTTGTAAAACTTCACCATAGACAAACAGAGAGTCGTAGGGAACAGCAAGTTTGACACCTTTAACTGCCTTACGCCCTGTCGCCACATCCCAGAAATCGTTCTCTTTTACTCCCGCCGCCTTATCAACAGGATCAGAATGTACACCGATATGCTTTGCTGTATCATACCGGAAACCTCTGACACCAAGTGATAGCAGATCATTTACAAACTCCATATAATACTTTTGGAAATCAGGATTCTCAGTGTTTACATCGGGAAGAGCACCCGAGCCCCAAAGTGTGCATTGGAGTCGATCATTATAATCCTGCACGGGTAGAAGTCCCTGTGTATGGAACATTTTATCTCTTCCACCCACTGCTTTATAGAAATCTTCTGAAACCGCATCTATGTCAAAAGCAGTATGATTGGGAAGGACATCCACAATTACCTTAATATTATATTTTGAAGCGGAATCCATCATCTGCTTCATCTCATCACGAGAACCAAGAATATTATTACCGATTTTCCAATCAGTAGGTTGATAATAATAATACCAATTTCCTTCGGTTACATTTTCATCAAAAATTTTCTTACCGCTTCCTTCCGGAGCATAACAATTTTGAACGGGAGAGGTCTGAATCATAGTAAATCCGGCATCTGCAATCTTTTTCATATTTTCCCCAATGGTTGGGAAATTCCAGCTCCAGACATGCAGGATAGTTTCATCATTTGTTGCATTCGGATTGTGTGTGATTCGATCTTTTGCAGCACAAGGAGTCAACGAAGCGGCTCCGAGAAGTACAGCCAAGGAAATGTATCTCATAATGAAAAATTTGAATCATCTCGAGGAAATACCGGTCTATAGGATAAGATAATGAATATAACCTGAAGATGCTTGAGTTAATAATTATGGTATCTATGAAAG
>JAIDPA010000205.1 GCA_029062985.1 Muribaculaceae bacterium
TTGTGAGACTTTTGGATGGTTAAAAAACTTTACTTGAGTTGAGGTAGAAGAATAATAGAAGAATAAAGACCGGGAGATGAATGTCAGACATTCACCTCCCGGTTCATATTATTATTTTTTCTTTGCGGGGTCGCAGGTAAGACCTATACCTAATTTTTTAAATATTTTATGGTCAACTTCTCCAAGCATCACTGTAGAATGAATCTGGCATCCTCGTAGTTCCGGAAGTTTTTCGAGAGCACGGCGACAATTTTCGTCTTTTGTGCTGAGCACTGAAAGTGCCACTAAAACTTCATCTGAATGCAGACGCGGATTGCGGCTGGAAAGATAATTAAGTTTGGTGTACTGAATCGGCTCTATAAGTTCCTGAGGAATAAGACGGATACTATGGTCAATTCCGGCGAGATGCTTGATTGCATTGAGAATAAGAGCCGAACTCGGACCAAGAAGCTCACTCGTCTCTGCAGTAATAATAGTGCCGTCTGAAAGCTCAATTGCTGAACAAGGTTTTCCGCATTTCTCTGCTCTTTCTCTGGCTGCTTTTACCGGTTTTCTGTAAGAAAGATCAATGTGAGCCTGCTTGAACAATAAGGAAATTTTATTCACTTCAGACTCATTTCCTTTACCGGTGGCAAGCTGATTGAGGGCAGCGAAATATCTTCTTATGATTTCATCTTTGGAAGCATTTCTGCAGACCTCATCGTCATCAATGCAATAACCCACCATATTGACACCCATGTCAGTCGGAGATTTATAAGGATTCTCACCGTAAATTCCTTCAAAAAGGGCATTCAATACCGGGAAGATTTCAATGTCGCGATTATAGTTAATAGCCGTCTTTCCATAAGCTTCAAGATGAAACGGGTCAATCATATTGACATCATTGAGGTCAGCTGTAGCCGCCTCATAGGCGATATTGACGGGATGTTTCAAAGGGAGATTCCAGACGGGGAAGGTTTCAAATTTTGCATATCCTGCTTCGACTCCTCTCTTATGTTCGTTATAAAGCTGACTGAGACAGACTGCCATCTTTCCGCTGCCGGGTCCGGGAGCTGTAATAATCACGAGTGGGCGGGAGGTTTCGATATAGTCATTATTACCGAAGCCCTCATCGGAGGCAATAAGGTCCACATTGTTGGGATAGCCGTCAATGGTGTAGTGATAATAAACCTTTATTCCGAGCCGTTCAAGTCTTTTACGGAACGCATCCGCACTGATTTGTCCGTTGTAATGAGTAATGCAGACAGAGCTTACGAGAAATCCCCGTTTATTAAACTCTTCTCTTAGTCGGAGCACATCTTCATCGTAGGTGATTCCCAGATCGCTCCTGACCTTGTTTTTCTCTATATCAAGAGCACTGATGACGATGACAATTTCTGCGTGGTCTTTTAACTGACCCAACATTCTCAACTTACTGTCCGGCTGAAAACCGGGGAGGACACGACTTGCATGATGGTCATCGAACAATTTTCCTCCCAATTCAAGATAAAGCTTATTGCCGAACTTGGCAATTCTTTCCTTAATGTGTTCTGACTGTATCTTCAGATACTTGTCATTATTGAATCCTTGTACCATAACGGATTGCAAAATTAAGAAAAATTTGATGATTTTGCAAATAATTTTGAATCAGCTGAGGCTTATGCCACGGCTCTTTCTTTTAAAAAGACTTACATTAGTGGATCAGGGGATGGCTATTTTCTTTACTAAAGATGTAGTTATGGTTCACTTATGAACCAAGATTTTCTACACTGTCGACATTCTACTGACTATGTTACAATGATTTGTGGAGTTGATTCAGAGTTTGGTCCGGTCCACTTTGCAAGAGAGATATCCTGGTCCAAGGTTCGCATTGGGAGGGTATAGGGTTTAG
>JAIDPA010000206.1 GCA_029062985.1 Muribaculaceae bacterium
TATTTTTGAATGATCAGACGTCTAAATACTTTTGCTTTTTTTTTGTTGGGGGGGATTTTTGTTTTACGGTACATTATTGAATTTATTTCCGGTTTTACAAGGTCAAGATTCATCTGCCATTATAAAAATTTTAGTAATTTTGTCTTCGTAGAGCGTAACGTAAAAAGTGTTAATTTAATATTTTGCCTTATATATTCAATATTCATATCGGTAATTACTAAATTTAACTACTTGATTTTATTTATAATACGTTGAGCTTTGACAGGATTCTTTAGTTTTATAAACCTCATACAATACAAAATGCCACTTACAGATCACCATATTGAATGTAATAAAAAAAGAATAATAGACTTGTTGCAGTCTACCGGGAGAGAGGGTATGGATAAGGTATTGGAGTATTTAGAAACAAGTGGATTCTACACAGCACCCTCTTCAATAAACCGACATCACAATTGGAAGGGTGGTTTAGCTCAACATTGTCTTCGTGTTTTTGAAATAGCTTCTTTAAAACCTGAAGGGCTTTCTCGAGAGAGCTTAATAATCTGTGGAATTCTTCATGATATCTGTAAAGCTCGTATGTTATATTACAATAGAGAGGGGAGAGTTATGCGTAATCATATACATATAAAAGGACACGGTTATAGATCTATTAAACTACTTGAAAAATATGGTTTAAAACTTACAGAAGAAGAACGATTGACAATTCGATGGCATATGGGAGGCTATAATGCAAAATTGGAGGAATATAATGAAGTTAAGAGGGCTAGAAGTTTGCAACTCTGGCAGAAAATTCATTATGCTGATAGAAAAAATGCAACAAGAAATAATTAATGAATTTGTGATAGAGAAGAAATGAGTGTTAATGTGTGGTGCATAAATATTCTGTAAAAATTAAGAGATGATATGATTCTTAAAAGAGATTGGAGAGATAGAGAAAACTGTTTGCCTTTTTAATCTTAGAAAAATTGCTTAAATTTGCCTCATGGAATCGAATCAAGCAAACGAAATAATACTCTATCAGCCTGATGATACACTCACTCTTGATGTGAGAGTGGAGGATGAATCTGTGTGGCTGACTCAGGCACAGATAGTAGAGTTGTTCAATTCAAGTAAGGCTAATATAAGTGAACATCTGAAACATATATTTGAAACGGGAGAATTGAATAGAGAGGCAACTGTTCGGAAATTCCGAACAGTTCGAAAAGAGGGGAATCGAAATGTTACACGAACTCTTGAATTTTTTAATCTTGATGTCATTATTTCTGTAGGATATCGAGTTAATACAATTAGAGGTATACAGTTCCGTCAATGGGCAAATAAAGTATTAAAGGAATATTTGTTGCGTGGATACTCAATCAATCAACGTTTGATGCAACTTGAAGACAGGGTTGACAGAAGATTGTTTGAGCATGATCGTCATCTTCTTCAACTTGATGAAAAGGTGGACTTCTTTGTGCGCTCCTCTCTACAACCGAAGGAGGGAGTCTTCTTCAACGGACAGATTTTTGATGCCTATGCACTTGTGGCAGATCTTATCCGTAAGGCAAAGAAACGGATTGTCGTCATTGACAATTATATTGATGATTCGGTTCTTGTTCAGCTGTCCAAACGAAGGCAGGGAGTGACAGCAGATATATACGATGGACAGATTTCCAAACAACTGCGGCTGGATGTCGAAAAACATAACGAACAGTATCCCGGTGTGACGCTTCATAAATATACTAAGGCACATGACCGTTTTCTTATAATAGATGAGGAGGTGTATCATATCGGAGCCTCTTTGAAGGATCTCGGTAAGAAACTTTTCGCTTTCTCCAAGAT
>JAIDPA010000207.1 GCA_029062985.1 Muribaculaceae bacterium
ATTAATTCCTTATGCTTGTAATTCTTTTTGTCTTAAAACAGTTTTAATACGAGCAATTTCTCTTTTTTTATTTTTGATTGATGCAGTATTTTCAAGCTGTTTCAACTTATTATGACCCATTCTTAAAGTAAATAATTCTTTTTTTGATTCAAGAACCAAATCTTTAAGTTCATCTATTGTTTTTTCTTTTATTTGTTCTTTCATAAAGAGCATCAGAGATTTTCTGTCTTGTCAAACAGAGCCATCTTAAAAATCAGATCTACCAATTCATTTATACCCTCCCCGGTCATGCAGTTGGTAAAAACGAAAGGTTTGCCGGGTCTCATGAGTTTGGAATCATGATCCATCACACTTAAATCAGCATGGACGTATGGTGCGAGATCCGTTTTATTGATTACCAGAATATCACTTTGGGAAATTCCGGGACCATCTTTTCTTGGAATTTTATCACCTGCAGCCACATCAATTACATATATAAAGAAATCGACAAGTGCCGGAGAAAAAGTTAAAGTTAGATTATCTCCGCCGCTCTCTATAAGAACAATATCTGTATCCGGAAATTTTTCTTCCATTTCCTCAACAGCAGCGATATTCATAGATGGATCTTCTCTTACGGCTGTGTGGGGACAAGCTCCGGTTTCCACTCCAATGATTTTATCTTCTAATAGAATACCTTTCAAAGTTTTTCTTACGTGCTTGGCATCTTCAGTTGTCACTATATCATTTGTTATGATAAGCACCTTTTGCCCCAATTCCAATAGTTTCGGCGTGATTGCTTCTATTAAAGCAGTTTTACCTGATCCTACCGGTCCTCCGACACCTATTCTACATGTATTTGACATATTTATATTTTTAATCAATTCTTAATTCATGAACATTCTCATATTACCCTTTTCATGCAGAGAAGCAAGAATATCAAGTTGCGGAAAGAAAGCGTTCATATCTTCAGGTTGCATCAATCTTGCTTCTTCATATAATTCCTCAGTCTCTTCTGAAAGTTTCTCAAGAATAATTTGCGTATCATAATGAGACACTTTAACACATCTCAAAGCTGCACTTAAAACCATATTTATGACTCCATATTGGTGCGAACAGAATAAATCTTTCTCATCAATACCACCCTGTGCAAAAATCATACCTTGTGCGACTGGATACGTTCCGGGTGTCTTATTATGTTTAATATCTTCGAGCCATTTATAAATAAGCTCGCTGTCAAACAGACGGACTGCTAATTCTGCAAGTTTTTTACCCATACGGGAAGTCATCTGGCGAGCTTCATTATTCATTTTAAACATGAAGAGATATTTATCCAGCTCCTCACATTCATCAAAATTATTTTTAAGAAATGCCCGATGTGTCAATATAGCTATTACTCCGTCGCTAAATGCTGCCTGATGTGATTGCGCTCTGGCGAACGCTTCAAGAGTTGAAGCATCCTTAACTATTTTTTCGAACGAGGCAGTTTCCAGCCCATTTGAAAAAGAGAATGTTCCAACAGGAAAAGCTGAGTCAGTAAATTGAAGTAATCTCATTACTGAAATTAAAGAGTTTGATTTCCCCATATAAATTATTTCTCAGTGGTGATGATGAGAATGGCTCTCGTGGCCTGCCCCTCCAAATAAGCGTCTTATTTCATGAGGTGCAAGATAAGGTATTACATCAATACCTTTTTCAAACTCAAAGCTTATTCCCTCTATATGATGAGTCTCCATTACTGAAAGCATCACTTTCTTATCTACTGTCAGAGGAACATATACTTTTGTTCCCTTAACGACAGCCGGCCAATGCTGATTGCCTATTGCATGGCCTAACTCAACAGAAATTCTGATAATGTCTTCAGGAGTATTGTTTCTGATTCCTCCTAAGTCAATAACTAAGACAGGACTTAATTCTATTTTTAAAATGACAGCTTTCCCTGCAGATTCATCGAAGTCAATGATATCGCCGTCTACAATCTGAGAGTGTCTCGTCAAAGCAATCGGATATTCTTCACCACTGACACCTTTCCCAAGAAATCTTGATTTCTGTGCTGTCCATTGATCAAGAAAAATATAGTCGATGTCACAATTCTCAAGTTTTTTCTTCCACTCGTCTGAAGTGTTTATATTTCCGAGAATGACATTATAAATTTTCATATACAGTGCTTTATGGTAATTATTTTAACAGAATAAGGCAGGGAGAACTCTCTTCCTGGGGTTCCCCCTACCTTAATGGTGTGATTTTTTTACTTTATTTATGATTATATTGTTTAGCTGAACCAATATAATTGTGCAAGTGGCAATTCCTTAGCAGGAGCGACGTAGGCCCTGTATCCATCTACAGTTACGTCGAATGTTTCCGGATTAACCTCAATGTGGGGAGTTGCAGTATTTCTAACCATGTCCGCCTTTGAGAGCTGTCTTACACCATGTACAGGGTAAATTATTGACTTGAGACCAAGTTTTTCCTTAATACCACTGTCATAAGATGCCTTTGACACGAAAGTCATTCTTGTGGTCTGCATTTCTTCACCCTTCGCTCCGAACATCGGACGCATAATCTTAGGCTGTGGGGTTGTGAGTGAAGAGTTAGGATCACCCATGTTTGCCCAGTTGATTATACCGCCTTTAATGACTAACTGAGGCTTAGTACCAAAGAAAGCCGGTTCCCATAGAACAAGGTCAGCCATTTTGCCTACTGCTATTGATCCTAAAACGTCGCTTATACCATAGCAGATTGCAGGATTGAGGGTAATTTGTGCTAAATAACGTAATACACGGAAATTGTCATTACCTTCAGCATCTTCTTTAAGCTTACCACGAGCTTGCTTCATATAAGATGCCATCTGGAATGTTCTCATAAATGACTCTCCTACTCGACCCATAGCCTGAGAGTCGGAAGTCACCATAGATATTATGCCGAGATCATGGAATACATTTTCAGCGGATTGTGTCTCCGGACGTACTCGACTCTCAGCGAATGCCACATCTGAAGGAATCTTTGGATTGAGATTATGGCAAACCATAATCATATCAAATAATTCAGCCTGAGAATTAATACCGAAAGGAAGAGTCGGGTTGGTAGATGAAGGAAGTACATTTGACATAGATGCCATCTTCAGAAGGTCAGGCGCGTGACCACCACCTGCACCCTCAGTGTGGTAAGTATGAATTGTGCGCCCATCAATCGCAGCAATTGTATCTTCAACATAACCACTCTCATTAAGGGTATCAGTGTGAATTGCAACCTGAACATCAAAGTTGTCAGCACACTCCATACAACTTCTTATTGCAGCCGGCGTGGATCCCCAATCCTCATGAATCTTAAAGCCACATGCTCCACTTTCAATCTGATTTTTTAAAACCTCATGACCTGTGCAGTTACCTTTTGCGAGGAAACCAACATTTATGGGTAGTCCTTCTGCCGCTTTCAGCATCTGATGCAAATTCCATCTTCCGGCAGTAATTGTTGTTCCGTTCGTGCCATCAGTCGGACCCACTCCACCTCCTATGAGAGTTGTGATACCGTTAGAAAGACAATTGACAGCCTGTTGTGGTGAACAGAAATGAACGTGTCCGTCTATACCGGCAGCAGTCAAAATCATGTGTTCACCTGAAATAGCATCTGTTGACGGTCCGGTAACAAGTGTTGGAGTGACACCTTCCATAATGTTTGGATTGCCCGCTTTGCCTATACCTGCAATCTTGCCATCTTTTACACCAACATCGGCTTTAACAACTCCCAATATCGGGTCAAGGATTGTAACATTGGTAATCACAAGATCAAGGCTACCTGCATCATCGGTGCATTCATTAGCCAGACCCATACCGTCTCGAAGGGTTTTACCGCCACCATAAACCACTTCATCGCCATATACGCGAAGGTCTTTTTCAATCTCTACATAGAGATCGGTGTTGCCGAGACGAATCTTATCCCCCACTGTGGGACCGAAAAGATTGTTATATTCTTGTCTTGAAATAGTTGCCATATCTGAAGTGGTCTTTATTTTTTAATTTCGTTTTCTGTATATTCTCCTTCGGAATCCTCTTCGCTTACACTCTTAAATCCGTATTCTTTCATTCTACGAATAGCTTCAGTATTTTTCGGATAGAAAGTCGGATGATCCTCTAATCCTGCATAACCATTTACAAGATCATTAAATCCGATAACCCGTACTTTACCTGCGTAGGTTACGAGTTCTACCTCTTTTTCTTCACCCGGTTCGAATCTTATAGCTGTTGTTGCGGGAATATTTAAATGATAGCCGAATGCCTTCGGACGATCAAATTCCATATAGCGGTTTACTTCAAAGAAGTGGAAATGGCTACCTATCTGTACAGGTCGGTCTCCCGTATTTCTTACTTTGAGTTTAACAGTACGTCTGTTTACATTATATTCAACAGGAGAATCCTGCAAAATCACTCCTCCTACCGGGACATATTCTTTTGGTGTAAAGCCTGGAGTATTGGGATAGGCAATGTCTGGTTGTCCTGAGAAGACACCGTAAGGTGTAGAGTAACCTTCAGGAGTTGCCGATACATTACCGTTATTAGTAGTGTCCTGTGCCATTTTTTATAGTGTTTAAGGTTATTTTTTGTGAATGAAGTGTTGTCAGTTTATTTGATCGGCTGATGAATGCTGACAAGTCGGCTTCCATCTGTGAATACTGCCTCTACCTGAAGAAGCCCTATCATGTCTGCAACTCCTTCCATAACTTGGTCTTTTGTCAGTACCTGTGCTGCGTCATGCATCACTTCTTCCACTGTTTTACCTTCACGCGCACCCTCAAGTGCCGCACTTGTTATATAGGCTACTGCCTCCGGGTAATTAAGCTTCAGACCCTTCTTAAGTCTGCGTTCTGCAATGAGTCCAACCATAAGCAGGGTAAGCTTATCTTGCTCTCTTGGGGTAAAATGCATAATTTATAAATTTAATGGTGTTAGTTTTAAGAGAGGAATGAACATACCTGTTCGTTAA
>JAIDPA010000208.1 GCA_029062985.1 Muribaculaceae bacterium
AAGATATTTATTTTTTAATTATAGAATATAGAATATAGAGAAAAGGTGCTCATTTATTCCAGATACCAGTTGCCGTATGAGTTATTATTTTATTAAATTGAATATAATTCAGTATTAGTCCACTTACATTCAGAATGCACATACCTATGATAATGCCCACAACTCCCATTCTTATGCCCAAGAAATAGCACAGAGGTATATACAGAAGAGCCACGGTAACAGTGTTAATGGTCTGGAGTTTCAATTTCCCAAGTCCATTTAAAAAATTGGAATATGTAAGGCTTGTAATAATAATCAATTGATATAATCCCATTAACGCCGACAAAAGAAACGGTATTTTGACTTCATTTCCGATCCATATTCTGTAGACAAAATTTGAAATTAAAATCATTACGATAATCAATATTATTACACCCAAAAGAATCAGATGTATTTTCTTTAAAGCTCTCTTAATCCATTCAATATCTCCTTTTGTGTAAGCGTCTGTTGTAGCAGACCACATAGGAGATATGACCAGACTCATTATCATAGCGATAAGACTAAAGTAGCGGTAAGCAATATTATAGGGGGTAACCTCTTCAGGTCCGAACATATGGGAAATCAATATATTGGAAAATGCGAAAAGAAGAATAGTAGAGAGTTGAATTAAAAAAAATTGAAGTCCAATTTGAAATAAATCTTTTAAATATTCCAATCTGAAAAGCTTAAAATTTGGCTTGAGAAATGGATAAACTTTATCAAATGTTATAGGGTATGCGATAAGGTAAATTATTAGGGGTGAAGCCGAATAGGTCACAGCTACCCAAAACAGACTTCCTTTAGTTGTTAAAGTCAATATGTAGATAATAATGAGAGAAAGTAAATGGCCGGAAGCAACCATAAGATTGTTAATACTCGGCATTTGCATTGCTTGGTAAACATTCCCGATAAATTTAAAAATAAAATTTAAACAGAAAATAGCGAATGAGAGATAAACAATTTCTTTTAATCCGGCTACTTTATCAGGTGTCGTACTGAGGATGTCATACCAGTTGATAAATGGAGCTACTACAGATCCCAAAGCAATCAGTGCCCCCATTATTATTATAAGCATAATAAAAGTAGTACTGACATAACTTTGTGATAAAGTTTTATTATTCTGGGCGATAGAACTTGCAAGACGATTTCTTAGTCCATTTCCTAATCCTATATCAAAAGAGTTAATCCACATTAATATGGAGTTCAATGTCAACCATATTCCATATTCATAAGGATTCAGATAACCTAAGGTGGCAGGTACTAACAATAGATACACCAAAGCATCAATGAATTTATATGCGAGCGACGCTATAATATTCTTTTTTGCTTTAACAGATCTGCTGTCTCCTTTAAGTAGTTGGAATATGTTCATATTGTAAGATACTGCCCTGATTATTCTTTAAAAATGTATTAATACAATTATTTCGGTATTATTTTATATGATTTTGAATGTTTAATTTATAGAAGTGTCAGGATAAGTTCAATATTTAATTTAAATTGAATATGCGTAACGCCTTGGCGATGATTGATGTATCTTCCGTTGGGAGGAATCCTACCGAGGATTCTGAGAGGATGTTCAGGAAAGACTGGATGAAGGCAGCATCGAACGGACGGCTTGCATCAAATCTGCTGAGGATTTTTTCTTCCTCCATGTTGACGTCTATCATAAGAGAGTTTGTGGGGTTTTCCTTGTCGAGACGCAGTATACGTACTATGTTTCCGTAGGTGTAGAATTTCATTGGGTGAAAAATAACCATAGACTTGAATTAGTAATATAAAATCATAATTGTCCCTCTATTTCAATTATAATTTTATTCTGATTCTAAGTCTATGGCTTTGTTTTAATTGGGAGTATTAAATCGGGGCACAGCCCCTGACGGAAACGGCTTCGCGTTTTGGTTCTGTTGCGAGAGGAATTACCATCCGGCAACGGGGGAAGTTGGGACAACTTCCCTCCCCAGGGTTATCAAATTGAAATTGGGAATAGAAAATTATGATGCCTTATTGTTTTGGTTTTGCCGACGCTGGGGAAGTTGGGGACAACTTCCCTCCCCAGGGTTATCAAATTGAAATTTGAAAATAATATCACCTAATCCCCAATGACCTAATTACCCAATCACCTAATCATCCAATTACCCGATCACCTTGAGCCTTGAGCCTCGGGCCTTTAACCTTTTAATGAGATTGGCTTTGTAGGTTTCCTGGTGGGGGACGTAGGCGTAGAGGTCAGAGCGGAGGAGGTTGTTGGCTATCGCGCGGGATTCGGTGGGGGAGAGACGGTCGAATTCTTCGGTGTCAGTGAGGCGTACCCATTTTTCAAGGGTGCGGCTGTACCATTGGAGGGGTGCCCCGAAGAAGGATTTGTCGCGGCGCCGCGTCAGAGAGTCGGAGATGAGGAGAAAGAGGAGGTTGTCGTCAATGCCGCTTTCTTTTCCCTGGCGCATGCGTATGTCGAAGACGTTGTGTATGTGGCGATTGAGGAATGTATCGGATGCCGGTCTGCTCCAGGCTATACGGTGGATGAGGTCATAGTCGGCGAGTAGGGGCAGACGTTCTGCGGGAGGCAGAAGCTCAATTGAGGATTCCACTTCCGCTATCCATTGGCGTGCGTTTTCGATGACTCCCTGTTTGGCTTTTGACGGCTTTGTGGAGGAATCGAAGAGACGGACGCGGTTGGCAGCTGAGATAATTTCGGAGGAGGTCATGAGTGAGATTGGGTCTGACGTGAGTCTATTTTTATGCGCCATTCAATTCCGTTGTCGCCTATGAGGGCACAGCGGTATAGGATGGGAGTTTCGGGAGATTGAGCGAGAGAGGCTTGAGCCGGTTGCTCGGCGCTTAGAAAACTTGCCTGCTGTCCGGCGAAAGGACCTGCTACAATTTCGATTTTCTCACCCTGCCGGGGAAGAAGCTGACCGATTGGAGCCACTTCATAGTCGGGAGTGAAATGTCCGATGGTGCGCTGGAAGTTTTCAAAAGCCTGTCTCGGAATCTGCGCGTAAGTGCCACCCGGACGTCCCGTGACGGTGTAGCACCAAGCGAGGTCGCCAATCTTGCTGAACATCGGAAGAATGTCAGTGATGCGTGAATTGAAAAACACGACATCCCGAATTACAGGCTTACGCTCGAATTTCATTTTTTTACCCGTGCGCCTTGCGATTTCATCGTAGGGATAGAATATCGAGGGGGAAGCAAGGATTTTTTCTTTGGAGAGGGAGTCGAAGCGTTTCGACAGCTCTTCTAAGGAGATGTGCGGACGTAGCCGCA
>JAIDPA010000209.1 GCA_029062985.1 Muribaculaceae bacterium
CCGCCTCGCACAGAAAGACAACTACGACCTCTTCCACACCATCGTAATGGAGGCCCCGGCGGAAGGCGCGAGATCCGAGGCTCAAGGCTCAAGATCCGAGGCTCAAGGCACAAGGCTCGAGGCTCAAGGCTCAAGACCGGAGGCTCAAGGCACGAGGCTCAAGGCTCAAGGCACAAGGCACGATGCTGAAAAAGATCCTCAAGAAAACCTTGAGCCTCGAGCCTCGAGCCTCGAGCCTAATAAAGATGAATGGATTTTTGATTCCGAACTCCCTGATGAAGAGAAAATTGCGGAAGAAAGGCGCACGAAGCTCCGTCGTCAGATTGAAGGAATGATGAATGAAGGAAAACCCGCTAAACCCGGCGAACTGCGCGTCAATCCCGGCAAAACCCCCGACGACGACTGGCTGATTCCCCTCCCGGAATTATAGAGCTCGAGGCTCAAGGCATTAGGCTGTAGGCTAAAGGCGTAGCAAAAGCCCGGGGAGGGAAGTTGTCCCCAACTTCCCACACGCGTCGGCAATAAGGTAATCTCCCTTTGCGCATATATGAAGATATTACATCTTTGCGTCATTTTTGCCACAACATGGGAAGTCGGGAACAACTTCCCTCCCAAGCAAATTGGTAGTGGCATACTTTAAAATCCCTAAAAATATATTCGCTTTTTTTGCGAATATGCATATTTATTATTAATTTTGTCAGAAGGCATAATAAAATGGAAGTTTACTTTAGGGAAACATATCTTAAAGAACTATATGTTAGCGGAAAAGATGATAAAAAGCACCGTTTCCAGCCAGCTGTTATCAGAAAATATATTGATGTGATTAATCTGATGACAGAGGTACCCTCAGTCATTTCCTTGATGAAATATAAGTCTCTGCACTATGAGAAATTATCTGGTGATAAAAAAGGTCTGTCATCGGTCAGGATAAATAATAAATACCGGATTGAATTTCAAGAATATGTAGAGGATGGAGAAGTTTATGCCTCTATCTGCGAAATAACGGAATTATCTAATCATTACCAATAAGGTTATGAATGAGTTGGAAAATAATAGGAAGGAGAATGGGTTTAAGACAGATATGAGAGCTAATTCCATGCCGCCGGCGTTTGCTACTCATCCCGGAACTTTGATAAAATGCGAAATAGAGGAGAGAGGATGGTCTCAGAAATATTTCGCTGAAGTCTTAGGTATGCAGCCCTCGGTCGTCAATGAACTGCTTAACGGAAGACGACCTCTGACAGAGAAAACAGCCTTGATGATTGAAGCTATTTTAGGTATAGAAGCAGAACCACTGCTGCGTCTTCAATTGAAGTATAATCTTGCCCAAACCAGAAGAGACACAAATTTCCTGAACAAATTGCATAAGCTCCAGCAATTTGCTGCGATGCTTTAAATACCGTAAAAAGGTATCAAAAATTTCCAATTTTCAATTTGAAAAAGCCCGGGGAGGGAAGTTGTCCCCAACTTCCCCACGCGTCCGCAAAAGCTCGGGGAGGGAAGTTGTCCCCAACTTCCCACACGCGTCCGCAAAAGTGTAACCTCCCCAACGTAGCCGGGAACTTCGGAGAAGATTCCCTACCCGAGCCCCGCTCTTCGCTCCTCAAATAAGAAAACTAAAAAAATACGATATAAAGTGTTTACAATTAATCCCGATATAACTAAGCGTGTAAGAATTGAGACCTACGGTTGCCAGATGAACGTGGCTGATTCTGAGGTGGTCGCCGCGATGATGGCGCTCGCCGGCTACGAACCTACCGATCGTGATGACGAGGCGGCTGCCGTGCTCCTGAATACCTGCTCAATTCGTGAGAACGCCGAACAGAAAATCTACTCCCGCCTTGCTTACTGGAACGCACTCCGCCGCAAGCTGGGCAGAAACATAATCATAGGAGTCATCGGCTGCATGGCTGAACGTCTGAAGCATCGTCTTATCGATGAATATGGCGTCGACATAGTTGCCGGTCCTGACGCATATCTCCAGATTCCGGACCTCGTGGCGTCAGCTGAAAACGGTGAGAAAGCCATAAATATCGACCTCTCCACTACCGAAACCTACCGCGACGTGCTTCCTCGCCGTCTCGGAGCTGCCTCAATCAGTGGATTCATCTCCATAATGCGCGGATGCAATAATTTCTGTTCTTACTGCATCGTGCCTTATACCCGTGGCAGAGAACGCTCCCGCGAACCTCAGAGCATCCTCCGCGAATTAGCCGATCTCCGCGCGCGTGGCTTTAAGGAGGTTACACTCCTCGGACAGAACGTCGACAGCTATTGCTATCGTGATGAGGAAGGAAACGAAACTCTCTTCCATGAGCTCCTGGCTAAAGTGGCTGAGGCTGCTCCCGACATGCGCATACGCTTCACCACCTCCCACCCTAAAGATATGAGCGATGCCACCTTGGAGACAATGGCTGCCTATCCCAATATTGCCCGCCATATCCATCTCCCCGTGCAGAGCGGGTCGGATAAGGTGCTGAAACTGATGAACCGTAAATATACCCGCCAATGGTATCTTGACCGCATAGCAGCCATACGCCGGATACTCCCCGACGCAGGCATTACCACCGACCTTTTCACCGGGTTCCACAACGAAACGGAAGAGGATTTTCAGGAGACTCTCTCCCTGATGAGGGAAGTGGGCTACGACAGTGCCTTCATGTTCAAATATTCGGAACGCCCGGGTACATTTGCCTCCCGTCACCTCCCCGACAACGTGCCGGAAGAAGTTAAGATAGAACGTCTTAACCGCATGATAGCACTTCAGAACGAACTGTCGGCGGAAAGCAACCGCGCGGACGTGGGCAAGGAATTTGAAGTGCTCGTAGAAGGACGCTCAAAACGCAGCGCTGAAGAAAACTTCGGACGCACAAGCCAGAATAAAGTAGTGGTCTTCCCCAAAGGAGACACCCGCCCCGGCGACATAGTGAAAGTAACAGTGACGGATTCCAGCAGCGCCACCCTCCGAGGAAAATTGGCTACCCATTGGCTACCCGCTCAAAATGGCATCAGAAAAGAAATATCGCGCTGACAATACCTACATGCTCCGCACCGACACAACCGACAATCCCAAGTTGGGCGCTAAACTATTGTCTGACGGCAGGGAGAGCCTCTTCTTGGATTTCAACTACGGATATTCCATGCAGGTCAGCAAGACTTCCGGACGCCTGTACGCCAAGAAGAACCGGCAGCGCGTGTATCTGAAACTCTATCTCCATACATCGCCGAAAAATTCCCGCGAACGTCTCCAGAACCGCGAGACACTCGAGATTGCCAAAAAGCTGAGATTTGAACGCGCACAGCAGTTGCTCGAATTTGCTGAAGGTTATCGCCTTAAGAAAGAGAAAGATGTTAATTTCCTCGACTGGATGGAGACTTACTATCAGGCATACACCAAGGCTGACCGCCGACACATCAAACGAGCGCGTACATGCTTCATCGATTTCCTTTCCTCCTCTGCCTCCTTCTCCATTTATGCCGCAAAAATCAGACCCTCCCAGATGACCCGACCGATGATTGCCGCCTTCACCGACTATCTGCAGCAACGCTTCGTAGGGGAGGGCGCCCACACTCTCTACTCCCGATTCAAGAAAATAGTGAAGGCTGCCGTGGAGGCTGGTGTGATGAAAAACAACCCTTGTAGCGGGGTCGTGATAAAAATTGATCACGGCACCCTCCGCAAGGACGTACTCAGCACTGAGGAGATACTGACCATGATCGCCACACATTACCCCGGCGAAAATCCTCACATCCGCCGTGCATTCATATTCTCCTGTTATTGCGGACTGAGATGGTGCGACGTCCGGGCGCTCACATTTGCAAACGTCGACTATTCCAACCGTCTGCTGAAATTCGAGCAGGCGAAAACAAAAGGACACAGCAGTGCAAGCGGCGTCGTTATTCCCCTGAATGACGGGCTGCTCAAACTAATAGGCACCCCTGACACGGAAAAAGGGAAAACCACCCCCATATTTCCCATCCCGGGACACGCCACATGTCTCAAAGCCCTCCGCCTCTGGACGGCAGCCGCCCACATCGACAAACACATCACCTGGCACTGTGCCCGCCACTCCTTTGCCGTAAACATCCTCAACAACGGCGCCAACATCAAGACCGTAGCCAGTCTTCTCGGACACAGCGGCTTAAAACACACCGAAAAATACACCCGCGCCATCGACTCCCTCAAGCAGCAAGCCATCGACTCCCTCCCCCCGCTTTGAAATTAGGCTCGAGGCTCAAGGCATTAGGCATTAGGCATTAGGCAGGAGGCGGTAGGCAGTAGGCCATAGGCAGTAGGCTATAGGCTTAAGGCACAAGGCATGCAGCGCCAAG
>JAIDPA010000021.1 GCA_029062985.1 Muribaculaceae bacterium
CTCTTCTACGGGACATACTGGAGGCCGCCATGAAGGCACCAACATGCGGAAACATGCAATTATATTCAGTGATTGTCACAAAAGACCAGGATAATAGAAAAACTCTCGCAGAATTTCATTTTAATCAACCGGCTTCTGTAAAAGCTCCGGTCATACTAACGATATGTGCTGATTTTTTCAGGTTTTCAAAATGGTGTAATCTTAAGGGAGCTGAACCGGGATATTCAAACTTCCATTCATTCATAACAGCTCTTACAGATGCAATTATATTTTCTCAGCAGATAACAACTCTGGCAGAAATGAACGGATTGGGGACATGTTTTCTTGGCACTGTAAATTATAATGCAGATAAAATCTCAGAACTCCTTGATCTTCCTGAATTAGTAGTTCCGGTTGCAAGTATTGCTTTAGGCTATCCTGAAGAAGAAGGGGAGAACACTGAGCGACTTTCAATAGATGCTATTTTGCATAATGAAAAATATAGACACGATACGGAAGAGGAAATTATCGCACAATTTGATGTGAAAGAAAACTTCCCTGCCAATAGAGGATACGTAATTGAAAATAAAAAGCCCAGTCTTGCTCATGTCTTTACAGATATACGCTATCCTAAAGAGATGAATGAAGAAGTATCAGAATCTTTTCTAAATCTTATCAAGAAGAAAAGATTCTTTAAGAAAGACTGATATGCCTTATTAAAAATAACGTCAGGTCTTGAAAAATCCGGACGAAAGAATTAAAGATTTTTCAGGACCTTACGTCATTTCTGCATTAATCATTATAATAGTACTCAATAAGTTTAATAGTACTCAATAAGTTTTTAAAGAGATTTTATCATTTCATAATTATTAAACAAATAATCATTTATTATGGCAAGCGATTTATTATATAATAGTGAATTAATATATAATATTAAGCTGGAAGAATCAGTGTCAAGTATTTTAGAAAGCGATTTCTGGGTATTGACAGATTTTTCAATTGCCATGCTTCCATCGTTAAAGAGTCCTATAAAATTTTCTTCACATGTATCTATTTTTTTAACAAAAGGAGCAATAGAGGCAGATTTTGATTTGATGAGTCACCGGATACAGGCTCCGGCAATTTTAAATATCCGCAGCGGTCAGATTATTCAAATTAAAAATATAAGTGAGGATTTCAAATGTTCCTTTATCGTAATGTCAAAACGATTTGTAAATAATCTTTTTATACTTCTCAAAGATTGCAGAACCTTCATTTCCGCAACCCATAATAGAACTTTAAGACTTACAAGTGACCTCGATTCAAAATTCCATAAATTTTATGAACATATAAACACAATTTTTAAAGAAAAGGAAAATCCTTACTGTTATCAAGCGATGGTTCTGACTGTTTCAGCATTCTATATGGAAATTGCAGCAGAATGCTTTGATCAGACAGGAAATAGCATCACAGGAAATTCGCGTATACCGGATAAATTCATAACATTGGTACAGAAATATTTTAAAAAAGAGCGTTTACTAAAATTCTATGCAGATCAACTTAAGATTACGTCTAAACATTTATCTCGGACAATGAAGGCTGCAACAGGTTTTTCAGGGGTAGAGTGGATCGAAAGATATGTAATTTTGGAGGCTAAAGTTTTGTTGAAATCCACAAACTTAAGTATTCAACAGATAGCCGATGAGTTGAACTTTCCCTCACAATCTTTCTTCGGAAAATATTTCAAAAAAATCGTCGGCATGTCTCCTAAAGAGTTTAGGAATTCCTAAATCCTTTACATTATTTTTCGCCTTTTAATTTTAATTTATCAGAAACAATCAAACCACCGACAATCATAACACATCCAATATATCCAAGGAGAGTGATTACTTCTCCTAAAACAAAATACGCGGCAATCATCGTCACAACAGGCTGAAGATAAAGATAATTATTAGCTGTCACCGAACCTAAAATTTTCATTACTTCATTCCATATAAGATAAGCGCATACGGAACAAAACACCACGAGAAAAATAAAATTAATAGTGTACTCCGGATGTGCCATATTAATCAACTCCAGGAAGTGTAATGGTTCTCTTTGAATAAATAATAATGGAATTGCAGTAATTACGCCATAGAAAAATATTTTCCTTGTGATGAATAAAGAAGTGTAAATAGGACTCAGGCGTTTCACAGTCACAGTGTAAATTGACCATGAAAGAGATGCAATAAGCGCCAGAATGTCGCCTGCCGGACGTATTTCAAAACCTTCGCCATTACTGAAAATCACACATCCAACTCCTATGAATGCAATAATTGAACCAAGGATGACTCCAAATTTCATTTTTGTCTTATATATGACAGAAATCAAGACAGCCGTGAAAATCGGGGAGATAGCCACCAATAACGAGACATTTCCTGCAGTGGTATTTTTTAGGGCATAATTTTCCGTTACGAAATATAGAGAGCCGGCGCAAAGACCGCAAATGAAGAACTGGAATTCATCTTTCCAATTATTAGAAAGAATATGCTTAAACGTTATAAGGAGCAATAACAAATAAGCAACTGCAAAACGATAAACAAACATTTCGACCGGAGTAAATCCGCCGTCTGCCATTAATACTTTTGTACAAAGGAACGAGGATCCCCATGCACCCATAGTAAGCAATGCACCGGCATGAGCCAGCAACTTAAATAGCCTCTGACGAGCGATAAACTTATTTTCGGCCATGATTCAGAAATATATTAAAAAGGGAGAAAACGGTGAATGACAAAAGGAATTATGGTGAGAGAGGAGTTCAATGACAAAATTAATAAATTATAGCAAATTGCCCAAATAAAAAAGGTGGTTTTATAAAAATTTATAAAACCACCTTTTAAAATATTCTGATTCTTAATATATGTATGACAATATGTCGTAAAACATTTTTATGGTTCCAACACAAAATCATCCTTACCAACGCCACAGACGGGGCATACCCAGTCATCGGGAATATCTTCAAATGCCGTTCCCGGAGCAATTCCGCCCTCAGGATCACCAATTTCAGGATCGTAGATCCAATCGCAAACTTCACATCTATATTTTTTCATAGCATTTAAG
>JAIDPA010000210.1 GCA_029062985.1 Muribaculaceae bacterium
CGAATCTTTCCAAGGAGGCAAGAAGCCTGACGGTTACCGGATATGCAGAATTTACCAATATAAATAATTATGAGAAAGTATCTTTTAGTTTATATCTTTTTAGCATCTTCTTTATTCTCTTTTTCCAAAGATATTAAAGAACCAACCTCATACGCCTATACACGTGGAGTGGAAAGCTTCAACGAAAAAAACTATAGTGAGGCAATGGAGTGGTTTCAGAAAGAAATCAATGACAATCCCGGCAACGGATATGCTTCGTTCTATATTTCGGTGCTGAATATGGTCAATGATGAATTTGGGAACGCCTTGACCAATATTGATGCAGCCCTAAAAAAGATACCCAAGAAGGATACCCACTATTATCCTATGGCTTTAAACACAAGGAGCAAAATATATCTCAATCTTCAAGATACGGTCAAAGCCCTCCGGGATTTAGACCAGGCAATCAAAATTGACCCTACATCATTCTCATATCAGACAAGGGCTGAATTGTATTTCGATGCGGGAAATTACGACCTCTCCGACGCCGATTATAAAAAGATGACAGAAATAGAACCCGGAGACGCTATGGGATATATGGGATTAGGCAGAAACGCGAAGATGCGTGGCAACTGGAATGACGCTCTGAATTTCTATTCATACGTCATCAAGCTTTCTCCGGAATATTCCTCAGGTTACTCCTTCCGTGGAGAAGCTAATATTGCCTTGGAAAAATGGTCTGACGCAGCCGATGACCTTATCAAAGCATTATCCATCGACCAGGATGACAAGGCTTTTTATCATTCAGTCAATTTTCCCAAAGAAGGACTTGACATTCTTTTGTCGAAATTGAAAATTCAGTCTGCAAAAGAGCCTCAGGAAGCCTATTGGCCCTTTATGCTCGGAAGAGTGAATGAAGAGAATAAAGAATACGAAGACGCAATAAAATTTTATGAAAAAGGTTTTTCACTTGATGCAAATTCAGTTTTTCCTGAAAGAATAGCAAACTGTCTTGCTGATTTGAATAAGTATTCAAAAGCGCTGGAATATGCAGAGAAAGCCCTCTCGATGGCGCCGGATGATTATGATGTTATTTCTCTAAAAGCCCGACTCCTGTCAGGCTTAGGTCGCATCAATGAAAGTCTTGAAGAAAGAAACCGTTATCTCGAACGTTACCCGGAATCCGCCCAGGGTTATCTTTTCCGCGCGCAGAATCTTCAGCAAGCCGA
Source organism: Muribaculaceae bacterium (assembly GCA_029062985.1). GTDB lineage: Bacteria > Bacteroidota > Bacteroidia > Bacteroidales > Muribaculaceae > Lepagella. Next base: position 1,209 of record JAIDPA010000210.1, read on the forward strand.
TCGTTTCAAAGAGGCTGTTGAAGATTATAACACTGCCGTGATGCTTATTCCCGCTCTCGGAGATTATCCCTATCTTCTGATGCGACGCGGTGATTCATATCGTCTCACAGGTAATACGGAAAAAGCAAAAGCAGATTATGAACGTTTACTCCAATTGGAAAAGGATTCTGTACTTTCAAGCGAATCCTGGACTCCATTCGCATATTCAGGACTTGGCAATCATGAAAAGGCAATAGAGACCATGAAATTTATTCTTGAGAATGACACCACTGACCGAGACGGAAATCTATATAATCTGGCTTGTATATATGCGCGCAGCGGAGACAAAGAGAATGCTATGAAATTCTTACGCGAATCTTTCGCAGTGAAACCGGAAAGACATCAGCTGATTTCATTAGATTATGACCTTGATATTCTCAATGACCTCCCGGAATTTAAAGAATTATTGGAAAAACAAATGAGCAATCTTAACGAACCTGAAAACGAAGAGGAATCAGAAAATTTCATTTATGAGACGGTAGAAGTTCCTTTTTCTAAAGAGAATGGAATTACAAAAGTAAAATGTGAAATTAACGGGCTGCCCTTGCATTTCGTTTTCGACACCGGAGCAGCCGATGTTACGATGTCGCAGGTTGAAGCCAATTTCATGCTGAAAAATGATTTCATCAAACCGACCGATATCATAGGTTCTGCCAGATATATGGATGCTAACGGCGATATAAGTGAAGGAACCGTCATTAATCTGAGAAATGTAAATTTCGGTGGTCTTGAGCTTGACAATGTAAGGGCATCAGTTGTGAGAAACCAGCGTGCCCCCTTGTTATTAGGTCAATCGGTTTTGGGCAGACTTGGAAAAATTGAAATTGACAATCCAAAATCCAAATTGGTAATAACCCATAAAGTGCAGAATAACAAATGATATTATTTTCCAATAGATTCCTGATAATATCATTGCTGATGATATTTCTTAATTCGGCAGCGTGCGCAGTTTCGCGTGCGCTGCTTGTCGGTATAGGTGATTATAATACAAATAAAACAGGATGGAAGAAAGTGCATGGTGATGCAGACGTGTCTCTCCTGCTCCCTGTCTTGAAAGACAAAGGATACAAAGTAACGACCCTAATCAACCACCAGGCAACAAAAGATAATATCCTCAAAGCACTCAGACAGCTTGAAAAAGATTCTCACGCCGGCGACAAAGTTTATTTTCATTTCAGCGGACATGGTCAAAGATTACCCGATTTCAACGGAGATGAGAAAGATGGATATGACGAGGCAATTGTTCCTTATGATGCGTTGCGCTCTCCGGGGTATGCGACGCCTACGACTCTATATAACGGGGAAAATCACATTGTTGACGATGAACTTGCTCCTCTTTTTGAATCTATAAGAAAAAAGATTGGTAATAACGGTGAATTGTTCGCAGTATTTGACGCCTGCTATAGCCGAGGAATAGAGAAAGGAGGCGAAGAAAACCTGTCAGATGAATTTGATGTCGATAATTTCCCTGAATACTACAGAGGCACTTCCGACATATTTACCCCTTCTGATAATTCGTATCTCCTGAAGTTGCCTCTTCCCCTACCCTTCCGTCCGGGCTGCCTGACGGCTATTATTACAGCTTCGCTTGAAAATGAAAGAAATTTTGAAGTCAAAATAAACGGAAGATATTACGGTTCGCTCACCTACTGCGTCTATTTACTTTTTCATCGTTCCGTTCCTTTAAAAGAATGGATTCCCTATTTCCAAAATGGAGATTACAGAACCTCCGGTTGCTTCCAGTCATTTCAACACCCTTCAATAACCGTTTACAAATGAAACCTTTCATATTAATATCTTTTCTTATTCTCTCCATAAATCTATATGCCCGTAAAGACAACACTGATGAGATACCTTTCCTTCCTCCTTCTCATGAACAGGTTGAAATAGAAAGAGAAGCTGCCTTATTGCTTGCACATCAATTTGATTCTATTTCAAAGACACCTGATTTCATTCCGAGAGAATTTGAAAAATCTGCTTGCATCTTCATTGATGACCTTATTTCAAACAATTATCTTCTGGCAGCCGGGATTCTTATCCATGTGGCAAACAATATTCTGATTGATCCGGAAAGTGAAAATTTCTTTAAGTCAGACATGCTTGGATTAATGGTTTCTACTGCAGAAATGTATCTTCGAGGAGGTGCTTTTCCTCAAGCCGTCAACTCTCTTGAGACAGCCGATATGCTCTGTAAAGCCATCGGGAAAGATGCCAAGGATTATTATTTGAGAAATACATTTAATATCGCTTCTCTTCTTTGCCATAGCAATCATTACGAAGAAGGATCCAGGCTTTACATGCAGCTAATGGATCTTCTTAAGGAGGAAGACATCAACAAAATGAGCCCACCCCTTATTAACGCCTGGCTTTATTGTGCATTGCTCCTGGCAGATTATGTCGAACCTAATTTCTTTAATGATACAATAGAATTATATAGAAGTCTCCAAAATCAGACCACAGTCAGTCAGGTAATGTTTGGACTATTCTGCTGCCGGATTCTGACTGAGCATTTTGAAAATTATGAAGAGGCTTATAAACGGTATAATCAGCTTCAGAGTGTCCTGCCTCATCTATGCCATTCTCTCCTTCTTCCTGAAATAATAGAAAATGAATGGAAATATAATCCTGACGTCTACCTGTCTAATCTTCCATATTATAAGTATGCTCTTGAAGATATAATCATCGCCAACATGAACTCATTTTCTACAAATGCAACCGAGTTCTTCTGGGACCGTATAGCTAAAAAATATCAGCATGCCTTTGGTCTGGGATTGAACAAATTCTCTGACGATGAATTTTATCTGATAGCACCTTTTCTTGTCTCGACAACCTCTAAAAATTTGTCGGTTCATTCTATAAGAGATTTTTATAATCAGGTGAATGAATCAGGGAAAAAAGATGACATGAAGCGTCTTGCTCAAATTAAAGATCTGAAGAAAAAAATAGGGAATACAACCGATTCTCTACAACGTAGTAACCTGCAATCACGACTGGAAGACCTTGAATGGCCTTTAAAAATCGGTTACGACGTAGCAGCCGGATTTGTGAAGAATAATAATCTTGCAGTCTTAGCCTATCACAATCTTGACCCGGATGAATGTGAAGTGGAAATTATAGAATATCCATTTCTCAACGAAGATGGAAGCGAAATAGCCCACTACGGCGCAATCATTAAGAGCAAAGTTAATCATTACGATAAAAATTTAGGAATCAACAGTTATGTTGAGAAACCGAAATTTATTGACCTTGGTCCTGTGCTCGCATGGGAAATGGTATATGAAGGATTCGGGAAAAAGAAGTCTGACCGGGAAAAAGCCGCCCAATATAATCCTGAAGAAATGTTAAGTGCCTCCAGATTGATTATTCCGCTTGCGGAAAAGATTGTAAATTTCAGGCGGGCATACATTTCGACGACGGGTATTCTCAACAACATCAATATTGGAGCTCTTCCTTATGGAGAGGAAGGTAACCCTCTCAACGACTCAGTGGAGATAGTCAAAATAAATGCTTCCTACGAACTTAACAAAATAAAAGAAACAAAACCGTCATTAAAATCAGCTGCTGTTTTCTCAAATATCAATTTCAATAGTTCGGAAGCTGACCCATTAAACTCTGATAATGCCACTGAGACTGCAGGTTACCGCCTCAATATTGAGAAAGGGGGAAATATGAAGAAATTCTATTCTCTGCCAATCAATGAGAAGGATTTGACTGACGCTATCAGAAAGAGCTCAAAAAAGGTAATAAGTTTTTCAGGGAGCAAAGCTTCTGAAGAAGCTTTCAAAAAGCTTGATGGAAATGCACCGGAACTGATTCATATTGATTCTCACGGATTCTATATTCCGGAGGGAAGCAATGCATTCCTGGGAAAACACACAATAGAAAGTTCGCGGGAAAGAGCTTTGCTGACCTGTGGACTTCCCCTTGCCGGAGCCAATATAGCATGGTCGGGTGAAGATGTTGATGAAGGTAAGGAAGATGGTATCCTGACGGCTTGGGAAATTTCATGCATGGATTTATCCAAATGTAAATTGGCGGTTCTCTCTGCGTGTGAAACAGCTCAGGGCGATCTTGATCCTATAAATGGTGTTCTCGGTCTGCAGCGGGCGTTACGTCTCGCGGGAGTGCAGACAATGCTTCTGACACTATGGCCCGTAGATAATGATCTGACACAGGAGTTTGTCAATTCCTTTTATTCTCTTATACCGGAATCGAAAGATTTCAATGATGCGTTCATCAAGACCCAGAGAATTTTCCGCCAGCGTCATCCTGACCCATACTTATGGGCTCCCTTTATTCTCATCAACTGATGAAGAGGTCTAATAGGTCCGAATATAATTTTAATCTTTTTATTAAAATATTTTTTATAATTTTGCACTGAGAGGTCTGTCTGACCGATAATCAGAAATCGGTCAATCATAGATTGCTCCCGGCATTCAATTCAAATTTTGTGGAATCATCTTACGAAGATATTGTCAGAAAGTGGTATCTGAAGTTGCGTGGCAACTTCACTACTCTTCTTATGGATAAATATAGGAATTCAAATATAAGCCTGGCAGATGCAGAAAATATCTATCAGGATATTTTCATTGCAATCCACCGGAATCTTAATAAAGGAATTGTCAGAGAAGAGACAAATTGGGAAAGTTATATAATAAAGATTGGATTAAATTTAGCGGGAAAAAAATATCGCCATTCAAGTAAAAACGATTCAATTGACGAAAAGGAATCTGACAACGACGACAGATTCTCAGCCAAAGCAAAACGGATATCAGATCTTCTCCATACTCTTCCGGAAGAAGACGATGAAGAATCGTTTGAAAAAGATCCTCAGAGTCAAGCCCTTTTGGGAGAGCAACTTTCGCATACACCCGAACCATGTGCTTCCATTATTCGGCTGACTTATTATGCTGACATGACTGACGCAGAAATTTCCGAACTGATTCCCGAATATCGCGACAACGGCAAATCTTCTGCCGTCAATGCAAAAGCGGTGAAGGCAAGACGCTGGCTATGCATGCGCGATCTTATCTTTCGTGTGAAACTCTCCCTTTATAATGCCGGCATAATTAATGAAAAACCGGTTAAGCTTAAACGTAATGGAAAATAATATAATTTTATTCGATGATTATATAAACGACTCACTTTCTCATGACGAAAAAGTGAATTTCGAACATAGACTGAAATCTGATAAAGATTTTCGTGAGGACTTTCGTCTCTACCTGTTTACGCTTAAAGGGATAATCAGCGAAGCTCAGCAGGAGAATGCTGAATTTGGGATTGCTCTGAAAAAAATAAATTCAAACGAACTTGAACATATAATAGGCAAAGATAATCGGCGAACTAATCCTTTCACTTCTTCCCGACTAAAGAAAAATCTTGCATGGCTTTCCTCTATCGCGGCAGTTTTTATAGTCGGAATCGTTGCTGTATTTAGCAT
>JAIDPA010000211.1 GCA_029062985.1 Muribaculaceae bacterium
AGACCCCAATCCCAACGCCAACATCATCGCAAAGGAGGGCTTTATTGAATCAACTGTGAACGTTGACGGAACTGATTTGAGAGACTTCTGGCTTTTCATATATAGCGCTGAAGGATATACGGGTTACGAATATAATAAGGCAATCAACATTGCCGGACTGTCAAACGTACCCTCCCTTGATAGCGACGGATCAAAGAAGTGGGCAGGCGCTGTAAAAGTAGAAAACAGCACCTCAGAGACTGACGTAGTGAAAGTGCCACTCTATCCGGGAAAATATAAGATATATGTGGTCGCTAATCTTTCTCAGTATGTGGGAGATCTTACCTCAAAGGATAATAAAGGCAATCTCGTGCCGGTCGGGGAGAATGCGCTCAAAGCCAAGGTGCTTGCATTTACTTCCAGTCATATTGACAGTCAGGTTCTCAAACCGGGCTACCTTCCCATGATATGTATGGATACGGATGTCGATGAGGCAGACAACGGTGTTATAAATGTCATTGACGATGATGTCAAGGAACTAAGCTGCAACCTCAACTTCCTCTGCGCGAAAGTGCGCTACACTGTACTCTTCGACAACACGAAAGATACAGGATTCTCTTACGCACAGTTCGGAGATAAGTATCTTCTTGATTTCGGAACAAAAAATGAGGTCGCCAACGTGTGTTCAAATACCCATATTCTTTCCGGAGGAACTCTTGAGGCAAAATATTTCGGCAGCGGATTCACCATTCCTCTTGCAAGTAAAGATTATCCTACGGCTTCCGGAACATCCTATCCCACGACCAACGACAAGACAAGTGATCTTCCGGCTCATATAGCGGCATGGAAAGATACGGAGCGCCAGCGTGCATGGCAGGGCACTATTTATCTTCCTGAGAATCCCTCCACAACAGAAGCAAGTCTCACCAAGCTGCATCTTGACGGTATGATCGGGGATGCTGACTGCTCGTATGACATACCGCTCATAAAGGGAGCCAACGGACAGACCGATACAGAGGCTCTGCTGCGTGGTAAATTCTACGACCTCACAATCTTAGCCAAGAATCTTAAGACCACAGAAATCAAATTCTCTGTTGACGATTGGAATCCTCTCCAACTCGTCTATGATCTTCACGGACCATACTTCCTGCATATTGAGGAAACTAAGGTGAACATAGTGCCGGGTGAAACATATAAGATGTGGTATGACACGAATGCTCCCGAACTTATAGGTCATTCTCCTCAGGTGGAAGTAGAAATAGATGGCGTGACGAAGAAAGTCGACCTCTATAAGTGGGAACAGAAAGACGGAACATTCAATGTATGGATTAATCCGGAGGTTAAGTCTAAATATTTCGATGACATCAAGGCTAATTCAAGCCAATATAATTTCTTCCATATACAGGCAGGAAATATCTATAAGAAAGTAGAGGTATTTCCTTTTGAGCTTGAACTCTTTTTGAGTGTTGACCCGGATGACATCACTATAAATGTGCGCGAGCAGATTGCCTCATTCACATATAGCGGAACCTACGATGTTGTCATCAAAACCAATTATGACAAATTTACAATCACACCAAAGAATTGGAAAGAAATTTTTGGATCTTCAACAGACATCAATACCAATACGAGCGATATCCTCTATCTGGCAGACAGCAAGGGTAATCGTGTCCCGTTCAATACTCCTATCACCACGGACGCAAGTGGTGTTATGAATTATAAGCTTTATTATAAGGGTTTGAACGATGGCAACACATTCTGGACAGAGGATCCTCACAAACTTCAGCTGAGCGTAACAGCTGCTACAGAAGACAATAGCAAGGTATCTGAGCCGGAAACAGTAAAGATTAACACATATCCTTCAAAAGATGATTACATCATCCACGTAAAGCTTCCTACCTCTTGGACTTCTCCCCATATATACGTCTATCAGTGTCTTGAATTTCCGGCTGACACTCAGGATCCTGACAGAGCCAACAAACCTCTTGCTACATCTTCAACGGGTCTGACAGCAGCTCTGGAATATTCCTTCACAGGGAAGATAGCATTCAAGGGTTGGAATGTAGGAGGGTATAATAATCCTAATTCACCTACTGGGACAACAACCAACGGATTCTATTACTTCACCGGAGATGACACATGGGATCCAAGCGTACCAAATCCAAAACACTATTATGAACTTGACTTCTGCGAGGCGTTCAGAGCAGATTCTGATTGCGGCAGCTGCAAGTCAGACCAGTATAACAGGTTATGGCCGGGAATCCGCATGCAGTGGGAAAAAGATGCCACCGGAGGCAAATGGTGGAAATTTAAGCTGACGGGTGTGGCTACTCCGGGTAAAGCTTTGATAATGTGGGCTAACGGTCATAGCGGTAATGGGTTCAATGATCGCTATCCGTATGCCGGCGAAGGATGGAATGATCCCGGTGTGCCTCTGTTTGATTATCCAAATCGTGAGGGATGGTTTGACATCACTACGACAGAAGGAATCCAGAATGGCTTCATGCCTTCTGATCCTGAGGATATCGATAATAATAACAACAACAATAATAATAATGCAAGAAAATACAGAATTTACTTCCAGAAATATTACAATGGAAATGAAGTTCAGTGGTTGCATGTCTGGATTGACGGTGGAGCTGTCCTTATAGATAAGAAATTCGGTACGGACTACCCCGGCAATGGAGATTACAAATATGTTGATTTCGAACATACCGGAGACCTTCAGTCAACACTTAAGTATAAGCTGAGTTATTACGGCGGTGATGCCAACTTGACAAAGACTCTCAATGATTTCAAGAAAGATGGAGATCGCTACAGTGTGCATATCTGGGACGGAAAGATCTATGCAGGAAATCCCTGATAAGTCTGAATCAGAGAAAGCCTATAAATGAAATATATACTAATCAAATTCATCTTGACCAATGTTAAAGAAATTATATATATGTGCCCTATCGTTGTTGTCGCTCGCTTCGTGCAGCGACGACTTCGACATGCCTCAAAGAGGACTTGACGAGGATGGCAATCTTAACCTTTCTTTCTCTGTCTCTCCTCTGAAAACAGTGAGCACACGTGCTGATGACGGACTCGGCTCTGTGACGATGTATGTCTATAATTCAGCCGGGGGGGAACTCCTTCAGCAGGAAGAGCTTGTACTCTCAGGAATGTCGGCAAAGGTATTGCTTAGCAAGAAAGTGCTCGATACTTCCAAAACACCGGTATTTTATTTTGTGGCAAATGCCGACTCAGTGTCGGGTGGCTCAGCCGACATCACTATGGCTACCACAACTGCTCTTGAATCTGACGGACATTTCACAATGAGTAGCTCCGGAAAGACTCTGGCAGAGGTTAAAAGTGCCTATAGCAACGCAATCCCTTTGGTTCATAATGCCGTAAAACTGAGTGTCACAGCCGGTGAAGGCGCCTCAAAAGATACGTATGGAGCAGGGACAGTAAAATATTCTTTCTGTTCAGTAGGCGATGCACAGAGCAGTCTTCTGCTTGCCGGAGGTCTGAATCTAACATCCGATCCTATCACTTATACCGACTCCAAAATAAATGGATTCGGATTTAATACAAACGAAAAATTTGTACATCCCACCGACAATACCACAGAAGGTAAGGCGAACCATACATTTGTAATTGTCAAAGCCTCTTACAAGGCAAGTCCGACAGATCAGGGACAGGAATACTACTATCGTCTCGATTTTCAGCAGATAGAGGGTACAGGAAATAATGCCAAGACCAAGGCAATTGATCTGCAACCTAACCACTGGTATCAGTTCCTTATCAAGAGCGTTAACGGCGCCGGATATGCTACTCCGGCTGAGGCTGCCAAGAATCCTTCTCCGATGGTTGAGTATGCCATCCACGATCATGCCCCGGTAATCTACAATATGATTTCTGACGGCATGCGCGAACTTGGCGTCAGCAATGAGATTATCAACTATAATCGCGAGCCAAGTACGGATGAAAATCCCAATACAATGAATCTGAAGGTTAAGCTATATTCTCCTATTGGAGATGAAATGAGTGAGATTTCAATGTCTAACTGGAAGAACTACATAATCATACCCAAGGAATGTGACTGGCTTGAAGTCTCCGGCATCTCTCTTGCCTCTGATTCTGATCACGGCACAGATGGTTATGATGATGAAGGTAATGAAGACGGTGATGTCAACTCCAAAGGAATGGTTTATAATGTTAAGCTAAGATTTAACAATACAAAGAAACCGGGAACACTGGTTTCTCCCATCACCGTTAATTGGCATGGACTGAGCAGAGAGGTTGATATCAGATGGGTCAGAAACTTTGATGCCTCCAAAATTTTCTCTCCCGATGTTGAAATAAAGGCATTTGTCGGAGAGGGTCACAGCTGGAGCGACCTCTCTGAATGGAATAACGGCAACAGTTATATCTATTTCAAAAAATTCCTTGGAAATGATGAGAATGAGACACCCCTCTCGTTCGGTACATCTGATTCTCAGAACAATGGCGATCCACGAAATGTAGGTCTTCACTTCCCCGTAATGTATGGAGAAAATCAGGACATCTGGACCTACATGTATAAGGTAACTATTAATGAGGCGGTTGCAGATAATGAAGACTTCAACTGGAGTGTTAATACTACCGGAGTTTCCAATATCAGGATCACTGACGCAGGGGGTACTAATACGAAAACATCCGGCACAAAAAATGACAGAACGTTCTACGTCACACGTACTAACTCAAAGAACGGTGATAAATATGACGACTGGAATTATGAGGTCGGCAAGCTGAATATAGATATTACGGTTGGTTCCGACGAGCCTATTTCCTATTCTATCGACCTCTATCATACCGGTTTCTTCCATCATGATGAAGATAACGACTCTTATATAAAAGGCTCTGTCAATTCCGGCTTTACATACTATGAGGTTGTAACTGTAGGAGATGACCACTGGCTTGACCGTAACATCGGAGCTAAGTCTGCCCAGATGTATATCGAAGGAGGATACGGACCCTCAGATGCAGCAGGCTATTATATGGTAGGAGCCAAGTATAATGTCTATAAGGAACCGATTATGTTCCAGAAGGCATGTCCTCCGGGTTATGAAGTGCCGAGTGTGGAGCAGTGGAATACCCTGCGTAGTTCCGCTGACTTCCATACAGAATTGTCAGGTGCGTATTATAATGCATATTATCAGACAAATGTGGGAATTAGTGAAAATAATCCTACAGGTAAGAGAGTATACTTCCCGAAGGCTCGTTATTATGAGGGAAGTTCAAGCACAAGCCTGATAGGCAATTCACGTTCCGGTTATTACTGGACACGCGATGCCGGCACAGGTACAGAAAAAGAGGAGATCGGCAACTGGCTCAAGTGTCTTACTATTACCGGCGCTGCCACATCTTATCTGAATGGACGTGTAAAAGGAAAGACCGGTTCTAATCCTTATTACATGTCAATGCGTGCGGTTGCCCGCAGAGCTGTTAATAATATTGTCAACCGCTTTGAATTTCAGGTTGAGGGTGCTACTCATGTATATCTCTATACTGAAGATGCATCCGGCAACCGCACTCCGGCTACGACTTGGCCCGGTCAGTCAATAGGCAATTACCAGACTATGCTTCCCGGACAGGTATTCCCATTCTCTTACGAGTCAAAAACAGCTACTTCATCAAATCTATACGTAATCTTCAACTATGTAGGGAAGAACGGGCAGATTTATACAATGAGTAACGATACTTATTCCAATCAGTCAGCCCATACACAAATTTCTGACTCTAAGAATGTTCATGGCTGGCTCGTGTATGGAGCTAACAATTTCTCAAAGACAGGATGCGGTGTAAAGATAAATACTGCCGTATCTGCAGAAGGAACCAAATGGACCTGTTCTCCTAAATATGATACAGGAGGAACATATCTCTTCCGTCTATACTGGCCTCTGGATGCTGAAAAAGAATATATCCATATATGGAAAGTAGGTGTCAAAGACGGAGGTATTACCAAATGGGGTCAAGGTTATCCCGAAGATAGCGATGTCAAAGGATGGGTATGTAAGAACTTTATCCTGACAGATAAGGATCTCGATGAGGTAATGGAGTATAAATTCAATGATTGGGGTAATGGCTCACAAAAGGTCGATACTTTCCGGAAGGTTTTCGGAGACGACCCCACAAAAGTGAATTGTGCCTACATTGATCCAAGTAATCATAATAATGTCTATTGGAAATCTGTTCCGGCAGCAAGGACAATTACCAAAACATTTACATATCGAATTGCCTGGTGGGATGATCTGGGATCTCAGATACGTATTCAGGATATGACTACGGGAGAATGGATTCTTGGGTCTGCCAGCAGCTACTACACCGAAACCGACAAGGGTAAATGGGATGCCACTTATGATAAGTATTATTATTATGACGGCACAAAGACTATTGATTATAAAGGTCATACTCTTAAGATTTGGCTTAAGAACGGCAATAAGGAGGAGACTGTATCGAATGTTACTTTTGCATCATGGTCAGGAGGAGAACCCTTAAAGATCACAACTGACAATGTTGACAGTGCAAATATATCATTCAGAGCGGGAGAAGTGCTGACTGTGAAATGGCCTGCTTCTCATAAATCCAATTTCCTCTACATGTGGTATTCTGATGATACCGAAGTAGAAGGAAGAGGGTGGCCTGGTCATAAGAGTGGTAGCGACAGTTCATACAAATGGCGTACTGTGACCATTGATAAGGCATGCAGATCTATCAATTATAAAGGTGCAGTAAGCGATCGTGAAGATGGGTCTGGCGATAAGGTATTAAAGCGTAGTCAGGCAAAGGAAATTTCCTCCGGTGTCTACGAAATAACGCTGAACAGCAATTTCGATGTGATACAATAAATCTAATAACTATTCCGCATGCCCCCGCGCTCTCCGGTGTCCTCCGGAAGCGCGGGGGCGCTGTTTTCACTGAGAGGCAGCGCGAGGTGTGTCCGAAAGGAGGCGCTATAGCGCGGCACAAGCCGCATCAGCGACAAGCTCCGCGCCGCCCCAATCGGCAAAAATAAAGCGCAACGCAGAGCCGCAAATAGCCGCGCAGCGCAGAGCCGGGAGAATAGCGCAGAGCAGAGCCGGGAGAATAGCGCAGACGCAGAGCCGGGAGAATAGCGTCGGCGCGGAGCTTGTTGAAGAAGCGGCTCGTGCCGCAATCCCGCAGCCCTGCCGCGCTATAGAAGAGCTCACCAGATAATTCTCAACTTCAAGCCGGAGGATATTAATTCTGCTAATTTGTTCATGCTCTCGCAGTGGGCCCGAGTCAGATCTTTCCCCTCAGGCGGCATCGAGATGACCAGCAGTCTCCCCTCACCGCAGATGTCAAAATACAGTCCTGACGGTTTATAACGTTCTCCCATTTTTTCCGTTGAGATGTCGATGATGGCGCCCCCATTATCGGCTGCCCAGTTTCTTACCCTCTTCTCTGCCTCAGAGATAAAGGGCGATATGAGCACTCCGTCGTTTTCCACAGCCCTCTTCCAGCATTTTTTTTGCTTAATCAATTCGCCTTCATCCTCATAATGCCTGTGGATTCTGACAGCATTAATATCCCATTCATCAAGAAGACTCCAGTTGCCGTAGGCATCATATTCGTTGATGCCGTCTGTGAGGCGGAAACGCCTGAACCACCCCGGATGCTGATGCCTTACCAGCCAACGGCGTGGATTATCGCTGATGTAATCAAGCATTTTCTTTAATTGACCATTGCCTCTGAGAATAATGTCATAATAATTATTTTCGAAAAATGGGATTCCGGGAGCGTTTCCCATGCTTTCCCAGATATCGGAGCATGCAAGTTTAAAGGCTTTTATTATTTCGCCTAAGTGGGTTGATGTTTTTTCCCTCACATCTATTGCGAAATGCAGATGATCCGGCATGATGCATCGGCGTCTTATCCATATAAAGGGATAACGCTCCTTGATTGCCTTAAAGGCAAGAGCAATGACCTCTCCTGCCGGATGCGGCACAGCACGAGGTTTCCATTGACGAGAACCGGGAATGCCCTCAATATGTGAGAAATCGGGAAAGCTCGGGGTTTTGTTGAGAATGACATGATAGATGCAACGGGAGTGGTAGTCATGCCAGGGGCAACGGCGATATGCATTTTTTCTTTTGCGGCTCATATTATGCTGATGAGTGTCAGCAAATTTAGTAAAAAAGGAGCGGAGCTGCAAGAAAAACAGAGCCTTTCTTTAAGCTGCCGGGGAGCGGGATTGCGGCACAAGCCGCTTCTGCGACAAGCTCCGCGCCGGACAGCGGGATTGCGGCACGAGCCGCTTCTGCAACAAGCTCCGCGCCGGGCGCTATTCTCGCAGTTTGTACGGCGCTACATATCATCCGGCTTTTGGCTTCTTATGCCTCAGCATCGCGGCTTGTGAGGCGCGGAGCTTGTCGCTGAAGCGGCTTGTGCCGCGCTAAAGCGCTGCCCGTCGCACTGGAGGATGCCTTGCGGGGTAGTAAAGCGGACGCGGGAAGCTTAATCCATCTCTGCGTCGCTATCCAAATATTCTTTTACCTGGTCTCGAAGTTTAAGTATCTCTGTCTCTAAAATTTCCTTTACAATTCGTGGACTTACCTGGTAATATCCATGCACCATGATATGACGCATCCTTATCATCGATCTCCAATCTGTCTCAGTATGAGTTTCAATAAATTCCTTACTGAGTTTATACGATGCTTCACCAATGATTTCAAGATTCTTTACGGCTCCAAAGAATTCTATTGATCTTTCATCTAACAAGGGTATGTTGTCAGATGGGAAATATTCAAGTAAACGCTCACAGGCTTCAAGTATATGAGTTAGCCTAAGACTGTCCCTGACAACTTCTCTCATAAATTAGGATCTTCTCATTGTTAACCTGTCTTTTAATCTTAGCATCAATCATATCTATTTCTGCAAGATCTACACGGCGCTTACTAATATCCTCCAAATCACTGATGATTCGGAAATACTGCAACCCTATCTTGGCATCCTGACTAAATTCCACAATAAAGTCAATATCGCTATCCGGTCTCTCCTCTCCACGGGAGAACGAACCAAATAGCCATACTTTCTCCACAGGTTGACTTTGGAAATAAGCTTGTAAATTATTTATCAGTGTTGAATCCATAAATCATTTCTTGCAAAGTTACGACTTATAATTTGAAATTAAAAATAGAAACGCGATGTATTATGCGAAAGCACGCCGGGAATGGGAAGCCCTTTTCCGCCTCCCGTGCCTCCGCTTTCGGTGGAAACAGCAACCCCGCGCAGCCCGCCGCACCCGGAGGGTGCCTTGCGGGGAGAGGAAAGAGAATCGGCTGCTACGCTCTGAAAGCAGTAGTTGAGGGAAGGCTTAAAAGTTATATGATGAGAGAGTATTTATTGGAAAGCAGATAAATTTTCATCATTCTCGTCAATGACTGAGGTATTCACATTACTGCAAAGAGCATTAAGCCGATCGAGCCATTCTCTTTTATCTGCCGTAAGATGAGAATTTTTATTTGGGGTTTCTATGAGATCACTTGAAACTTCAGGTAAATTAGATTTATCAGAAGGCAGGAGTCTGACAGAAGTTGTCACTACCCCTTTTATATTTTCAAATATCTTCTGAATTAAAGTAGGGTTTGCACTATTCTCCAATGTAACGATAATCTGTGTCATAATAGAGAGGATGATAAACAATTAATGCGTAAAGTTACAGAAAAGATTTCGAATTAACAATAAACCTTTCACCTATTCCACGGATGCCGGAGTGATTACCCTATTCCCCCGGGGAGGAGGCAACTTCCCTCCGCGCTGCCCGCGGCACCCGGAGGATGCAGTTGTATTTATTCTAATTCTTTCAGAAAAGCAGCCGGAGAGAATACGGGTAATTTTGAAAAGGAAAAATCCTTTTCATTTGGAGAGGATATAAAGGGTACGCTCATCGTTAAGATCAATAAGAGACGGGTCAATTTTTTCCCTAATTCCGTGAAGGGTCTCAAGCCAGGAATCAAGCTCTTCTGTTTCTTGTTTGTACGGAGAAGATTTGAGGGAGGTGGATATTACCCCCTTCATGTTTTCTATCATTTTACGAAGTAAGGATACATCTGCATTGTCATCCAAGGTTACTCTGATTTCAGTCATAACTTTTTTTTTACAAAAATAATAAAAAATAGGGGAAGTGCAAATTTGGCTGGCAGCCGCGGCACCCGGAGGGTGCCTTGTATACAAAAGGCAAAAATCATCTCCTAATCCAGTTTTCAATTTTGAGTCCCTCTAATCTTTCAAAATGCTTCAGATTATCTGTGACTAATATAAAATCATTATGAACTGCAGTTGCGCCAATAAGAAGATCCATATCTTCTATTATGATGCCCTTCTTTCTTAAGAAGAATTTTTGTTGTGCAAAATCTTCTAAAGAACCACTCAAAGAGACAATTGTGAACTGATTGCAGAATGATTTTATTAAAGACAGATTCTTTTCCGGCTGTTTGCTGCAATAAGCTCCATAAAGCAGTTCTGCAACTGTTATTTCGCTAATTCTGCAACTATTTAAACCAACCCGCATCAACTGTTCTGCTATTTGAAGATTCTTGCGTAGGAAAAACACGCAAATACTTGTATCTAGTAAATACAATTGATTCATAAATCAATATCTATTGGAGCTTTAGAACTTCTATGAGAATGTATTGATGAGAGGATTTCCGCCGGAGTTTCCGTGCCATTCCATGCTCCGTTAAACTTGGCAATAAACTCAGCCGTGGAGTTTTTTTCCATATCGGTATAACTTCCTTTACGTAAAGATTTTGCAAGTCGTTCTATAAGATTCAGTTTAATCTCATCATCGATATTGCACAACAATTTCCAATAGTTTTCAGTAGCGGTATTTATGTAAGCATTTGTTGCCATTGTTTTTATTTAAAAAACGAGTTAAGAGGCTCCCTTATTATATTTATTGCGCGCGAAAGACCGCTGGAGACTCCTCTCCGTGAGAAACAGCAACCCCGCGTTGCCCGCGGCACCCGGAGGGTGCTGCTACAGTTTGAGTTTAGAACCCGGAAGCCATCATAACCACTCCGGTGCGCCAAATCGCAAAGTGATACCTCCAATAAATGATAATATCGGCTACAACCTCTGGAGGTTGTAGCCGATATCTTAATAAGTCACACCTGCAAGGTGTATTTCTGTTAATGCCTACGCCAATAGATCGAAATAAGGAGGAGAGGCTCGAAGAGTAAAGTGAGGGAGGAAGAAGCAATTGCCCCATACTGACCAGAAGGTCGGTATGGGGCAATGATCAAATATATAACTCTTTTATTTAGTTATTCCATACGTCCGGATCGATATTACATCTATCAGTCGTTGGTGTGTGGTCACCGCTTTCATTCCCATTTCCACTATAATTATTGGAGAATTTGAATTTTTCTGCATCTGATGGAATGTCATAATACCAGTATTTATCTCCTGGAATTTTATTCATGGTCGGACGATTATCCCATTTTGGACCTTCTGGATTCCACCAATATATCCTAACGGTATCCCAGTTCTTACCTGAGTTATCCCAGAATATACGGCGTTTGTCAGAATCGGTCAATGGATTTTCTTCAATCCATTTTTTAAGGAGTTCAATGGTATCATATTCTGCTTTTGGTTTGCCAGAATAGCCTGTCGCTGTACCTGATTTTACAGTAAAGCAATAATACACTCCGTCAAATTCGAAATCGGTAGCCTGAATAGTCTGTTGATTTGAATGGTTTGGTAATTGCTGAACATAAAATTTCTCTACTTCCTCACCACCATCAAATTCCAAATAATAATAGTTAGGATAATCAGAATTACAATTGAAATAATCACCTTTTTTATTATTCTTGTTGGCATTGACTTCGTAATCACCTCTTATTATACTACTTCCCTCATTCCAGACGTTAAGACCTTTGACATCTCCATATTTAAAGTAGATGCGGTAATATTTTTTAAACGTAATCTTTGATGAGGAGATAGCACCTTTGGAGTCTACTGTATCGAATAACCAGTAGAAGCCCAGGCTGGTTGTGAGAGTTGAGTTGCCGTAGTTATTCCAATTTGGAGCGACATCTCCCTTGACTTTCCAGCCTTCAAGATTTGAGGGGGATATTGAAGTAGTGATACGGGCAATCTTGGTATTACCAGTATTCTTACTCATTGAATGGATCTGTCCATTTGAATCCTTATAATTGAAAATCACCTTAAGGTTATCCGGAGTAAAGGTATTCGACTCATAGGTAAAATTGAACCAATCCCCTGCGGAGGAATAATTTCCGATAGGAATTCCGGGCCATTGGGTAACAGCTGTTCGCGATTCACCCTCTCCCATATATAAATATACGTGAGTAACGCCATAGACAAAGAAATAAGTACGGTCGTCACCGCTAACTTCATCGTCATCTTTAGTTTGCATGCAACGTACATTCAGAGCAAATCCCTTGCCCTTAGTAGTTCCTTTATAAACAGAGGATGATGAATTGTCAACAGCGGCATTCATAGTTGAAGTAGCTCCACCTATAATTGAAAGACCCACGAGCCAATTACCATACTCATCTTTCTCTAAGCCGCTTGCAGCAGTACGTGTCCAATAATAGCCGGAACGAGTCTGTCCCGCTTTACCATCACTTGAATTTAAATAACGGGCTCTTGGAAAATAAACTGATTTGCCTGATGATGAGTCATAGAAATATGAATTATAATAATCTCCAGCCGACTCAGTATGGAAATTACCCGATTTACGGAGTTTATCCATCTGGGATTTAGTAGGTACACTATACCCTGGAGGACAACTTATCTCCTGTATTTTTGGAGTATCATATTGTTTATATTCGGCTATCCGATAATATTTCCCTGCAGCTGCCGAGTTCCCATATATAGTCGAGCCGCTTTCATCCTCCACATACATCTGAGCGGAAGTAGCGCCAAGATTACGGTCAAGCCAGCGATTATTATTATCATCTTTCATCACTTCATAGTAGAAATATTTACCTTTATTACTCTGATCGGTAGCGTAGGTAAAGTTATCATCCTTATGGAAGAAACCGGTATGATAGATGTCAGTAGTATACTTTATTGTATCTCCTGATGAAGGAATAACACTCAAGACAAGTTCAGCTGTGGCATATCCATCAATATCACCGCTACAATTCAAAGTAAAGGAGGGATGACCCTCAGAAGACTTTCCGGATTCCTTACTAATTGACACATAATCCTTTAGAGATTTACCATCACTAAATTTTGTAATACTTCTGATTTCAGCTTTCCAATCGTATGGATCTCCATCATTTAGATCTTTGTAGTTTACCACATACTTATAATGATAATAGTCGGAAGAACCGGTTCCATAAAGATACGGAAAATGGAAACCCTGATCTCTTGGACTACCATTATTCGCTTCCTTGGAAATACCTAATGCCTGTTTAGCAAGAAATTCAGTGAAGTATTCATTATTTTCACCATTTTGGGGATATTGTTGAGAGCTTTCTCCAGTTCCTTTATACATATAAAGTTTAACAGAACTGAAAAGATCGGTAGCTACGAACGAGCCATCCCAGATTATAGGTACAGAACGGGTCAAACCAGCCCAGGAAACTTCCAAGGCACCATCCTGAACACCAAGACTCTTGCCTTTGAATTTTAGTTCTACTTTGTATAAAGTTCCCTTATCATTAACATCATCTTCCCCACTGTATCCTTCATTTATATTATCTTCCTCTGAAACTTCAGATACATTCCCTACTTCAAGCCATGCTGAATACTCATTACTGATTTTGATGCAACTTGCGTCAAAAGCCGGTCCCGTTCCTTGTTTCGTAAGAACCTTTACGATAAGATATTCTGAACCTGCAGATCCCGTATGAATCACATTATTCTCTACCCCTAATTCATGTAAACCATCAGTAACCATATTCATAACCACAGGGGCATGATCGTGAATGTCATAATCTACAGTAGCCACCGGAGTAGGATTAGCGGCTGCCTCTTTCATTGTATTCTTACCCGGACCGGATATGGATTTGATTACAAACTGGTATTCATGGTTAGGTTCCACTTTGAGATTTTTCTCCTTCTTATTTGTCTCATCCCATTGCTTGAAATCAAGACGATAGTAATAAGACTGTCCGCCAAAGGAAGCTTGTATGATAATATATGGGCAAGGATCCTTACCGGTATTGTCAGTAGCTACAATATAATCAGTATTTCCTTGAGGCTGGCTCCATGTCCAACTGTTCACATTCTGCGGACTCGCTAAGAAGGTGGATTTATCTGATGAATTAGAATTATAGAATCCACCGGCTACAACAGAACCAACGGAGGGGGAACCAAAAGAAGTGAAAGGCACAGCTGAACCAAGAGATCCTCCACTACCTTGCATGTTACACGTTATTTTCCCTCCATTACGATACATCATGACCGGGAATCCTCCAATTAAAGAGGAAAGATCAGACACTCCGCTCATTATAAGGGCAGAAGAACCCTTCACACTATTGGTAGATTCCTTTACGGTTTTTAAAGTGGTGGTATTGACCGTCAATCCATTGTAGAAAGAATCAGAATGGTTACCAACAAACACAAAATACAATGAAGTATTCGTGGTATTTTTGATAATCATCTTGGCCTTACCGCCTGAAGGGGTAAGTTTCTCTTTCTGCACTAATTTAGCTGTATTAGCATTCGATTCAAAAACGAGAGCTGCGACATCATTAAGATTATCTTCGAAATCACTACGTGTCTGCACCGTTTGAATAGACGGCACAGAAAAGTCGATATTCAATTCACCATTCTCCGGGAGTTGACCGGAGATTGGATTGAAATAATCATCGCTGCACGAAGTTATGCATAGAAAGGCAGCTATATATAGGAAAATACGCTTTAACATATTATTGATTCTCTTTTACCATTAATATCTATTCATTTATACAGACAGATCAGTCAGGTTTCTTTGACACGAACTCCCCAGAAAATATTTTTCGATAGGATTTCCTTTTATGATCAGTGGTTTCTTCTTCGCCATCTCCTATCTTGTTTGCTACATACCAGCCCTCTTTGCCAGTAAAGTCAAACAAAGGTATACCAACTTCATCAGAGCCTGGAATACGATCTTGTCCAATATTCCAGCCATGTCCGTTTGTAATCATAATAAGAGCCTTACCCGGGGTAGCAATACCACTGAGTTCGAACTTCCACCATCCGTCTCCTTCATACTCCATTATAATTCCGGGCCAAAGAGCTGATGGACCTGATCCGGAAGCGCATTCCGCACATTTATTTTGAGCTTTTATCCGTGCTCTATGTTCAGGGCATAAATCACGGTTTTTATAATACCTTTTGTCAGATAACCCTATGGAAGCATTCCAACTAACATTCATACCATCTCCATTATTACCATAATCTTTGGTATGATCATGATAAGCGTCATCGAAAAAGAAAAAACCTTTCTGGAGAGTGGTATTATTATTTAATTGATGTTCTATTGAATTCTTATTAGTCCCTTTTGTGTTAGAATCACCATCATCCCAGCCTTTAAAAGCTATCTTCCCTGTGAAGGAATATTCCAAGGCAGCTGTTGGCTGATAGACATTGTATCCGACGGGCATTGAAGCAAGTTTCTTTCCATCTTTATATCCTTCTAAATATGCAGGAAGTTCAAGACACTGGTAAACATAGATATGTGGGAGTTGTTCATTCCCTAAATCAGTGTCTTTATCATTTTTACCTAACCATTTGAAATCATCTCCTTTAAAATGTATTATATAGTTATCATTGGCAGATTTAGTATGCACAGAGACAGTCTTTGATGTTACTCCTCCACTTGTATTATCCGGATTAATCTTAAATGTAAAATCCTTATTACTAGTCCAGAAAGGCAATCCATCGTTAAGACCGGAGAAATAAACATATAGGTCAAATTTACCCTCCTTTGGATAACATTTAACCCCGTTATTTATGATACTGCCTTTTTCGTCTTTTATGACAATAGCATCTGAGCCAAAATTAATATCTGACAGAGTGAAGTATTCTATATTGGTTTCCACAGTAACTTTTACTGATCCATCATAATGGTCGGAAGCAATCTCCTGACCGACATTAATTGTGAAGTCTAAAGGATCCGCTTCCATAAAGCGTTTCAACTCCAAAGGAGATATTTCTATCCGCTTATATAACTTACCTGCCTTAAGATGGAAATAATGATATTTAGAATCATTCATTATCTCATCAAACCATTGGCTATCAATATCAGTATTAACTTTAATAGTAGCCTCCCCGTTTTTACAGGTTATATCATATATTTCATAGGATTTACCATTTTTTGTGATTTCAGGGGAAACTCCTTTTACTGTAACATCTGAATCATACCATAAATAACTGGGCTCACCTGCAGTTACCTTTACAGTAGTAGCACCCACTTGAAGGTAGTAGGGACCACGAAGATCGTATTCCAAAATCTCTGTATTCCAATCATCAACTGTGAAAGTGATCTCAGTTTCCGTCCTAGACTTAGCCTGGAGCACGAGGTCGTAGAATTTACCTCGCTGAAGGGGTACAATCTCTTTATCGCTTTGTTCGTTTGCTCCTTCAAAGAGTTTGACAGAATAGGGATTGGAGAAGGAGCCTACCTTGCTGTCAAAATCTATGGTTGTCAGTTTATCTGACGAGTTATTTAGGTTCTCAGGCAGATATACCACTCCTTGCCATGCTCGCTTAGCTTGGGTGGCAGTGAAGTCGGTGGTAGCCAGATTGGATAGTTTATTGTCGGCATTTTCTACGACATTATTTTCATCCTTACCAGCCGGATAGGAAGTGCCATTAGCCGGATAATATACCTTATTAAGAGGAATACTGTATGTGCCGGAGAGATTGTCAGCTGCCGCTGCATCGGCAAACTTGGTGCTGTTGCCTAATTGGGAGATTGTTGCTCCGTCTATGTCAAGAAAGTCGGTTGAGGTAAACTGACCGCCATTCGTTGAGCTGAAGCCTGAATCTTTAGTGTTGTCAAAGAGCACAGTGTAGCGAACCTTCGCGCAGAGGAAGTTGAGGTTGCAGTGAAGCTCCTTTAGATCATTGTCAAGAACGTTAAATTTTTCGTTTTTAGCCTCATTTACATCCGAAGCAAGACAGACCATCGGCAGATGTCCCGGAAGGAGAATTGATGAAGAATCATTGATCTTATCGGCGAAATTAAGGACAGTAGCTTTCAGTACACTTTCTTTGACAGGAAGGTAATTACCATCTGTATCCTTAGTAAAGAGCCTTGTAGTTCCGAGATACTCATGCACATTAGCTACGAGATATACCTTATATTCTCCGGGAAGGAGAGGCACATTCACCGTGCTGGTATCATCAGTTGGTGTTAAAGTTGCAACAGCACCAGACCATGCCGGGGTTACACCATCTTCCTTGAGTGAAGGAAGATTATCCAAGGCAGATATATTTATAGCCTTGTGGTAGTTGTAATCACGCGCATCATCATCGGCTTTATCGGCATTATATATGAACAGCCAGAAATCTTTCAGGTCAGAGCCATCAACCTTCACAGTTGATTCAATATTACCTTCAGCCTCTAGTCTGTCGACCTCGACG
>JAIDPA010000212.1 GCA_029062985.1 Muribaculaceae bacterium
GTCACCACCACTTCTGAAAGATTGACTGTATCTTTTGGCGCAGTATTGGCAAAACTAACCTCCGCAAAAAATAATGAAGGAATCAGTCCAAGGAAAAAATTGTTTTTCATTATATGCATTAACGTTTTTTTGATTATTTTCGACAAAGTTAATAATATTTTTCAATATTTACCAAATTTCAGTTAACTTTGTGGAAGATTAACTTAATTATTCAACTTTGGTAAGCTTAAGTTAAGGATATAAAACAATTTAAATTAATTAATACCTCTTACGTATGAATCAATCAGAAATAGATTTTTTTGATGCTCTTGCACCCGACTGGGATGCTAATGAGGTGAAATCCACACCGGAAAGAATTAAATCAATTCTGAACAAACTCCCTTTAAATAAAGACCAGAATGTGCTTGATCTTGGGACAGGAACAGGTGTATTGATACCGTATCTGTCAGAGATAGTCGGATTAAAAGGACACGTCACGGGTATTGACCTGTCTGAAGGAATGTTATCTCTTGCAAAAAGTAAATTTGGATATTTAAAGAATGTAGAGTTTCTAAAGCTTGATTTCGAAGAAGAAGTGATACCCGGAATGTATGATGTCGTGATGCTGTATTCTGTTTATCCTCATCTTCATTCCCCTGAGATGACGATAGAATGGTTGTTTAAGTTTAACATAAATCCTGACGGATGTATTGTAATTGCTTTTCCATCTGATGAAAAGTTTATAAATAATATCCATCACGAACGTAAGTCGGAAAGTGATCATCTTCCTTCTCCTGAAGTGCTCGCTGATATGATTCAATCGTGGGGATATAAAACTAATGTTTTGGCTTCTTCAGAGGAAGAATATATTGTTATAGTGAAAAGGGGATAAAAATAAGGGAGGCGTTAAAACGTCTCCCTTATTAAATATAAGAGTCAGCGAAGAACTATCTATTCTCCTTATATCTGTCAATGCCTTGTTTAAGGAAATTACGGTAAGCCGGAATGTCTTCCTTATACACAAAAGCGGGGGCGAGAGGGTGTGCATTGTTGTCAACTATTACATGAAAAGGCTGGGCGTTTGCACCGAATTTAGACCTCTGGAGATAGCTCCATTTGTCACCATAAGTGCGAAGTGTACGTTCCGAACCATCTTTCTCCTTTACTTTTATTGGATTTGGAAGAGGCTTTTTATCATCCACCATAAGAGTGACAAGAACAAAGTCATTATCTATTGAATTCTTCACTTCTGAATCTGTCCATACGGCTGCTTCCATTTTTCTGCAGTTAACACACCCATAACCTGAGAAATCCAAAAGAACCGGTTTATTCAACTTCTGAGCCAGCTTCATTCCTTCCTCAAAATCATCTACCTGTGCCGTTACGTCTCCGTCATAAAGAGAGAAATCTTGTGTCGAAAGTGGTGGTGAGAATGCACTGATGCTTTTCAGAGGAGCGCCCCACAAACCCGGAAGCATATAGACAGCGAAAGCTAATGAGATGCATGCAAGCATGAATCGAGGTATGCTGACTTTTTCCACTTCATCATCGTGAGGGAAACGAATTTTTCCAAGAAGATAAATTCCCAGAAGGAGAAATATTACTATCCAAAGGGAAATAAAAACTTCACGATCGAGTATTCTCCAGCCATAAGCGAGGTCGGCTACTGATAAGAATTTTAAAGCCAGTGCCAATTCCAGAAAACCGAGCACCACTTTGACAGTGTTCATCCAGCCACCACTTCGGGGCATTGACTTGAGCATGGTCGGGAACATTGCGAAAATCGAGAAAGGCAAAGCCAAGGCGAGGGCAAATCCAAACATTCCAACGGCAGGAGAGATAAAATTGGAAGTGGCAGCTGCTTCTACAAGCAAAGTTCCGATAATTGGTCCGGTACATGAGAAAGATACAAGACAAAGTGTGAATGCCATAAAGAAGATACTCAGATAGCCGGTAGTTGAATCAACCTTTGAATCCATTTTGTTGGTCCAGGAAGAAGGCAGGGTGAGTTCAAATCCGCCCATAAACGAGATAGCAAATATTACGAGCAGAATAAAGAAAGCGATGTTAAAGCCGGCACTCGTTGCCAACTCGTTGAGTGCAGACGCGCCGAAAAGAGCTGTCACTATAAGACCGAGTCCTACATATATAACGATTATTGACAATCCGTAGACGGCAGCGGTCATGACAGACTTTCTCTTTGTTTTATTTTGTTTTAAAAAGAAACTGACCGTCATTGGTATCATAGGCCATACGCAAGGCGTCACTAATGCGATTAGTCCGCCTATAAATCCTGCTAAAAAGATATAAAGGAGAGAACGGGTTTGCTGACCGGGATCATCAGAAAAAACTTTCAATTCGGCTTCAACATTTTCCCACCACGAACTGTCAGCATGAATGTCGCTGAGATTCGCAGCAGGCATCAAGGGAGCTTCTGCCCTTTGAAGGGAATCTGTCATTTCTGCCAATTCTTGTGATTGATCATCAGAAACTTTCTGTTCTTCTATTTCTTTATCAGTCTCTTTTGAGTCGGGTTGTACAATAGGAGCTTTACCTGTAAACGTATGAGAGGCAAATATCGGCATGCATCCCATATCATTACAGCTCTGACCTTTTATTTCCCATACGACAGAAAATGTAGGGTCAACTGCCTTTAATTTTTGTGTAAAAGAGACTGTTCCTGTATAGAAATGCTGGTTAACCTCAAAAATTTCATCGTATTCTTTAATATACGCCTTATTTGCTGTCGGTTTTCCATCAAGTTTGCATCCTTTTAAATCGAAATGAAATTCAAGAGGATTTGAACCTCCGGGGGGGTTATCAAGACTGAAGATATGATAACCCGATTCAATTTTGGCAGTTGCTTCAATTGAAGGCGTTGGTGTATTGTCACCAACCAACCGGAAAGTCCATGACACACCATCCTGAGCAACGGCTGCAAAGATGGTTAAAAGTAGCACCATTGAAATGAAATACTTCTTCATTGATATCTGATTGTAAAGTCAATTATTGAATATTTTGGTTTAATATGATTAGAGATAAAGTGTGAAAATCTTTACTCTTTATTTCATTCTGCTAAATTACAATAAAAAATTCAATAGCAAGGAAGAAATAGTATAAACTTTTTATAGGTTGAAGTAATAAGTTTTCGTTTTAGATGTAATCAGATTCTCAGGAACTCTCTATAACATTCCAAAAAGCTTGGGAATGTATTAATTATTTCAGTAAGTTTTATTAATTTTGCAATAAATCTAAACAGACCATGACAGACAAAAATATTTTCAAAACAGACTCTCTCAAAAGCGTTGTTAAGGATAAGGCTAATTTCAGAAGGAAACCTGAATGGTTGAAAATCAGGCTTCCGAGGGGTTTCAAAACCAGTCAGGTAGTCGGACTTTTAAATGAAAAAAATCTGCATACGATATGTAGTGGCGGAATGGGTCCGAGCAGCGGTGATTGGTGGGGAGG
>JAIDPA010000213.1 GCA_029062985.1 Muribaculaceae bacterium
TAATAATTTACCCGATTCGCAATGAACCGGGTAAAGGGCTCTATGTCCAGATTTTTATCTTAAATGAAAGAGCCGTGATTTGATGAACTCATCTATTTGGCGAAAACTTGTTGCTGAATTTGAATCCAAGAGAGGGCAACAATGAGGAAAATAAGTCAAAATTAAAACACAATTAAACTTATTGAGAACTCATTGGGGTTGTCGAGTGTTAAAATTTAGAGGCAGGCGCGTGCCAGCCATTATAAACTTTATTTTTTATGAAACATATCAAAAAAATCATCGCTGCCGGCGCGCTGCTTTGTGCCGCACTTGCCATTCCGGCTAAATCTGACGCCTGCTCAAGAGTGCTTTATCACGGTAAGGATTCCCTTTTTGTCGTCGGTCGTTCTCTCGATTGGAAAACTCCTATACCGACAAATCTATATGTCTATCCTCGCGGTATGAAGAAGGTCGGTTCCGACAAACCGGGTGCCGTGACGTGGACTTCAAAATATGGTGCTGTCTATGCCGTAGGATATGACGGAGGAATCACAGAAGGTATGAATGAGAAAGGTCTGGTGGTAAACGGTCTTTTCTGCAAGGGAACTGTCTATAATAACGATTCAACTGAGAATCTACCCCCGATGTCGCTTGCAATGTTCGTTGGCTGGCTGCTCGACATGAATGAAACAACTGACCAGGTTGTCGAAGTGCTTAAGCAACACAATTTCTCTATCGGCGGAGGAACTTTCGACAACGGTACTGTTTCCGCTCTCCACTGGGGAGTCACAGACGCCAGCGGAAAGAGTGTAATCTTCGAGTTTGATAACGGAAAAATCAATATTTACGACATGGGCGATATCCGCGCCATGACAAATGACCCTAACTGGCCCTCAATGGAAGCTATAATTGCTTACTGGGACAAAATAGGCGGTAAGAACATGCTCCCGGGTACAGTCTCCAGTCCTGACAGATGTGTGCGTGCAAACTATTTCGCACATCATGTGGAAGAAACCGCCGACACTGACCTCGCTGTCTCCATCACACGCAGCATCATGGGATATGTCTCAGTGCCTTATACATATCTCATTCAGGGAGAACCAAACGTATCATCGACACAATGGCGTTCTTACGCTGACCTTAAGGACCGCCGTTATTACTTCGATATTGTTACCAATCCCGGCTACTACTACATTGATCTTAATAAGTGCAATATGAAGAAAGGAGCTCCGGTCATGAAGCTCGATACTTCAAAAGAAACTCACCTGATCGGTGAAGCCAATCACGCACTGTTTAAATCTGCCCCATTCACTCCGATTTATTGATTCACGCCTGATTATACCATCAGTTAAAATAGGGTGGCTTGGTATTATTTCCGAGCCACCCTATTTTTAATTTAATTCGTATCGTGGACCAACTTAAGGAAGACACGGTTAAAAGTGGTGTATTCGCTATTTTTTAGGTTTAGGAGGTATTTTGAAGAGGATAAGCAATTAAAATAATAATATTTTTCATTAAATTCGCGGTGTAAAGAGACTAACAATGGATAAAAGAATAAATAGAATAAAGGCGAGATTGGCTGATAAAGGGTGTACGAATAGTTGTCAGCCTCCTATATAGACTTTTATAAGGATTGCCGAATTGCTGGAGGTATCGCTTGACGGACTGGTCAGAATGGATAAAAATTGATAAAATATCTGATGATGAATAATAAGCCGAATCCATATAATATGTCGTTTACTGCCGGGGCTGCCATGATCAACGAGATGCGAGCCATGGCAGAAATATATATTGATTTGGAAGGAGATTGGAATAAGGTAAAGGAACGGGCATTGCAGGAGAATATCATGCAGAAATATAAACGGAGTTCCAATCTTCGCTATTTAGCTTTAATGAAGCAACGGATAGAAGCCTTAAATGAGAGAGAACTCAAACTGCTTGTGGACTCTCCGGTTGCAATCCAACGTCAGATAATTCTCCTTGCCATTTGCAAGGCTCATGCCTTTGTATTCGACTTCATAAATGAAGCGGTCCGAGAGGCTTAATGGAGGGGGATACGCTGTCAAAACTTCATGCCGATTATGTTCATCCCTATATCGGGAAACTCGAACGGGAGTTTAGCGATATAGAGAAGGATCTTGAACGCGAGGATCTTCCGACAAAGAGGCGTAACGAACTCCTCAAACTCAGCAAGACTTTGCGAGGAAAAATACGCGAGGTTAAGGAATTTGAGTCGGAATTGGTGAAGATGGCGAGCGCACGCCTCACATTCGATCTTGATAACGGCGTTGCCACCAACTATCCCAAATTCTATCCTCTCGTTGAGCCTATCAAAGGACTTGATGCAAAAGAAGATTGACATGAAATTCGATATAGCCAAACTTATCGGAGAGACAACCGATTACGATAAAAAACGGGAGTTGGAGATACGCCGGCCTAAAAGCTGGTGCAAGAGTGTCTGTGCTTTTGCCAACGGTAGCGGCGGCTCCCTGATATTTGGAATTGCAGATGACGATACTGTAGTCGGAGTTGAGGATGCTCACAAGACGGGCGAAAAATTCAGCGAGATTGTTAAGCAGAAAATTGACCCTATTCCCCCATTTAATTTCAATTATGAGGTGATAGATGGTAAGACTATCATGATAGTGACTGTCGAACCGGGCGATCAGACCCCTTATTATTATATAGGCGACGGTCAGCAGATAGCTTACTATCGAATGGGAAATGAGAGTATTCCGGCAACGGCTATCAAAATACGGGAATTGGTGCTGAGAGGCACTAACCGTTCATTTGACAGTCTTTCCACCGACTATAAGTTTGAGAATTATGATTTCTCACGACTAAGGTCTGTCTTTCATTCGCGCACCGGTAAGGAATTTACGGAGAATGATTATGAATCATGGGGAATCGTTGACCGAAACGGGAAACTCACCAATGCAGGTGCATTGTTAGCTAACGAATCCCCGATCAGACATTCACGTCTTTTCTGCACACGATGGAACGGCCTTGACCAGTCGCACGGTTTGATGGATGCCCTTGATGACGCTGAAATTTCCGGCAGTCTTATCGACCTTCTCTTGGAAGGTCTGGCGTTTGTAAGAAGAAATTCCCATAAGATGTGGCATAAGAGTCCGGATGGTAGAGTTGAACTGCCTGATTACCCGGAAGACAGTGTACTTGAAGGATTGGTTAATGCCTTGATCCATAGGTCATACCTTGAAATCGGAAGTGAGGTGCATCTTGATATGTTTGATGACCGTATTGAGATTTTCTCTCCCGGAGGAATGTACGAAAACCGTCCGGTGCAGGAATGTGATATAATGCAAATCAAATCACGCAGACGCAACCCGGTATTGGCGGATATATTCAGTCGTCTGAAATATATGGAGAGACGAGGCAGTGGCTTCAAGAAGATTTGCAATGAATATGCACATCAGGTGAATTACCGAGAGGAACTGAAACCCACTTTTCGTTCTAACGATTCTGACTTTGTCATCACTTTCTATAATCTCAATTATGGAATGTCGGGCGATAATTCGATTCCCCAAAGTTCCCCAATAGTTCCCCAGACTGTCTCAGACCGTCACAAGCTGCCCCAAACTGAAGACAATTCCACTCCGGGAATATCCTCAAATGTGCTCGACTCTGATAACCCAAGGCACCAAACTGGCACCAAACTGGCACCAAACTTGGCACCAAATGGCACCAAATGGCACCAAGCTCAATTTAGCTATAGTCCTGAAATGTATAATTTCTTTAAGGTACTCAGAAATTTTCCGGGAGGTACCGTTCCATTTTTAGCCACTGAAGCGAACATATCAGAAAGAAGTGCACACAGATATCTTAAAATTCTAAAAGACTCCGGTATAATCAAAAGGATTGGAACCCACCGCAAAGGATATTGGGAGATTGTTACGCCCAAAACAGAGGAGAAAGGAGAAGAAGAGCAATGAGCAGCGGAAGCAATCAAACGAAGATAATCAGTGCTTTGGAATCCCTTGTGGGAAAAAGGCGTATCGTGTTCTGGTATGATGAGACCGGTGAGATGGAGGTGACTGTCAAGTGCCTTTCCCTTCCAGGAATTGAGGTCGTTAAACTTGACAGGAATCCCCTGTCGGTAAAATATCGTATACTGAAAGATGAGATGCCTGAGAGGGGTTATGTTGTCTATAGTCGCGAGCCGAAACCGGAAGATGATTCCAACTGGCTTCTTGATCTCGAAACGGAGGGTGCGATATTCTCTGCCGATACAGTGTCGCTCTACGCTTCTGAATGTGGAATTGCTCCCGAACTCCGCCATAAAGTGGTGGAGCCTCATATTAATTTCTTCAAGGATGCCAGGAACAGGGAGAGACTTGCTGCAGCACTACAACCAGGTATGGATGCTCCCGCAATTTTAAAGGAGATGATTTCGGTGACTGTGGATGGCGAACCGGACTATGACCGTGTGCTGATACAGTTGGCAAAAGAGGCTCTGGAACAAGAGAGTTCCATAACCGATAAGCTGAAGGAATATTCTCTTCTTCCATTAATCTGGAGAGATATAGAATGGAATTTCAACTATAAAGGGGAGAAGGAGATCAAGGATCTGTTGGTGACTCTCTTTATGGATGATATGGAGCGTAATAATTCCGGAGGAAAACTCTCGAATGCAGCGCATATATTCATGCGCGATTGGCGCGACAATCGAAAATATGGCGCACTCTATGAGGAATGAGCACGCCGGTTGGAAATGGAATTGGAAATCATCAAGTTGATAAGGAACCGGCCTCTGAAAGAACTTATAGAGATCGAGACCTTCCCTTGCATTGACAAAGTCATTGCAGTGCAATTACAGGCGGAGGTGATTAACGAGACTATGAATATAGATCAAGTTGAGGAGATTGTGAGGAAGCGGGAACATAAGGTATTTGCCAAGGAAGCCCGTCATTCATTGAAGGCTCTGCTTGAGTCACGAAAACTGACAGAAAGCATAAAGAGATTAATGCCCGGTCTGCAGATTAATACTCCCGAAGAGGGATTTCAAACATACGTTAAAGAATTGTATAAAATCGACCGTCATTACCGTGATTTCATCCGTGCTTCCAAAGAATCAAAGGGGAAACGGATGATAGTTCCTTTACTTGATAAGATACAGCCACTCTACACAAATTCATTCCTTGATGAATTGGCGAGGAAGTGGCAGCCGATAGTGGACGGGATGGAGAAATGGAGATTTGATAATATTCCATCCCAACGTGAATTTTATTCGCGCCATGTTGCTCCACTGCTTGAAATATGGATATAATTGATAAAAAGCTGAATGGTTGCAACCTGGTTCCCGGTATAGTGTTGCACATTCACCCGGAGGTGGTAATCTTGGATTGGTCCGTCTTGATTTACAAGTGATGCCGGGAAATGGAAAATTCACTCATACCGGATTCGGCAGCGGCAGTGTTCTCAGTGATGAACTGAAGGAAGCCGTGAATTACTGTCGGTCTAACTTGGGTAGAATTTCACAAGGAGCCAAATATGGTGAGA
>JAIDPA010000214.1 GCA_029062985.1 Muribaculaceae bacterium
GTTTCAAGGCTCAAGGCGCGAGGCTCAAGGCTCAAGGCACGCGGCGCGAGGCTCAAGGCTCAAGGCACGAGATAAATCTTATAATTCTTATAATTCTTATAAATCCTTGAGCCTGCCACCCAATCACCCAATCTCCCAATCTCCCAATCTCCTAATCACCTAATCACCTAATCACCTAATCAGCTAATCAGCTTGTCTTCACTGCATTCATGAAGCGACTCGGTATGGGCGTTTCAAAGTGCATATCTTTCCGTGTTATCGGATGAGCGAAACGCAGTGTCCGGGCATGAAGGCAAAGACGGTTCAGTCGGCTTTCCTTTGCGCCATACTTACGGTCGCCCATGATGGGGTGTCCCATCTCTGAGGCGTGTACCCTGATCTGGTTTTTTCGTCCGGTGTCAAGCGAAAACTCTACGAGTGAAAGACCGTTCGCACGTTTTAAAACCTTAAACCGGGTCAGAGCTAATTTCCCCTCCTCAGGACTCTGAGTGGAATAGACCACAAACTGAGAATTCTCCATCAGACGGCTTTTGACAAATCCTGTATCTTCCTTTACAGAGCCTTCCAGGAGAGCCACATAAAGACGCTCAAGCACCATATTGTTCCAGTTATGGCGAAGAGTTTCCTGCGCCTCTTCAGTTTTGGCAAACATCATAAGTCCGGAAGTGTCGCGGTCAAGACGGTGCACGACATAAAGTTTGTTTGCCGGATTTTGTTTTTTCACATATTCGCGGAGAATATCGTAGGCGGTTTCCTCCTTCTTATGACTCTGTGTTCCGACTGAAAGGAGTCCGTATCCTTTATTAATGACGATGACATCGTCGTCCTCATAAACGAGCTGCAGACGAGGGTGTCTGAGCACTACAAACGGACGGGAAAAGTTTATCCTGACTTCACCACCCGGACGAATCGGCTCATTGAAAGCCGAAGTCACCGTTCCGTCAACCATAAAATGCCCATATTTCAGCCATTTCTTAAGGTCATTACGGCTCTTGTCTTTTATTTTCGATGCGACAAACTCCAGCAATGGTTCCTCATTCTCAGAATCATTGCGAAAGGTCATTATGTTATCCGGCCGCCATGGTCTCCGTTGATTTTTCATAATTAATTCTCCTTAATTTAGCATATACCCTAAATCTCTTAAAGTCGTTAAGGTCATTAAAGACCTTATATAATAAACGCAAACAAACAGGAATATTTCATAAAAAAGAGCTTCCTGCCGCTGCTTTCCGTAGAAAAAAATGTCCGAAACGACAGTAGAGACATTTCCTTTGCTCGCAATATTCACGCCTCAGCTGAATCAATGCCTGACTGCGCATGGCGTCGCCTGATTTCAAACCGTAAGCACCCCATTCGCGTATTATGCCATTATTTTCCGGAGGCAGATTTTCAAGCAAAGCCACTGCCTTTTCAGCCGTCTCATATTCACCTCGATGTTGCGCGAAAGTATAGACTAAGGGAACCACCGCATTAATAATCAGAAGCGAAATACTTGCAGCCGAGAGAGTGTCGCTTGAAGAGCGTGCATCAGCGTCGAAAGATGAATGAGTGTGCCAATACCCCTCCAGAATCCAGTTGAAAAGAGGACGCACATCCCTCCCCTCCCTGATATTCTCCACAAGCCTGGAAAGGAGAGAGAATCCTCCTTCGCACGCTTTGGCAAGGAAAGCTATCCTGCGGTGAGGAAAATTCTGAGGACGGGTGCGCGAATATTTCCAAAGTCCGGGACGCAATGGCGACAACCCGTATTTTCGGGCAAGAAAATAGTATTCCCTGCAGAGAAGCTGATAAAATTCGTCGAAAATGTGAAGCGATTGATCAAGCATGGCAGCCTGCCCGAAGAGAAGTGCCTGAAGCTGAAGGGGGTTATCGCTGTGATGATGGAGTATTTTGAGAGGAATCGAGCGGGCAAGCATCTCAAACGGATCTCCGTTAAGACCGAACCCGAGCGCACGTGCCAAAACGATGAAGCATGTCTGTTCCCAATCGTTACCTGTGAAATTCAGTATATCGCTCACTTTCCTGCTTTTCAGCTGCATACGCTCTATGGCGAGAGTTTCCAGCCAGTCAGTGACGGTCAGAGGCGACAATTCCGAAATGAAGTGGGAGCAACGCAGGTATGCGGGGTTGGAAGCGAGGCGGTCGTAGAGGGAAAAGAAATCGGGAGGCAGTGTGAGCGACACCTGCGGGATGAGAGAACCGTCAGGGCGGGTGATTCTCCTGTCGCTGACAGCCACCACATGCAGGATAATATTCTCATAAGCCGGGTCAGAGTCATGTCTGTGTCTGAACCAGTCGGAAGCCTTCAGATGTATTTCGACATTCCCGATCCAGACCGTACCGTTGATTTTTATTTTTGCATTAAAGAAGTCCGGACCGGCATCTTTATTGATTCTTCCCGGGTCGATCACCTCCAGAGGCAGACCGTCGGCATCCTTGAGATGTCTGCCCATCATAGAATATTGCCAGAGAAATTGGTAGATTGCTTCCATGGAAATTGGTGATTGGGGGATTGGGTGTCTGGGTTAATTGGGTATTTGGGGATTGGATTTCTCAGATGATTCAGTAAATTTCTTCCCCTGGAAATCATTGCGCCTAATCCGGAAATTTAGAAAAACAAAATTACAAAAATTTGTTAATAAACAAAAAATTTAGAGTTAATATTTGGTAGGAATATAAAAATAGGGTTAACTTTGCATAGTGTTTTTCATAGTATAATTAAGATTAAGGTTTGAGCCTGTTTCTCTGCGAAGAGAGACAGGTTCTTTTTGTTTAGGCATTAGGCATTAGGCGTTAGGCTCAAGGCATTAGGTCCAAGGCTCGAGGCTCGAGGCAAAGCCCGGGGAGGGAAGTTGGGGCAACCTCTCTCCCGGCATTGCTTTACCCAAAACCTTTTGCCTCCAGCCTATTTTTCAATTATAAAGGGGAAAAGGTAAACGGGCACAAACATGACGTTTCCTTCCTTATGATATTCTTTTGTCGTCACGATTAGAGGTTGCTTTACTTTGCCAGAATACTTGGTGCAGAACATATCCAGGGATTTGTGAGCCTTGTAGCCCGATGACTTGACCTCTATCGGATCTATCTTGCTGCCTTGGCTTATCAGGAAATCAACCTCGTATAGATGCCTGTTTTCTGAGGGAAAAGTATAGTAAAAGAGCTTTCGGCGCCCCGCAACGATCATCTGTGCCACGATATTCTCATAGACATAGCCAAGATTTGCCGAAAGCTTGTCAGACAACAGCTTTCTATATATCTCGTTTTCGGCAATGTCCTTATCCCAGAATGCGAGTGTCACAAACAGACCGGTGTCTGCGGTGTATATCTTGAAGTAATCTTTGTCAAAATCCATGGCAAGTCCGTTAGCCGGGTCTGCCGTATGATGACACATGTTCGCTGTCATTGATGCTGCGAGCTCCGACATGAGCATATCTTCCTTCTTCTCTTCAGTATCCCCGATCACCTTATGCACCATATATCTCGATACTTTCCGGTTAAGTTGCGCCGGTATGTTTTCAAAAAGCCTTCCTATCCTGCCGCTGCTGTCAATCTTAATGAAATCGGCGAGATAAAGGTTGATTATTCCTCTTTTTATCTTGTCTACCCGTATCAGGTCTTTTGTATCAAGATATTCAGCAACTGCCTGCGGCATTCCGCCGACCAACATATAGAGCCGGAATTTTCGCATCAATGTCCTGTGGGGAATGCCGTTGTACGCCCCTCTTTCAATCACGTCACGCAGTAGACCGGCTGTCACATTATCTCCGGAAGCCCACAGGAATTCTTCAAAATCCATAGGATTCATCTTGATATAATCCTCTTCACTCGGAATCAGTATGTGCTTAGTATTCTTTGTGATTGATATCAACGATCCGGTCTCGATATAATCAAACCGTCGGTCAGCGACCAAATGCTTTATCGCCTGCCGTGCCTTAGGGCATAACTGCACTTCATCAAAGATTACAAGTGATTCCCTTTCAGCAAGAGATACATTATACTCAAATTGCAGCTGCATCAACAATGTGTCAAGGTCGGAAATGTCGTCAAAAAGACGCATGACCCTTTTTGATGCCCTGGAGAAGTCTACAAGAATATAACTCTTGTACTCATTCTTTCCGAATTCCTCTGCAAGAGTTGATTTCCCGACACGTCGCGCGCCTTCAATCAACAATGCGCTATGTCCTTGCTCTTCCTGCTTCCATTTCAGCAAGTTGTCGTATATTTTTCGCCTAAAGATGGGTTGTGATATTGCCATGACGGACTTATTTTTTTGCAAAATAAGCAAGATATTTTAATTTGCGCAAATTTTTTTAGGGCAAAATATACTGTGAGCGCAAATTTTTTTAGGGCAAAATATACTGTGAGCGCAAAATGTTGCGTATATTTTTGTACCAGCCTCAAAAAGTAGACACTAAAAAAATTTTTTAATAGTTATTATTTATGAAAATAGACACTGAGTTGTT
>JAIDPA010000215.1 GCA_029062985.1 Muribaculaceae bacterium
CACATCTGCCTGCCAAATAATTGGTTGGTTTATTTTTGAAAAGAAGGGTTATAAATTGAAATTGAATAGGATTTAGTTTTAAGGGAAAGTCTATTTCTATTTCAATATCCAATTCAACTTTATTATTGAAAATAGCCATAGAGTATTGTTTATGTATCGTGTCAATAAATGCGTTCGCTGCAACTCGATAAGCATCAAACTTGGTTTTTTGTGAAAAATAAGAATTATCCGTACTAAGATAATAAGAGAGCGAGATTTCAGTTACTCCCTCAGAAGAATTTGAACTAACAAATTTATTGTAATTATTGGAATTGAGTTCACTGCATATATCTTCAATAGATTTTCCTATTATATGACCGGTCGGTGATTCGTCTTCGTCAAATTCAACAAGATCTCCAGTGCTACGGTATTTATGAAGGATAACAAGATCAACACAAGTCATAGCACCAATATTTGAAGCAAAAAACACACTGCGATATTCATATATGTGTAAAACCTTGTATGGATCTCTATGGATGTGTCGATTCTTAAAATGGTAATCCCGAGAAAGAAAAATATTGACTACTGGTTGCATCTCTATCTATAAAAATCAGTTGACTCTTTGAGTTCAGTGACAATTGTATCTGCTATCTCCTCAATATTCGATGGAAGAGAAATTCCATTACCTCTTAACTCATCAATCAGAGAATGAATATTTTTACTTGCATTTATGGCATTTAGTTGTCGCAATTCATTCTCAGATCCATAATCGGAATTATGCATCCTTTGGAAACATTGAAAAAGTAATCTAAAATTACCTTCATTCAGATAAGATAAGGCAACAACCTCATGTCCCTCTTCAAGATATAGGTCTTTTACTTTGGCATCACTGGTAGTATCCTCATTGAACTTTATAATGGTTGGTTCGCTGGCACCAGTACGAAGATAAATCTGGTGAAGATTTATCTCACTCCCAGAGGGCGTAAGATTAGAGGAATAAATAGCACAAAATTTAGGATACCAATAATTATGGACCAGAGATTCAGGCTCATAGTAGTTAAAATCTATTGCGATTATATTTGAAACGTGCTTGATTGAAAGAAGTTCTATCATTTAATCCTAGTCGTTAAGATGTTTAACATATCGTTCCATATCAAGAATCTGTACATAGTGTCTTCTTTGATTCTGACAATCAGAGCAAGAGCAACTTGTGGATTCTATGTGAAGTGTATTATACTCTTCTATATTCTTCATCTCTATATGATCCATTATTACCTGAATTTAGGAAGATTAAGTTCAATCAGTAATGGACTATTGGTGGTATCCATTACGTCTATCTGTATCTCGGATTTTATTAGATAAGGTAATAGCTCCTCACTCACCAGGCAGTAATCAATTCTGAATCCCTGATTAGCCAACCGATATTCCGGCTTATTTTGAAAGAAGTAAGAGTAATCTCTACCTTCTGGATGAAGATAACGGTATGTATCGACAAGACCCGTCTGTTTCATCAGAGAGTTGAAATCCCGGTGTTTCCACTCAGTGAAGCACCCCACTTTCTTAACAGACACTCCATCCCAAGCATCTTTATCTTCCACAACAATATTCAGATCTCCACAAAGAATCAAAGGATTCTGATTTGCGAGCTTTTCCAGATAGTCATGCAACTCATAGTCCCACTGCTGTCTAATCTTCACAAACTCTTCTTTAGATTTATTGGCGTATGGGAAGTATGCGTTGACAAGTATGAAGTGGTCAAAACGAATAACGTTCAGACAAGCGGTTTCAAGCAGCCACTCAGGAATATCATTGTGCTGTACCCCAAAGTCAATCTCCAGTCCATGACGTAGATATGTACTTACGTCTCCGAATAAACCCTTCTTCATGGTTGCAAGATAGCCCATATAGTCCGGAACCTGTATAAGAAAGCCTCCATTCTTCCTTACTTTCTGAAAGCACAGTACATCAGGCTGCAAATCGGCAACCAACCGATTCACAGCCTCCAACCGCGCCTGCAATCCGTTTACGTTCCAACTAAGTATCTTCATATCTTACATTAGTCTATGGTATAAATTAAAGCTCTCTTACGAATCGGAAACTATATGAAATACTTAAAATCGAATGTATTCCCTTCGTAATGTTGTAATTTAGTTCCTATTCTTGCCACTAAGTTTGAGCTTTCGATAGTAGCAGGGAAACTACTATAAAAGTCAAATGAATTCCAATTTATTTTAGTGAAACTCAATATTTCCGATGCGATTTGGCGTATGTCTCCCTTTCCATAATGTCTCCTTATTCGCAAGGGACCTGGAATACCCTTGTTACCTGGATAATATAGTTTGTTCGGCATGGCAACAGAGGCTATACATCCTTGGGTCCATATCAAAGCCTCGAAATCAGAAACTATTTGGCACATTCCTCGTTCAATAGCATTATTCCCTGCGTTAAATTCATTTCCGTTAGTACTTCCAGAAATAAGTCGAAGGCTCTTCTCTCTTTCGATAGAGATAAGTTCAATCTCTTCCACATATGGTCTGACAGCACTAACAAGCCCCTTTATTTCTTGTTCTTTAAAGGGAGTACGTTTATGAATTACTAATCGTTTCGGATTCCTTTGAGAAGAGTCCCTAAACAATTCAATTATAGATAATCCTAAATTATAAGCTTCATCCTCGGATAAATAAGGATTATTATGGTTATCAATGACTGCATCTTTAATTTGCCTTAATCTAAAATTCAGTCCTTGTCCAAAATGATCATACAGATGAGAACATCCAAGTACAGTAGTCATTTTATTATTGGGGGTCTTCTTTAAAGAATAGCCAATACCAGCATAAGCGGAGTGGGGCTCTAGACTTGCTAATGACCAAGGGATTCTACCAGACTTGACAAAAATAGCTAAACTTATCCACCACAATATTCTTGCCTTTTGATAATTACTATTGAGAGCGTATAAGGTTTTTTCTTGTATGAATTGTACTGTATAATGGTTCTGCGCACAATGAGCCTTAATATAGTCGTGCAAATTCAATTCCTCACCATTAGACTCTTTTATATTATCTATTTTCCAATCAGATGGGACAAATATCATTACAACTGTATCCGGATTATCATGTGCAATTTTTTGAGCAACACTACATATTTTTTTACCCAACTCGTGATTTACAATGGGTTTATCGGAACATTTTATCCACCTTGTTTTGTCTGTTGGAGAAGGAATTGATAAACTTGTCTTAAAAGCAGTCCCAAATCCTGGAAAATCCTGAATATAATCTTTATATATTTGAGTGGCTTTGTTATTTAAGGAATCCAAGAAATTGTATGCAACTTGAGTAAGTCTTGTAGGACAAATAACACCTATCCTTATGGTGGTGTGAGGAAGGAGGTGGGAAGGGATATCAAATGGCTGATACCTTATTAATCCTCTCATGGGATTTATGTCGTCTATATACTTTCCGTTATTTTGCGAAAAGCGAATCTTGGGTTCTCTTAATTGGAACCCTTCAAAATGGGCATGTGAGGGCATACTACCAGAGATAACTGTACCTTCTCCATTAATCTTAACCAATGGGAATTGCCATCTAAGTACAAATTTAAATTCGGGGTATGTATTCGGATATAAGATGTCGGACTTACGGCAATTATTTGCCATAAGACATAACCATTCAGTTACTTTCTGTTGATACAGTGAGTTAGTTAACTTATCCAGATATTCTCTATAACCATTTTTGCGCTCTGAAATAGCTAATT
This sequence comes from Muribaculaceae bacterium, assembly GCA_029062985.1. Taxonomy (GTDB): domain Bacteria; phylum Bacteroidota; class Bacteroidia; order Bacteroidales; family Muribaculaceae; genus Lepagella. Next base: position 3,730 of record JAIDPA010000215.1, read on the forward strand.
CAGCCTTAATAGGATAAAGAGTCGGACGTACAATCAGCCAACCGTATTTATCAGTATCATTGAATTGGAGATCTAATTTAACTGCCTCATAGAAATTAGTTTTGAAAATCTTAGCTGGATTCCACAAGATACATTTTTCCAAATTCCCATGGAGCCCGCTCATTCTTATTATCCCTAATAAGATTGCTCTTAGATAAAGCTTTCTTATCTGGTGATTTTCCCGTAATGTGGTCTTGCTGATGGGAATACGTTCGGGAGTTGTACTCATGAACAATTTGAGCTTATCTACTATCTCTCCATAACCGCCAAACGCATACACTTGGCCATTGTAAGCTCGTGCAATAATTTGGGAGCCCCTTAATATAGGCTTTATTAACCTATTAAGTTCTCTTTCATCTGATATATTGGATTTAAATGTATAACATTCCTCGGGAAAAACTACCAATAACTGATTACACAAAGCTACCTTGGTAACATTTTTTGGGCCGCAATACAACCATTTCGTTTTTGCAGGCTCTTGGAATTCAGGGATATTTTTGAGCTTCATAATTACCTCATGAGTCTCCTCATCAGTCCCTGAGAAAGTTAGTAATCCTAACATTAATTCATCAAATCCAGGAATCTGCACATAACATGCAGTTCGACCGGAAACAGCTGCGCGATTGAGAAGTTCAGCAACATTATTTGATGGAGTGTCCTCACGCCCAAACCAATAAATGTTACCTCCTTCTAATGATAGAGCTCTCTTTAGAGCGTTCATCAGAGACTTATCTCTTCCACTATATCCTACTATAAATAAATTAGTGTCGGTCAAATGATGTGACAAACCCTCTAAAAGGATATCTTCTTGAAATGCTAATTCCGCTGAAGTATTCTTCAGTTGATTCTGAAGATAGTCTCCGTGTAAGGGTACATATAATAAATTATTTTTACAATTTTGTAACGTAAAATATTGTTTCGTCTCTAATGTAACTTCGTTATAAGTCACATTAAACTCACGTGCAGCATCTTTAGTTAATCCATCAAAATTGGTAGTCCATACAGATTTAATAATACCTTTTTTTGCTAAATATCCCAACGCTCTATAGCCAACACTTAATTTTCTATTTAGAGTACAAATCTTTTCAAAATATGCCACTCTATCCTCTGCAAAAGGGAAACATTTTTCAATATAAAACTCATATTCTCCTTCAGACCCCTCCTCAGGAAACCCAACTTGAGAGTCACACCATCTCTGAATATCTCTCTTCGAACTTTCCAATGCAATATTAGGAAAAGTGGACATAGTATTGCTGGAAGATGCATACAAATTCATCTTCCATTCCCATATACATGTTGCTGCCGAGGGAATTCCCGAAGTAATAGAACATCCAGCCCCTAATAGAAAAGCATATTTCTTATTTATATTAATATTAAAATTACGTTTTAAAACGTCAATTCCTATTACTTTATATAATGGTGTATCAGTACCCATATTCACTTACTTAAAAAAATAGAATTTAAAATATTAAGCGTTAAAGTGTACTTATCTCTGCATATTGGGCCTCGTACCGTTCGGTTTTGTCGGCGAAGGGTTTCTTCCGGCAGTCCAATGAGGATGAATCCAACTCCTCTGACATATCTATCTCTACCAAGGCATAGACATATATGATCTCTTCGGGATATGGTTGGGTTGCCTTATCACGCACCACATAGTATTCATCCACCGGCAGTTCCGGTTTCGGAACAAATTGGATGGGTTTGGCAATCTTGAATAAGTGCTGTCTATTCACGCTCCGGGCATGGATCAGAACACCTCCGATGTCCCCCGCATTTCCCAAGATCTCCATTCCATCCTTGGTATAGGGGATTGGAACGGCTATCTTACCTGTTGCAGCAAATTTAGGAAGTTTTTGCTCGTAATTCATCATCATCACCATCAGCACTCCGGGCTTCGGCAACGCAGGGTTGACTGACACGGCAGGAGCCGGTAGCAAAGCACGCGGATCCTCATGCAGTCCTTTCAGCGGCACTCTTATGAATGCCTCATCCACGAGCGACAGGATTCTCTCGTTCTCTTCCTGACACTTCGGATCTTTGTTCAATGCCAGAGCTATTACTCCCTTGTCGGTTTCGTAAGGAGCGAACACTTTTCCAAGTACATCCTTGAAATGGGTCTCCAACCATTCTGCTGTATTGATCTCCGGACGGGCACGCATCGCGTGGAATGAGTATCGTTTAGCCAACTCATCGCGTATTTTGTCGCGGAATATATTCCTCACTTTCTCACGCCACTCCCTTTTACGGTGAGGGTTATTCCTTGCGTAAAGTGCAAGGACGAAAAGGAAGTTCACGTCATAGTGGGTCACGAGAAGCGTGTCGCGGTCAAACAGGCGGTTGTTGAACTGTTGCGAGACATACGTCGTGGCTCTTCTGCTTGTAACGTCTATGTTATCATCATAGCCCAACGACTGTGGTACAGTACCGGATATGAAGAAATTCGGGATTACATTATATCCCTCCGTGAGTTCGTCCCGCAGACAGAAATCACCCTCCTCCGAGACATCCCCGTCCTCTCCGAAGAAAAGATTAAGATTCCACTGGATAACATTTCGGGCGTAGGTGAACTGCTTGGCAACAGATTCCCGACCGATCTCGTTACGCTGCTGATAGTATTTGGAGTCGCCTATATAATACACCTCCTGTTTCTTCTCTTTCGGTTTCCTTGCATGGGTAAGGGAATCCCAAAGGAAAAGATGATCGACAGTTTTTCCATCCTCCTGCTTCTTATTCAGTCGCTTCGGAAGTGTCTTTTCTCCTATAAGTTCGTCGATTATAGCCTCAAAGACAATATTGAAATTCTTGGCAAGCAGAAACTCGTTCATACTCGCATGGATCCTGATATTTTCCGATTGTTCGAAGAAAGCGTAGCAGAGATTCCACAGCTGAAGTGCCTTGTCGGAGAAATACTTGTACTTTATCTTGCGAAGCCTTTTGACACCTTGTCCTTCGAGATATTTATGAAATTTCTTTTTGGGAATCAGGTTGTAGTTGACATTGGTCTCAACCGGGAAACCGTATGCATCATGGATATGGTTGAGAATCGAATAGAAGATTACCAATAGTTCCTCATCGAAGTTTACCTGCTTCTTCTTGTTGACCGGATTGAGATACACCACTTCATCATCCTGCAGAATTGCATCGCTCTTCGAGATGGTCTTAACCCAGTTGATTTTATTCAATCCTGAATGGGCGTTACGCACTATGAAAGTAACCCAATCTCGGTTCTGCTTGGCGAAATCAACCAATGAAAGCAGGATGTCGAGATAGGTATTCGCGGTTTCTTTCTTACCGTTACCTTGCTTGACAATTTTCTGATGTCGGATAATAGTATAGTCGCGGTTTCCCCTCCTCGCATCCTCCAAGTAGACTGCGATTGCACGATAGATCCATACGGAGAGTCCGTACAGGAAATCTCGCTCCTTCTTTTTGTTCTTTGCATGAAGGGGGTTACTCTCCGACTGAAGATCAATTATCTCCTCCGGACTAAACTCATTAAATACCTTCCCATCCTTATCGAGGACTACCTTCGGAAGAATAAACACACTCTCCCCCTTGGTGGCATGATAATAGTAGCCGACATAGCCTACTTTTGCCTTGCCATCAACGGGGTCAAGTTCGTTGACATCCGGAAACAGGTCTCGAATCTGGTCAACGGGATATGGGTATTCCTCAATCAACAGTTTCATCTTCGGGAGAGGGGGTATAAGAGATTAATTTGAGGTCTTCTCCTTTCTTGATAACATTCTTAATAAAACGTTCCACTTTCTCCTGATCGGCATTCCCCATATCATCGAAGTAGTCGGCAAATTCAATCAGTTCGCCCTCCTCATCTTGAAAGATAGTATCGTCAAATCCGTAATCCTTATAGACATCGTTATAGATAAAGAAAATGACCTTTGAAAGAAAACTATCAGCGGAAATCAGATAGTTGCCGTTCTCATCCCTGTTGGTTTTGGCGAAGAAATAGCCGAGCTGCTTGTCTTCCTGATCGAGATCCTTGCCGATCATATAGTTGATCGACTTAATAAAGCTCCACCAGTCATATTCATTACCGTTGACTGCAATCT
>JAIDPA010000216.1 GCA_029062985.1 Muribaculaceae bacterium
TTAAGTCGTCGGCAGCGTCAGTTGTTTATAAGAGACAGTTATAATATTGAGGACGTGACTTCATTAAGGCAGCTTCGCTAACGCTTCCTGTCCATACATTTGGGTCGAGCCCATACTTTTCTGCGAGGGCAATAGCATCATATATATGTCCAAGTCCGCAATTATATGCAGCAATCACAAATTTCATTCTCTCCGAAGGATCTGCGACTTTAGACTCAAGCGATGAATCAAGCTTTTTTATTAGCCTTGCTGCCGCAAGCACATTGGCATCTGGATTTCTGAGAGATTCAGGACTAATTCCCATAGCTCTCGCTGTTGCCGGCATCAACTGCATTAATCCCTGTGCTCCAGCCCATGACACGACAGAGTTGTCAAAACGAGATTCATTATAACCGATTGCAGCCAGAAGCTGCCAGTCATAACCTGTAATGTGAGCATGACGTTTGAATGTTTCGTCGTATGGGGAAATTCTACCATTTTTTATACTTAGTCCGTAGGAAGTTGTTACGTCTTCATAAATGCCACTATTTTTACTTATTTCAAAGTATTTTTTATAAACCGTCCGAAGCATTTCAGAATTATCACTTTTCTTATCCCAGCGGTCGAGTCTTGCCGCTAAAGAGTCGCAATCATTCCTGACAGCCCATGAAGAATACTGGTCAAGACTTATTTTCATTCCAATATCAAGCCGTGGATAATATGACTTATTCAATTCGGCTATATCTGAATCAACTACTGTCAGAGGAATCTCTCCATGATCAACCATCTGAATGAGATCTTCCGTGATTAAAGAGTCTTTATTGATAGGCACGATGTCGATGCCTCCTCCGAGTTCTTGATCGAGATTCTTAAGACGATAGTGATATTTGGAGTCTTTCTCTACATATACGGTCTTTCCGACAAGCTGGGTTACGTCTGAGATGCGTTTTCCTCCGGCAGGTTGCACAAGAACTTGCCAAGTGACTTCCTTATGTCCTGCATGTCTGACTCGCTTGTTGTATTCTTCTATATATGGGACCGGGTAGGCAGCAAGGTCAACCTCACCGTCTTGCACCATTTTTAAAAGAGCATGAAGTGATGGCGCAATCTTTAAATCAAGAATCATGCCTTCATCTTCTGCAAATCTTTTCACATTTTCATAATCGAAGCCCATGATCTGACCTCTATAATTAAAATAAGAAGTCGGACCATATAAGGTGGCTGCTTTTAATGTATCAGGAGTTGCTTCAACCGGGGTTTTATCGGAATGAACAGGTTTACTGTTCTTTTTCCCGCAGGCTCCGGCTGTCAGCAGCATGGAAAATATAAAGACTTTTATCAGTGTACTTTTCATAAGTTGGTTTTGAGGAAAGAATCGATGACATTCAGACTCTATTTCGCAAAGTTAAGAAAAATCAATATTTAAATAAAATTTTTGATTTTAAATCGCCCTCTTTATTTCCTGCTTATTAAAAATTTTTCTATTTATTCATCTTTTGATAAAGAGTATCTGCCTGCTGAATAAGTCACGAACCCTTCATTACATAAGAATGTTAATGCGGCAACCACAGATTTGACATCCGCACCACAATTTTGTTCTATTATTGATATGGGAACCCCCTGGGGATTTTCATTCAGAAATCCGAGTAATCTCACCATTATAGTTTCCTCTGAAGTAGAGTTGTTCCTTTTCCTATTCTTTTTTTCCCGGCAGATATCACAGGAACCACAGTCGTTATTTTCCTTTTCTCCAAAATATGACAACATTCGGGCAACCCGACAATTATCGGAGCGAAAGGTGTAATCAATCATTGCCTCTACTCTTGCAGACAAGTTTTCTTTTCTCTTTTCGTAAATATCCTTACCAATAAGAATATAGGAGGCGTCTTCTCTTGCTGTCGGAAAATACATTAAAGGGAGAGAGGAATGGGGTATATAGGAAATGATTTTTTTTCTTGATAATTCGAGCATTGCCTGATAAACCTCCTGCTCTGTCACCTCGGTGTTAGCAGCAATTTCCGATTCTCTTATGTATACGTAATCAGTAAAGATTCCTGTGTATAAGCGAAGCGCGGAAGCTAATACTTTCTCAGCAGTTTCAGAAATGTCATGAAGATCATAGAGTTCTTCTCTTTCAACAATTATGCGCCCCCTTGACCGACTGTCAGGTTCCTCTATAAAGTTAAGGTATCCGGCTTGAGAAAGTAATCTGAGAGAGGATCTGCAAATTTTTTCCTGTAATTTAAAATTATGACAGAACTTAGCAATATCGAATTCCTTAACCGTATCAAAACCTTCCCCAATACTGAGATGGAGGAAATTACAAACACGTTCATAAGTTTTTTTTATCACGGTTCGCTCCGGGAATGCTTCAGTGATGCGCCTTCTCATTACTCCCGGATCAGTCTTGGAGGCAAGTAATACAGCAAAAGAGGGTAGGCCGTCACGTCCTGCTCTTCCAGCTTCCTGATAGTATTCTTCTAAAGATGGGGGTATATCATAATGAATGACAACACGCACGTCCGGTTTATCAATACCCATACCAAAGGCATTAGTAGCAACCATTATTCTGACTTTTCCCTCCTGCCATGCATTCTGCCTTTCTTCCTTCAATTCATGATCAAGCCCTGCATGATAAAAAGTGGATGATAAATCAGCTGACAAAAGAAATTCGGAAATCTCCCGACATCTTTTACGACTCCTGACATAAACGATTGATGAACCCTCTGTACGGGAAAGAATATGAAGGACTTCGTGTATCTTAGTTTCTGACGGACGAACAATATAGCTTATATTCTCTCTCGCGAAACTCTTTTGAAACAGGTTGTAATCCTTAAATCCCAGTTGCCGGCAAATATCTTGAGCAACCTCAGGAGTGGCTGTGGCAGTGAGCGCGAGAATAGGGATGTCCGGCTTTATTTCACGTAGTTTCTTGATCTTTAAATAAGAAGGTCGGAAATCATACCCCCATTGAGATATACAATGAGCTTCATCGACGACAATAAGACGGACTTCAATATTCCTCAACTCCAACAGAAAGCGTTCGTTCATGAGACGTTCGGGTGCTATATATAAGAAACGAGCTTTCCCATTCGTCAGTTTTTCCCACGCAAGACGTGTCTCAGCAATTTTCATGCCTGAATGAAGATATACTGCGCGTATATGGCGTCGCTTAAGATTATCCACCTGATCCTTCATAAGCGAAATGAGGGGAGTAACAACAACCGTCACTCCGGAATCAAAAGTCATTCCGGGCACTTGAAATGTTATAGATTTACCTCCTCCCGTTGGCAAAAGCCCAAGGGTATCTTGTCCGGACAGGACAGACCGGATGATATCTTCCTGTAAAGGGCGGAAAGAATTATATCCCCAGTATTTTTTTAGAATCTGATGAATCATTCCCTTATCATAGGGGGTAATTGATAAATATTTTAACCTTCAGAAGGGCGTATATCCTTAATCATTAACTGGATGGAGTCAAGATTACCCGAATGTTTGGTCTGCTCGATAGTGTAGCATATGTCAATCGGTTTGTGGGCATGGATATGTTCAAAATATTGAGACATATTGAATGCTATGGCATTTAAAACCCTGCTTGTGCTGTTATCTTCAAGTTCCAGCTTTATGTGTTCAAGATTTTTTCCGACAAGTTTACTTGTCCCGAAATCAAAAACATTTCTTGTACAGAATATAGGATTTTGATTACCCGGTCCAAACGGATTGAAACGTTTTAAATATGCTATTAGTTCGGGAGTGATATCGGCAAACTCTATAACCGAATCAATCTCTATAAGTGGAGTAAGTTGATTAGGCTGAATATGTTTTGCCACATACTCTTCAAATCTCCTTCTGAATTCAGGAATATTTTCCTCTTTCATGGAAAGACCGACAGCATAAGTGTGACCTCCAAAGTTTTCAAGAAGGTCGCGGGTAGAATTGACTGCCGAATAAATGTCAAAACCTTGAACCGAACGGGATGAGCCGGTAGCTATTCCGTTGCTATATGTGAGGACTACGGAAGGCTTATAATAAAGTTCAGTGAGGCGCGAGGCTACAATGCCAATAATACCCTTATGCCAATCTTTATTATACACGACGATCGAACGTCTGCCTTGAACAATATTGACATTTTTTTCGATTAGGGTATTTGCTTCTTCAGTGATCTTTTTGTCAAGTTCCTTTCTGTCTCTGTTGTATTGATCAATATCTTTCCCTTTTTCGTATGCGTCGTGAAGATCACGGCAAACAAGAAGATCCACTGCTTCAATGCCGCTTTGCATTCTGCCGGACGCATTAATGCGGGGTCCGATTTTGAATATTACGTCACTGATGGTGATATCTTTATTAGTTAATTTGCACAAACGAATTATACTCCTGAGCCCGAGATTCGGATTGGAGTTGAGCCGGCGCAACCCATGATAAGCCATCACCCTGTTTTCTCCGGTGATAGGAACGATATCAGCAGCAATACTAACTGCTACAAGATCCAACAGAGATTCAAGTTCATTATGGTTTGAAAGTCCGTTTGATAAAGCAAAAGCCTGCATGAATTTGAAACCTACTCCACAACCTGAAAGGTGAGGGCAAGGATAAGTTGAGTCGGGCATTTTTGGATTAAGAATTGCTACTGCCGGTGGGAGAACTTCGTCAGGCACATGATGGTCACAAATAATAAAATCAATGCCTTTCTCCTTAGCGTAAGCAATTTCATCTATTGCTTTAATACCACAGTCTAAAACAATGACCAGCTTCACGTCATTTTCAGCTGCGTACTCTATGCTCTTCAGAGAAATTCCGTAACCTTCCTCATATCGGGTTGGAATGTAATATTCAATATTGCTGTAGTAATTCTGGAGATATTTATAGACGAGAGCAACTGCTGTAGTGCCATCAACATCATAGTCCCCGTAAATCATAATTCTCTCTTTTGCCCCCATAGCCTCATTAAGCCTTTTGACCGCTTTATCCATATCCTTCATCAGAAAGGGATCATGGAGATCGGTGATAGAAGGTGAGAAAAATGTTTGTGCTTCTTCTGGTGTCTTAACCCCTCTTCTGATTAAAAGTTCTGCAATAGGGGCTGCCCCGCCACATTGAGGGAGCATGCTTTCAGCGTCGCTTTTCTGCTGATTTGTGAGAGGCTGGTAGTTCCATTTGGTTATCATCTCTGATAGTAATTCTTGGTGTTGCCGGTCGGAGGATTCGACTCAACTATAGTTTGGAAGGTTAACGCTATGGGCGTCGCCACGAGGATGGAATTATGGATTGCAAATTTAATAAAAAATCATGGCGTTTGCAAATCTCACATTCCAAGAGTAGGCTCGATTAAGGTTTTTTATATAATTTTGCAAAAGAAATATTAGATAAGTCTGATGGAAAAAACAATAACAATAGATAATCAATCTATCCATTTTGAGGAGACTGGAAATCCGGATGGAAATCCAGTAGTAATCATGCATGGATGGGGATGTAACTTGTCAACGGTGAAAAGTATCGCCGCAATTCTTGAACCGGGAATGAGGGTCATAAATGTTGATTTACCGGGACATGGTTTGAGTCCGGAACCTTCTTCAGTGT
>JAIDPA010000217.1 GCA_029062985.1 Muribaculaceae bacterium
ATCATTTAATTTACCTACATATTGAAGACTGAAGGAAAGTATTTCATCTGCCATACGTTGCATCGAATCGTGGAAAAATAGCTGAAGAATAAGGAAAAAAGCGAGCTAAGGAAAACCAAAAATAACCGCAATATGTTGGCTTAATAGAATCAATTCTAAAAAACAATAAGATATGCTTACTAAAACCATCAATGATGCAATCAATGCCCAGATCAATCGTGAATTCTGGTCGGGCTATCTCTATCTTTCTATGGCAAATCATTTTGAAGCCGAAGGCTACAATGGAATTGCAAATTGGTTCAGAGTGCAGTTCAAGGAGGAATTTGCACATGCCCAGATATTCATTAATTATGTCAATAACCGGGGCGGACGTGTCCTCCTCTCCCCGATAGCAGGTGTCCCTGCCGAATGGGAAACCCCGCTGGCAGCTTTCGGAGTCACCCTGAAGCATGAGGAGACTGTCACTGCCTGCATCAATGATCTCTATTACCTCGCCGAGCAGGAGAAAGATTACGCCACACGTCAGATGCTGAATTGGTTTGTAGCCGAACAAGTCGAAGAGGAGGATACGGTGCGCACCCTTATTGATAATCTTAAACTTATAGGCGAGGACGGCACAGGGCTTTATCAGTTTGATAAAAATCTTGCCCAACGCACCTATGTGGCTCCGGCAATCCTTAATGAATAAGACATCTTTCGCTCTCAATCAGCAAGAGAAATAAAAAAGGATTTTACAGGTTTTCATTCTGTAAAATCCTTTTTTTATTGCACAAACCGCATTTTTGAATTATTTTTGCATTTTCTTAGAGTTGGTGTGCATAGTAGCCACCACAGAGGCTCCAAAATGCTTTTCTGCGGAACAATACCACCAATTTTGGAGGGAAATTATCAATGAATCAAAAACGAAGACACTATATGAATCTCTTTGACCAAATCAGCGAAGACATCAAAAAGGCGATGCTCGCACGCGATAAGGTGCGTCTTGAGGCGCTACGCGGTGTAAAAAAGGAATTTCTGGAGGCTAAGACTGCTAAAGGAGCTAATGGCGAACTCTCAGATGAGACTGCTACCAAAATCATGGTTAAGATGGTCAAGCAGCGTAAGGAGAGCGCTAAGATATATGAGGAAAACAACCGCCCTGAACTTGCTGCAAATGAGCTTGCTGAGGCTGTAGTGATTGAGGAATACCTTCCTGTCCAGCTCTCTCCCGCAGAACTTGAGGCAGAATTACGCGCCATCCTTGAAGAGACCGGGGCTTCATCCCTCAAGGATATGGGCAAAGTGATGGGTATAGCGTCAAAACGCCTTGCAGGAAAAGCTGAAGGAAAGGCTATAAATGCCAAAGTTAAAGAAATGCTCGGTTAATATATATAATTGCAATATCTGAAATGCTGACTTTACAGACTATAAAGGCTGACCCCGAATATGTGATTCGCCGCCTTGCCGTAAAAGGATTTGACGGAAAAGCCGTCATCACCGAGATACTTGAAATTGATGCAGAACGCCGTCGCCTGCAGCAGAAATGTGATTCAGACGCTTCCGACCTCAAAAAACTTGCAGCCTCTATCGGTGCTTTCATGAAGGCTGGAGAAAAAGAAAAAGCAGAAGAAGCAAAAGAGCGTGTGGCTAAGATAAAGGGAGAGGCAAAAGGACTCCAGGATCGACTCGAAGACTGCGAAAAGAAGATGCTCGAACTTCTTCTCACCGTCCCGAATCTCCCTTGTGAAGAAGTGCCTGAAGGTTTGACAGCTGCCGACAATGTCGTGGAAAAGACAGGCGGAAAAATGCCTGAACTGGGTGCTGATGCTCTCCCCCATTGGGATCTTGCAAAGAAATACAATCTCATCGATTTCGAATTAGGCGTAAAAGTGACCGGTGCCGGTTTTCCTTTCTACATCGGAAAGGGAGCCCGTCTGCAGCGTGCCCTTATACAGTTTTTCCTTGACGAAGCATGGAAAGCGGGATATATCGAAGTCGAGCCTCCGTTCGTAGTCAATGAAGCTTCCGGCTATGGCACAGGGCAATTGCCTGACAAAGAAGGTCAGATGTATCATGTCACTCTCGACAACCTCTATCTTATTCCTACTGCCGAGGTGCCTGTGACCAATATCTACCGCGATGTGATTATCCCCGGCGCCGAGCTTCCGAAGAAAAACTGTGCCTATTCTCCATGCTGGCGCAGGGAAGCCGGAAGTTACGGAAAAGATGTCCGCGGATTAAATCGTCTCCACCAGTTTGATAAAGTTGAAATCGTACGAATCGAAAAGCCCGAAAATTCCTATGCAGCCCTTGAGGAGATGAAAGACCATGTTCAGGGTTTGCTTGAGAAACTCGGACTGCCCTGGCATATCCTGCGTCTTTGTGGCGGCGACATGTCGTTCACATCAGCCATCACTTTTGACTTTGAAGTGTGGAGCGCAGCTCAGGAAAGATGGCTGGAGGTTTCATCAGTATCGAATTTTGAAACTTATCAGGCAAACAGACTGAAATGCCGTTATCGTGATGACGACAAGAAGATTCGTCTGTGTCATACTCTTAACGGTTCTGCCCTTGCTCTGCCGCGAATCGTGGCTGCCCTCCTTGAAAACAATCAGACTCCTGACGGCATAATAGTGCCTGAATGTCTGAGAAAATATACAGGATTTGATATTATCGACTGAGAAAGAAATCAATCATTAAAACCTCCGGAAAGTGAGCTACATTAGCAAAGAGGAAAAACAGATTCCCATAAATGACCCATCCGGCAAATGGTCGGACCTCTATCTCATGCCTGAATGGGAAGAGAAATATTATGATGTCTACACTGTCAAAAAGCATGGCAAATGGGTGATGCTCAAGGCTCTCAAAAAGGAATATGCCGACAAACCCGAATATCAAGCCATGCTTGAGAAGGAGTTTGACGTAAGATATAACCTTTGCCATCCTAATATTGTGATGGTCAACGATCTGGAGGTTGTCCCCGGGGTGGGGAAAGCCATTATCACGGATGATGTCTATGGCTATTCCCTGCGTCGGCTTATAGATGAAAAAAGACTGACCCCAAAGATTGTCCATCGTCTTCAGACTCAGCTGCTGGATGCTATGGAATACATTCAGGAAAACCACATAAAGCATATCCCAATCACTCCCGAGACCATCATATTCACAGAATATAATGAGAATCTGAAGCTCACTAATGTGGGCTTTGACCAAAGCGGGAAACTGACCGAGCAAGATACGCGTGCAGACATAGAAAGCTATGGAAAAGTGGTGAACGAAGTCCTTGACAATCTTCCTACGTCATTGCCGAAGTTGCGCAAGATAGCCCGTAAGTGTGAAGAAAAACACCCTTACCGGACAGTGGCTGATCTGCAGCTTGCAATCGAAAAGAGAAATTCAAGCCAGCTATATGTTGTGCTCTGTGTCTTTATTCTGCTGATGGTCGGACTGCTCGTATGGCTGACTTTCGCAGGATAATACTCCCCCCGCAAAGGGGGATGATAATCACCCACTCTTTATCTTCCAAATTCCACAAATGATAAAAATTAAACAGCTTGAGCCTACAAAAGACAATCTCAGGATATTCACCCAATTTCAGATTGACCTTTATAAGGGAAATCCTTACTATGTGCCCCCTCTTATCTCGGATGATGTAGCGACGCTCTTACCGGAGAAAAATCCGGCATTCGAATTTTGTGAGGCTGCTTACTTCATGGCATTTCGCGATGGTAAAGCTGTCGGTCGCATAGCCGGAATACTCAACAAGCAGGTCAACGAGCATCATAAAACTCAAAACGCACGTTTCGGTTTTATTGATTTTATTGATGATCCTGAAGTGTCGGAGGCTCTCCTGAAGGCTGTTGAGGATTGGGCACGGAAAAAGGGGATGAAGAAACTTATAGGTCCGTTAGGATTCACTGACCTTGATCACGAGGGTATGCTCATTGAAGGGTTTCAGGAACTGGGCACCATGGCTACCATCTATAACCATGCCTACTATGCCGAGCATCTGGAACGCTTAGGTTACAAAAAGGATTCCGACTGGGTGGAGTTTCTTATTGACGTGCCCGACAAAGTGCCTGAGAAGATGAGCCGTATCGCTGAAATCGTTAAGAAAAAATATAATCTTAAGGTGTTGAAATATAAAAGCAGAAATCGTATCAAAAGTGAATACGGACGAGCTTTGTTTCATCTTATCAATGATGCCTACGACGGACTCTATGAATATTCTCATCTCACTGAACGCCAGATTGAATACTATATCGACGTCTATCTCGGATTGCTCAATCTCGATTTAGTCACTCTCATCGTAGACAAACAGGGACATCTCGTAGGCGTCGGCATCTCAATGCCCTCAATGAGCAAGGCTTTGCAAAAAAGCATGGGCAAGATGCTTCCGTTCGGATGGTTTCATCTCCTTAAGGGTCTGAAAGGTAAAAATGATAAGGTCGACCTGCTTCTTGTAGCTGTAAAGCCGGAATATCAGAACAAGGGTGTCAATGCCCTCCTCTTTGCCGACCTTATCCCCGTCTACCAGCGCTACGGCTATAAGCAGGCTGAGTCAAATCCTGAAATGGAGACAAATTCCAAGGTGCAGAATCAGTGGGAATATTTCGACTACAGGCAGCACCGTCGCCGCCGTTCATTCTATAAGAATCTCTGAAAGAATTTTAAATGAGAGAAAAGAAAGGTGCCGAACGTATAAATCCATACGACAGCAACCGTGAAAAGGGAGAACAGGTGGAGGAAATGTTTGATTCAATTGCTCCTGCCTACGATTTCATGAACACAGCCATGACTTTCGGTCTGCACAAGCGCTGGCGCAACAAAGCCCTGAAAGCAGCTATTGCCAATGGCAAAAGAAAAATCAGAATCCTTGATGTGGCAACCGGCACGGGAGATGTAGCTTTCCGACTTCACACAATGCTTCCGGAAGCTGAAATAACAGGTATCGACCTGTCGCAGGGAATGCTGGATGTGGCAGATAAAAAACTGAAACTCCTTCCTGAAGATGCCCGATCATTAATCTCCTTTTTAAAAGGAGATTGTCTTGCGTTGCCATTTAAGGAAGATACATTTGACCTCATCACTGTGGCTTATGGAGTAAGAAATTTTGAAAATCTCGGGAAAGGTCTGCAGGAGATGAGGAGAGTGCTGCGCAAAGGAGGCATTCTGTGTGTCATCGAACTTTCATGCCCGCAGGGAAAAATCACCGGCATGGGGTATCGTCTCTATTCACGCCATTTAATTCCATTTGTAGGAAGAATGGTCAGCGGTGACAGCAGAGCCTATACTTATTTGCCCGAAAGTATTGCCGCAGCACCGCAGCGCGATGATATGGCAAAAATAATGATGGAGGCAGGATTCTCCCATGTAGACTGGAAAGAACTTACATTCGGCGCCGTGACATATTATCTGGCAAAATAAGTTCAGTCGCCTCGGGTTTTTCATCCTTCTTAAATTTAGGAGTCGGGTATAAAAAGAATTTAAAATTGAAAAATAGAAAAGATTTTGAAATAATGGCTCCTGTAGGGAGCTGGGAGTCGCTTGCCGCTGCTTTGGCGGCAGGCACAGATGCAGTCTATTTCGGCATTGAGGGGCTGAACATGCGCTCGCGTTCAAGCTCTAATTTCACAACAGACGACATGCGTCGCATAGTGGAAGAATGCAACCGGAAGGGGGTAAAGACATATCTGACAGTCAATACGATAGTGTATGATTCTGACCTGGACCGCATGCAGGAGATAATCAATGCGGCAAAAGAATCAGGTGTGTCGGCAATAATAGCATCTGACATGGCTGCCATCCTCTACGCACAGCAGATCGGACAGGAAGTGCATATATCCACTCAGGTCAATGTGACTAATATCGAGGCAGTGAAATTCTACAGCCGGTTTGCTGACGTCATGGTCCTTGCCAGAGAATTGAATCTCGACCAGGTCAAAGCAATCCACGAAGCTATTGAACGCGAAGGAATCACCGGGCCTGCCGGAAAACCCGTACGTCTCGAAATGTTCTGTCACGGAGCGCTCTGCATGGCTGTCAGCGGAAAATGCTATATGAGTCTGCATGAAATGAATTCAAGTGCAAATCGTGGAGCATGCAATCAGATATGCCGCAGATCCTATACCGTACGCGACCGTGAGACAAATGAAGAACTCGTAGTCGACAATAAATTCATAATGTCGCCCAAAGACCTTAAGACCATTCATTTCCTTGACAAGATGGTGGATGCCGGAGTCAGGGTTTTCAAAATTGAAGGAAGGGCACGAGGTCCGGAATATGTCTACGAAGCTGTGAAGTGTTA
Source organism: Muribaculaceae bacterium (assembly GCA_029062985.1). Lineage (GTDB taxonomy): Bacteria > Bacteroidota > Bacteroidia > Bacteroidales > Muribaculaceae > Lepagella. The sequence goes on from JAIDPA010000217.1 coordinate 6,287, forward strand.
TTCAGAGGCTTTGGAGGCTGTATGCGACGGTTCGTTTGCAGAAGAGAAGGTAGCCGTATGGGACGAACGTCTTCAGAAAATATTCAACCGCGGCTTCTGGAACGGTTATTATCTGGGTCAGCGACTTGGAGAATGGAGCAGCAAATACGGCTCTTCTGCCACCCGCACAAAAGTCTATGCAGCCAAAGCCATGCGTTATTTTCCAAAAATCGGAATAGGAGAATTTCAGCTTGAGGCTGGCTCGCTCAAAGTGGGTGATGAGATTGTTATAACAGGTCCGACAACAGGTGCTTTGATTTTCAAGATTGAAGAATTAAGGGTTGATCTTAAGCCCGTGCAGGAAGTAAGAAAGGGCGACCGTTTCTCAATGCCTGTCCCTGAGAAAGTTCGCCCTTCTGACCGACTCTATCTCTGGAAAGAGTCATAAGAAATTTACTTTGTAACGCTCACAGTGGTGGAATACGTGCCCACCGGCGGTGCTTCTGCCGGAAGGGAGTCCGTATTCTCCACCACTATCAGAGGAATGTTGACAGCCACTCCATAAAGAGAGTCATCATGCCGACGCAGACTCACTCCTCCGGAAATTGTATGTCGCCCCGGTGTCATGTTCTCAGTTGAAAAATGAGGAGGGTGATTGCGTTTTTTCAGAGGAATCCTCTTCCCGTCAAGGAAATAGACTACACTCTCAAACTTCACAGGCTTAGCTTTCACAGCCCTCACATCGACGTAGCTCAATCCGACCGAGTCTCCCCTGACCACGTATAGAGTATCATTAAGGAGTGTCACTCCACTGATTTTTACGGTATTCTCAACCGTAACTCGCGGGTCTCTTTTTGAACTTCTTTTTGATGCCCCCCACAATGCAAAAGCCAATACCAAAAAGAAAATAAAAAAAGAAGCAAAACGTTTCATAACATTAGGTTTCATTTATTCAGAATTTTTGTTTCAGCTGCGATATGTGACGGCAGCCGGGTTCCATTTATCAAGCGGAGTATGAGTCTGAGTTGTATAGCCGACAGGGATTACGTTGAAAGGAACGAAATTCTCGGGAAGAGATAATATTTCGGAAGCACTCCCCATACGGTCGGCATGAGGATAAAGGCAGGTCCATACACTTCCCAGCCCGAGAGCATGAGCGGCAAGGAGAATATTCTCCGAAGCAGCCGACACATCCTGAACCCAGAGCACATCATCCTCACCTTCAAGAAATCTGTTCTTATCACCGCAAACGACAATAGCCATCGGAGCTTGTCCAGCCATCTTGCAATAAGGAAGAGAGGCGGCAAGCTGCTTCAGAAGATCACGATTTGTAACTACTACAAACTGCCAGGGTTGTCTGTTGACTGCAGTAGGAGCTGCCATAGCAGCCTGGAGAAGAATCTCTATATCGTCAGGAGAGACAGTCTTCTCAGGGTCAAACATACGGTCGCTTGTTCTTGTAAGGAGATTCTTTATTATGGCATTTGCCTGAGCCTTCTGTTCGGAAGACAATGAAGGCGCCTGCTCCTTTTTTGCATCATTAAAAATATTTTCCATAATTGTCAGTGTTTTTAATTTTAGATATATGCTTCCGGGCACCGGAATCTGATATGGCACCGGAGGCTTTCCCATTTAAGATATCAACGCCATTCAAAGAATTAAAGTTTAATTAAATTCCATCATTAAATTCCATCCGACCCCTCGTTATACGCTAAAAACAAACGGTTCGTTCTCACGAACGAACCATTTGTTTTGAAATATTCTTAAAAGTTCGGGGAAGTGGGCGATTACGGATTCGAACCGCAGACCCTCTGCTTGTAAGGCAGACGCTCTAAACCAGCTGAGCTAATCGCCCGATTTGTTTCCTGTCGGTCAGCTTCCGTCCTCACGGATAAAAGACCTACCTTCAGGTCACCATTCTTTTCTTTCAGTTTGCTTCGGTGGGCGATTACGGATTCGAACCGCAGACCCTCTGCTTGTAAGGCAGACGCTCTAAACCAGCTGAGCTAATCGC
>JAIDPA010000218.1 GCA_029062985.1 Muribaculaceae bacterium
TATTTATTCTAAATATGGTCTGCTATTTTTTAAGAAGGTCAATGTATTACTGCTTGCGTTCTTTGTGAAGGATAATAAACTCTTTGAATATGCAGTATCTTGACACCTAAATTCATACCACTTTTTTGAGGATCTTCCTAATGCTCATGTTAATCCTTTAAAATTTGCAATTATTCAATACGCTAAGACGTTAGATATTCTGGAAGAGGACAGGGAGTGGCTTACTATTAATCTCTATAATAATGGATAGTTTCTGGAATTGTGGCACGGGCATCGCTCTTTCGTGGCGGAGCCTCAGTTTTACCCACGTACCTCAATTATAATTATGATATGGAGGAATACGATGATTTAGAAATATACAATGGCGACCCGGTAGATGACAGCTGGGTTGACTTCGACTATAACGAGAACACAGACGAGTTGTCGTATCTCTTTGAAGACACCGACCTCGACCAATATATTGATAACTTAAATTACTGGGACTAATGAGGGAAGTACTTTCAAATAGACCGAATTTCAAAAAGTGGCTAAAACTTATTTCAATTGGACTGATTATCATTGCCTTTTTAATCGGTATCAGCTTCGGTGTTTATTGGCTTGTAGAAACCAAAGTACCTCAAAGTAAAGGCGAAACTTTTATAAAGAGGTTTGAGGAAGATTCTAAAGTCGCAAATATCTCCACATATCTTCGCGATGTTGAAGCTATTATCGAAAATCCTGATACTTTTAATACAGGCTCAACAGCATGGAACTTAATTACAGAAGATAACTTTAAAGATGCGGTAAAACCAAAACTTGAACAGTTGGCTTATAGTGGTAATAAGGAGGCTGCCTATTTGATGGGAAATATCTGTGGAACTCTTTCTTTTCATCTTGCCCGTAATGGACGTGTATACTATGATGAAAGAGACGTAAAAGCTGCTTTTTATTATCGTATTGCAGCTGATGGCGGACACCCTAAAGCTCAAGCGATGTTAGCCAAATACTATATGTATGGTAAAGGTGTTTCGAAGAATTATGTTGAAGCGTATGAATGGGCTGCTAAATCAGCAAATCAAAATTGTGCTCAAGGAATGACTCTATTAGGTAAATTATATAGCACAGGTATTTATGGTGGGATTCCTCAGTTTGTTATTAAAGACCATCCTAAGTTATTCGATGATAATGGAGTTACTCTCAGTCGTAAATTCGCATATGATAATGTAATTCTCAGACCTAACATAGATATGTCTCGAAAACTTTGGAAGAAAGCACTTGATCTCGGAGATGATGAAGCTAAAGAGTATTTTGAAAAAGTCTATACAGATGAACAGATTTCTAAAGATCCAAACATAGATTATGATGCATATTAGCCTGATTTTTTATTGAAATATTTAAGGAGTACTATAGTTACGATGATGGCTATTCTTCCGGATATTCACAGTATGAAGATGATGAATAGATCGATGATGATACTGGTTTTATCAGATAAAGATTACTTATTAGGATAGTTAATGAACAATCGAGGAGTTCCTTTAAAAGATGATTATCTTGAAAGGAACTTCTCTTTTCTTAGCATACTCAATGGTGAACTTAGTTCCCCGGCTTACGCCGTCCCAGAACGCGAGTAGGAAATCACAGTTGTCAACGATTTGAAGGTTCCTCATTAGCGGAGCCTTCCTGCCATACTTCCGATAATCCGGCAAAAATTCAATGATAGGTATAACATTCTTTATCGCATACTCCTTAGCTTATGTGTCTGCTACCTTTGCTCCGCAACTGACAATAGTATCGGAAACAAAAGGTTCGGACTATATTGGCTATCTTACAACCATGAAGAAAGGTTTATTCGGAGGTGTAAGCACATATCTACGTCATGGGCTGGAGATTGATTTTGAGGCACAGCACAATGATATTCCTGAGTGGCTTCTTGAAACAGGATGTCTTAACGTTATTCGTTTTGACCAGGTAATTCTTGTCAACGCCTATTTCGCATACGCTAATAGGAGTGATGAGGAATTTGTTAAGACTCGACAGTGATGGAATTATGACTTGCTTACTGCCTGCTAAATCAGTTTTCAGATTTGGAGATCTTAATAGGACTAAGGATATTAAAGTTGCAGAATATGTATTGATAGGGACATTTGTCAGTTTCACTATTGCCATTGTCATAGGATTCAGCGTTATCTGGCTTATTTGTAGTGGTTATTGATATGTATATTAAAGAATGTATTATTACTTTTGCATCATAGAAGTGTACTTGGAATGCCCAGTCGCGCCCAACTGTACTATAAAAAAGTTACGAGTCCTACCACTTGGGTAAGACTCGTAACTTTTTTAAGGAGTATAATGTCATTATGGCGATCGACACCATGTACGGTTTGTCGGGACCGTTTGCCGTTAGGTTCAGCCCGAGTATTAAAATCTGTCTATCGAATGGCTTTTATCTTTTAAAATCACCCCTTTCTGTATCAAAGAAGAAAAGCCGGTCAGTTGGAGTGGTATAGTGTTTCAGTTCTCTTTCCGAAATTATATAGGACGTCATGGCTGAGAGGGGAACCATATATAGATTTTCCGGTTTTGAGGGTACTCCTCCTATTCCTATAGCCACGAAAACTGGGTATCCGGTTTTTTCTGCATATTTCTTATACCGTTCGAATTGTTCCGAATAAGACCATTTAATCTTTCTTTCATTATTGAAGTTATTTCTCCATTTACATTCAACAGCAACTACATATTCTTGATCTTTGAGTGATAATTTCATTTCTAAGTCGGGGTACATACTTGATTCGGAATATCTGCCATCCATACTTTTATCTCCACGCCAATCTTTAATCGACCAAAATTTTCTACCAAACCTGCTGATTACAAATTTTTCAAATTCGACTCCCTTAGCGTGGTTATCATCCAAAACATCCTTTTCATTCCTATTTCTTACTTCAGAAGAATTCGAAGAATGTTCAGATTTCGAAGATAAAGATTCAGATTGGTTTGAAATTTCATCATTATAATTTGCGGATGATGAAAGGGGAGTGTTCTCGGATGTGTGTGAATCATTAGATACCTGAGCCGGATAAGACGGTTTGGAAATAGAGGTTGATGAGGTTTGTCTGTTATTAAGGCTTTGTTCCTGTGCTCTGTTTCTATTAGAGTGAGACGAAAAAAACTGCCCGCATCCAGCTATGATACATCCTACTCCAATTATTATTAGAGTGATAC
>JAIDPA010000219.1 GCA_029062985.1 Muribaculaceae bacterium
TTAAGTCGTCGGCAGCGTCAGTTGTTTATAAGAGACAGTAATTATGTTGCATTACTCTGAATTAGAAACCATGGACACCGAGCAGCTTCTCAAGACTGCTGACTCTATGGGAATCAAGATCACGAATTATTCCGAAAATCAAGACATTATCAATGCTATTCTCGACTTTCAAGCCGAGTCTTCTGCTAAGGATATCGTTTCTAAGTCTTCCGAAAAGAAAAAACCGGCTAAGGCTAAGGAACCTCGTGCAAAAAAAACTAAGAAAACGCAATCACAGGATTCTGCCGACAAATCGGAGACACCGGCTGCTGATGCTGATAACGCGCAGCAGGAGGATGCAACACCTAAACGCCGCACAAAGAAAGCTAAAAACGCACAGCTTCCTCTTGATGAGCAAACTCTCTCACCTGAAGAATCTGACTCACTCCCACAGGAACCTGCTCCTAAGAAGAAACCCGCACGCAAAGCTGCTCCAAAGGCGGCAAAGGCTGCCGCTGAGACTGCTGCTCCTCAGGAAGATAGCTTAGCTAAGGATGACGTAGAGAATAACAGCCCCACAGCTGAAAACGAATCGCCTGCTGAAGATTCTGAAAATATGACTCCTGCCGATGTCAATGAACCGGAACCCTCTGAACCTTCACCCGAAAAAGAGATTATAGCAAAGCCTGAAGCTGCCGAGCATCCAAAGCTGAAAGTGTTCACTCCACGCAATGCCAAGAATAATCCTGACGCGGCTTCATCCCTTTCTTCTTTCTCTTCTTTCTTCACGCCTTCAAAAGGAAAGACATTCACACCTCGCTCCCAGAAGCAAGAAAAAATAGATGAGGAGGCTGCTTTGCCGGCTCCACAGGCTCAGCCTATTCAGATGAGAGAACCGGGCGCTACTTCTCAGCAGCCTCTATCCAAACAGCAAAAGAATCTCCTCAAAAAACAACAGCGTCTCCAGCGTCAGGGCTTTAATGTGGTTATTCCGCAACCCGAACCAGCCGACTACGACCTCTCCGGCATTCTTGAAGCATACGGAGTGCTTGAAGTGATGCCCGAAGGTTATGGTTTCTTACGTTCAGGCGATTACAATTATCTCGGAAGTCCGGATGATATTTATGTGACTCAAAATCAAATCAAGGAATATGGACTCAAGACCGGGGATGTGGTGGAGGCGTCTATTCGCCCCCCAAGAGAGGGTGATAAATATTACCCTCTGCTCAAAGTGCTTTCCATCAACGGTCTGACTCCCGAAAGAGTGCGTGACCGCGTTCCTTTTGAACATCTGACCCCTCTTTTCCCTGACGAAAAATTCGATCTCAACAAAGGCGCTACTTCAAATATTTCTACCCGTGTGGTTGACCTCTTCGCTCCTATCGGGAAAGGTCAGCGAGCGCTGATTGTGGCTCCGCCCAAGACCGGTAAGACCATTCTTCTGAAGGATATAGCAAATGCCATTGCCGAGAATCATCCGGAAACTCACATCATCATGCTTCTGATTGACGAACGTCCGGAGGAGGTGACTGATATGGCTCGAAGCGTAAATGCTGAAGTAATCGCATCTACTTTCGACGAACCGGCTGAAAGACACGTAAAAATTGCAAATATCGTACTCGAGAAAGCTAAAAGACTCGTGGAATGCGGACATGACGTAGTCATCATGCTTGATTCCATCACTCGACTCGCACGCGCTTTCAACACCGTCTCTCCTGCTTCCGGAAAGATTCTTTCAGGTGGCGTGGATGCTAATGCCCTTCAGCGTCCGAAACGTTTCTTCGGCGCCGCAAGAAATATTGAAAACGGCGGCTCCCTAACTATAATCGCGACCGCTCTGACTGAAACTTCTTCAAAAATGGATGAAGTCATTTTCGAGGAATTCAAGGGAACCGGCAATATGGAACTCCAGCTCGACCGCAAGCTTTCCAACAAACGCATATTCCCTGCCGTAGATATCATCGCTTCCTCTACCCGCCGTGATGATCTCCTCCTTCCTCAGGAACATCTCAACAGAATGTGGGTGCTCCGCAATTATCTTGCTGATATGAATTCCCTGGAAGCAATGGAATTTATTAAAAAGAGAATGGAACTCACACGCAATAATGAAGAGCTTCTCGTAACAATGGATAAATAAGACTTCTCCCCATGTCTGATAAAACTAATGCCGCCCGTATTCTCGATCGCCTCCATATTCCTTATGAATTAGTGGAATATACCGTCGACCCTGATAATCTCGCCGCCGATCATGTGGCAGATGAGCTAAACGAACCTATCGAACAGGTTTTTAAGACTTTAGTGCTACGAGGAGACAAGACAGGCGTTTTTGTTTGCGTCGTAGCCGGCAACCGTGAAGTCGACCTTAAGAAGGCTGCAAAAGTTTCAGGCAATAAGAAGGCTGAAATGATTGCCATGAAGGAGTTGCTCCCTCTGACGGGGTATATCCGCGGAGGCTGCACTTCAATAGGCATGAAGAAGCATTACCCCACTTTCATAAGTGAAGAGGCTCTTGATTTTCCATTCATTTATGTGAGTGCCGGTAAGCGCGGATTGCAGCTGAAGCTTTCTCCTGCCGACCTGATTAAGGCAGCGGAGGCTTCTCCTGCTGACATTGCCACTGATTCTATTTCCTGATTTCATTACTCTCCCTTTTTCTATATCTTATGAACACTTTCGGCAAAAACCTTACCCTCACCACCTTCGGAGAAAGCCACGGTCCGGCGATGGGGGGGATTATTGACGGTTTTCCCTCCGGTTATAAAATAGATTTCGACAAACTGCTGGCTGAAATTGCTAAAAGACGACCGGGACAATCGGCTCTTGTCACTGCAAGAAAAGAGACAGACAAACCTGAATTCCTTTCCGGCATTTCTCCGGATGGTATAACTCTTGGCACTCCCATTGGTTTCATAGTAAGGAATGCCGATCATCATTCTTCAGATTATGACGAAATGGCTAAGGCATTTCGTCCTAACCATGCTGATTACACTTACATTCAGCGATATGGCATCCGCGACCACCGTGGAGGAGGAAGACAAAGTGCGCGTGAAACTGTCAATTGGGTAGTCGCAGGCGCCCTCGCCTTACAATGGCTTGAGACGAAAGGCATAACTATTGAGTCAGTCTTGTCACAGGTGGGTCCTGTCACTGCCGGCGACATCTTTGACGGATTGATGACTGAGCCGGAAAAACCTTTCAATCTCTCGGTGAATCCCGACCTTCAGCTCGCCATGGAGGAATTTATTAAGGAGACAAAAAAGAAGGGAGACAGTGTAGGAGGTAAAGTAAGCTGCGTCATTTCCGGTATTCCTGCTGGAATTGGAGAGCCCGTAGCAGATAAGCTGCATTCCCGTCTGGCGGCGGCAATGATGAGCATCAATGCTGCCAAAGGATTTGAATATGGAATTGGATTCAGGGGAGCTTCAGCAATGGGCAGCGACACTGCTGACACTTTCCTTCCGGCATCTTCTCTCTCTGAGCTGAAGACAGCGACTAATTACAGCGGCGGAATCCAGGGTGGTATTTCCAACGGTATGCCTGTATTCTTCTCCGTAGCTTTCAAGCCTACACCCACTCTTATGCAACCTCTCAAGACGGTGGATACAGAAGGAAAGGAAATGGTTTTAAATCCGGCAGGAAGACATGATCCCTGTGTGGCAGTACGCGCTGTGCCTGTTGTCAAGGCATTGGCAGCTCTTGTTATTGCCGATTTCATGGTGTAACAACACTTTATAATGACTTCTTACGGACAATATCTGAATACTATTTTCCCGGGGTTGAAGGTGCAGAAAATTTCCATCAACGCCGGGTTTTCCTGTCCTAACAGGGATGGGACTATCGGCAAAGGAGGGTGTGCATATTGCAGGAATGATTCTTTCTCCCCTGCCTATTGTATGCCCGCTGCCTCCGTCTCCTCTCAAATTGAAAACGGCAAGAAATTTTTCAGTCGGAAATATCCCCAAATGAAATTTCTGGCTTATTTTCAATCTTATACGAACACTCACGGACTTTCTGTCGAAAAGCTGCGCACCCTATATGAGGAAGCGGCAGAAGCACCCGATGTCGTTGGAATAGTTGTCGGCACCCGTCCTGACACTCTCCCTGATGAAGTTGTCGGATTGCTTCATGACATAAATCTTCATACTCCCGTATTCCTTGAGATTGGCGCTGAAACTTCTTCCGACCGGACACTCGAACTCATCAACAGGCATCACACCTGGAAAGACGTAGAGGATGCCGTCAGGAGAGCGGCAGACGCCGGGTTGAGATGCGGACTTCATCTGATTGCAGGCTTACCGGGCGAGGATATTCCTCAGATTCTGAGAAATGTCGACCTTGCCTGCCGACTCCCTATTGAAACTTTAAAAATTCATCAGCTTCAGATTCTCAAAGACACTCCTCTCCTTAATATGTGGGAAAAGGGGGAAATTTCTATCTGCCCCTTCTCTCTGGAGGATTATCTGGATTTATGTGTTGAGATATGCAGGAGAGTCCCTTCTCACATTGTCATTGAAAGATTTCTTGCTCAGTCACCGCCGGATATGGTGGTTGCTCCTAAATGGGGATTAAAAAATTATCAGTTCATGAATCTTCTCAATGGAATAATCAATAAAAATTCTCGTTAATTAATTGATGTGTTTTTCTCCGAAAGGCATCTTTATTTATTTTCCTTGGAGATTAATCAGCAGCACTTTTTATTAACCAAATAAAATTTCTCATGAAAAAATTTATTGCAGCAGCTTTCGGAATGGGATTGTTAATGCCGATGGCTGCCTCTGCCGACATCAAAGTGAACCTTCCGGCTAATTCAGGTCTTGACTCCCTGAATTATAATTATACCTCTATCATTAAACTCGCAACGGCACCACGCGGTGAACGAGGCACAATTGAAGCTTCCGTGCCGGTAGTAAATAACGTTGCTGTCATTCCGGTCGGTGAGGTTGAAGGCGGTTGGCAATTCAATATCAGTCTTGGCGACAAAAAACGTTTTTCTGTATATGCTGCCACAGGCGATCAAATTATTAGCGAGGTCTCTTCTCTCGAACCTTTGAAAGTCCGTTCTTCCGGCTCTCCCACGACTGACGGCATCAATGAAATAGACGATATGCTCCTCCCCATGATGGAAAAATATATCGCTCTGCGTCAACAGGAAAATCCACCCAGAGAGCAGCTTAAGGAAATTTCAGAAGATATCAACCAGACCCTAAAGGATTACATTACTGAAAATCCTACAAATCCAAACTCCGTCTATGCTCTTATGGATTTAGACGGTGAAGATTTCCTTGAATACTTCCCCCGTATTTCAGAAGGCGCAAAGACATCCCTTCTTTTCCCTCTTGCAGAGTCACAGAAATCATACAATGAAAAAAGAGTTGAAAAGGAACGCCGACAGAAAGAAATGGCAAAAGGGGATGTGACGGCACCCAACTTCACACTCCTCAATCTTGAAGGAAAGGAAGTAAGCCTTTCTGATTTCAGAGGTAAATGGGTTATTCTTGATTTCTGGGGCAGCTGGTGCATCTGGTGTATAAAAGGATTTCCCGAACTTAAGGAAGCATTCGAGAAATATAAGGACGTAATGGAAATTGTGGGTGTTGACTGTAATGAAACAGAAGAAGCATGGCGTGCAGGAGTTAAGAAATATGAGCTCCCGTGGGTAAATGTCTACAATCCCAAGACCACCACAATTCTTGAAGAATATGGTGTGCAGGGTTTCCCAACCAAAGCTATCATTGACCCGGAAGGAAAAATACGTAACATCACCACCGGACATAATCCGGAATTTTTCACGATTCTTTCCGAACTTATAGGAAAATAATGAGAAAAAACTCATTTCTTATCTCATTAAGACACAGCCGAAAAGTTTTCAGCTGTGTTTTTTTATTAAAAATAATTGTCAATTTGTTTGGTAGAATAAAAATAAATGTCTAACTTTGCATCGCTTTTCGGGAGAAAACCTTGCGAAGCCTTTAGTGGAATTCTTTCGTAAAGCGATATGGTGGATGTAGCTCAGTTGGTTAGAGCGACGGATTGTGGTTCCGTAGGTCGTGGGTTCGAGCCCCATCTTCCACC
>JAIDPA010000022.1 GCA_029062985.1 Muribaculaceae bacterium
AAGCAAGTATATAGAAAGAGAAATAAGTGCAGTCATAGATGATGTGAAGCGTTTTTTCTCCGTTATAACTATAACAGGACCAAGACAGTCAGGCAAGTCCACTCTCTTACGGCATATTTTTCCGGAACTGCCATACTACTCACTTGAAGACCCTGACACGCGTTTATTCTTAAAAGAAGATCCGAAAGGGTTCCTAACCTCTTTCGAGAAAGGTGTGATTCTTGATGAAATTCAGAATATTCCGGAGTTATTATCTTATATACAGACTATAGTAGATATTCACCCCGAAAAAAAATTCTATCTCACAGGGAGCTCAAATTTCTCCCTTATGAGGAATATTACTCAATCACTCGCCGGCAGAACTGCTTTATTTGAACTTATGCCACTCTCCCTCAAAGAAATACAGGAAGTAAGAAAAAATAATACTGTAGATGAACTTCTTTATTCGGGTTTCTATCCATCAATCTGGAGCGGTAAAAATATTCCCAAATATTTCTATCCTAACTATATAAAGACTTATATCGAACGGGATGTTCGCGACTTGCTTGGGATAAAGGATTTGGATATATTCCAGCGTTTCGTAAGATTAATAGCTGCAAGAATTGGAAGTATCTTTAATGCTACCGAAATTGCAAATGAGATAGGTGTTACCGTAAACACAATAAAGGCTTGGATATCCGTGCTCCAGGCTTCCTATATAGTTTATCTTCTTCCCCCTTTCTTTACCAATACACGCAAGCGCCTTACAAAAAGCCCGAAAATATATTTTACCGATACAGGCGTGGCAGCCTATCTTCTTGAGATTTTTTCTCCTCAAATTATGAATAGAGATAAAATGAGAGGACACCTGTTTGAAAATATGTTAATCATGGAAATAATGAAGTGTGCTTACAATAAAGGAGAATCTCCATCATTATATTTCTACAGAGATTCGAATGGAAATGAAGTGGATCTATTGATAAGAAATGGCGAACGCTATGACTGTATCGAAATAAAATCCTCTCAGACTTATCATCCTGATTTCACAAAAGGATTAAAGACCTTCGCCAAGGCATTTCCGCACCTCATTGGAAAGCAGTCAGTCGCGTACGCCGGGGAAAGCGTTGGAAAAGCAGAAGATATTCACATCTTAAATTATCAGGATGCCATTTCCCGATTTTGTTAAAAATTATCCTCCCCTTTCGCTTGGTTGACCCTCCTCTTCTATCCATCTCCCCCTCAAGAAAACAAGCATATCATTTCTTACTCGTGAGGAAGCCTGAAGTGGGCCTGGCTACCTCTTATTTTAATCTTTTGTCAAACGGCCGGCATCATAAAGGGGGAGGATATTGATTATCCTGGTTGTCTCTCCATCTTCAATCGTAAGACGCCGGAAATTCTCCAATGAAGTTCGTATTCCCACAAGAAGATCCTTTTTCTGCATAAAGAGTCGCAGACTCTTCATTTTTCCACTTATGCCTGATTTTACCTCTATAGGTAAAATTTCCATATTTTTTGGCATTACATAATCCACTTCCGATGTGGCGCCTTTCGACAAATTCTCCCAATAATAAAGTTCATATCGGTGGCGTGAATCAGCATTCTTCACCATCTCCCATCCTACAGATAATTCTGCCAACTTCCCTTTATTCACAAAATCCTCCTCCGAACCGGCAAGAATCAACTCTGTCAATGGCTTAGCTCCACCAAAATCAAGATCCAAAACTCTCAACAGCAAACCACTGTCAAGATACAGATATTTTGTAAACTTCTCGTTTACTTCAGCTCCCAACGGAAGTCCGTTTGCTGCGGTATGTCTCACAGGCTTGATAATACCGGCTGCTGTAAGCCTGTTCAAAGCATTCTTCACCTCCAATGTTGAATACCCTCCTATTACCCTACTATACATAAACTTACAACCGATTTGTGCAACCACACTTTGAAGAGTACTTCTAAGTAATTCCGGAGAAATTGACTTAGTATATTTGGAAAAATCATCATAGTAGGTCTGTTGGATGTCTGCCAACTCATTTATACATTCCCTAAAATCTTTAGTCTCTATCCATGCTCTCACACTCGCAGGCATACCGCCAACTAAAAGGAATGTCCTATAAAGATTTACTAAATCTTTATGCAGTGGTTCAATCAAAGGAGACTCATAGTCAGCATTATTTATCGCCTCTGCCCATCCCTCTTTTCCCGATGCCCAAAGGAACTCAGAAAATCCCATAGGATACATAAAAATTGAACATACGCGCCCGACCCCGTACGACTTCATCTCCTCAAGAGCAAACTCCAACAACGACCCTGCCGCTATCACATGAAGTTCCGGCAATTTCTCTTTAAAAAACCATAAAGACTTTAAGGCATCCGCACTTGCTTGAATCTCATCAAAAAAGATAAGTGTTTCTCCTGCTATAATAGGTGTGGAATAAAGAATACTCAATTGTTCGCATATCTTAGTTACGTCATGTTCCCTATAAAATAAAGATACGAGATCCTTACGCTCCTCAAAATTCACCTCTATGAAATATTTAAATTCCTTTGCCATATTACGGATGGAACTTGACTTTCCAATCTGACGTGCTCCACGCACTAACAATGGCTTACGGTTACGACTCTCTTTCCATTCGGTCAATTGAGCGTCAATTATTCTTCGAAAGTAGGGCATTTCCGGATATTCATTAATTATTATTCAACTTTATGCAAAGATAAATAATAATCTTCGAATAATCAATTTATTAATATAAATTTCAAAAAAAGGAAGAGGAATAACTCGCTGATAAAACAAAAAAGGAAGAGGAATAACTCGCTGATATAGCAAAAAAGGAAGAGGAAATTGACAAAATTATCCCTTTTGAGGGGACAATTTCACTCATATTCGTCTCCTTTAAGGGGATTTTGACTTGTTAACCTATTTCACCAAAAGATTAAAGATACTCCAAGACATTTCGGCACCTAAGGGAAAACAGACAGTGGGGTATGCAGGAGAAAGCAATAACCATAACATTTCAACCTTGACTGAGCTCACAGAATAAATGAGCACACCAAAACTTAAGAGAATGGTTGAGATGGAATTTTTTGGGTCGTTTGGAGTGTTAAAATGGGGTAAAAATAGCCATTTTAACACTCAAAATGGAAATTTTTAGGAATATTAAGAATTTTCACTCTTAAGATCCTCAATGAAAATATTCATATTAGAAGAGGGATTTTCATGCCATTTCAGTTTTTCAGCATTTTCACATGCAGAGTTCATTCTTTCTAAAAGATACTTGCCCTGCTCAAGGGTAAGGACTCCCTTTTTATATCCTTTCCACACAGGATTGATTTGACGAAGTAGACGGACAGTATCCGCAGAAGAAAGGGCATGCCAGGATACTTTTGAGTGAAGAATGTACCAGAACTCGAAGCATGGATTAGATAATATTACCTTTCCCGGGAGAGTTTGGAGCTTATATGTAATAATTGGATCGTCAGCATCATAGATGAAAAACACCTTACTTTCTCCATACTCCTCTTCACCCAATTCTTTGAGATATTGTTTCACCAACCGTCGGTTGACGGCATTTCCACATACCTTTGTTTTTATAACTATAGGAAGGCGAAAATACGATCTTAGCAACCCCACATACTCCTCTTCCGTTTCTCCTTCGCAAACCACAAGAAATAGTTTACGCGGTTGGCGGGATTGTTTATTCTTACGCTTCCTCATTCTTAACCTTCAAATCATTTACCAATCCGTAGATATTACCGGTATAAGGGACGCCATCGAATCTGCCAATCAAATAGGCTTTTCCAAAATCGGTCATCTTTCCAATTCCTTCATAATCTGAAAGAGGTATAAATTCAGAATTCCCTGAGAGGTCTTTATTCACTATAACAATCTGTTCGGGTCGCATTTTCTCCGCATCCAGAAGATATGGGTTATGACTTGTGAAAACAAGCTGTAAGGATTTTGACGCCCTCACCAAATCAAGAATAAACTCAGCAAGACGTAGATGCAGTTTAAGATCGAATTCATCCCAAAATATAGTAAGGTCATTGTTCAGATTCTTCAGAAGCAACATGACCAAAAAGAAGAGTCGTTTTGTTCCCTCTGATTCCTCCCTTTCAAAATCGAAAGCAATGCCGGGATTCTCTTTATGCCGACTTACCAACTTAATTTCGCCGGGAAGATTCTCTTGCCATTGAATATCGATTATATCACTGTCACTGACCTCAAGAGACTTGAGAATAATTTCCCGGTATGTCTCAAATTCATTTCGGCTCAAATCTTCAAGACGGAAACCGGGAATATCAGTGACTATATTATTGAGAAAAAAATCATACACTCTGCGGGGTAATTCACGATTCATAGAGGCAGCCCGACTCAAAAAAAGAGCTTCCGGACCTGTACTGGCAACAATTTCAGCCGGTCGATTGACAACTCCTTTTCCAAAATGATATTCCCCTGATTCAAGGCGTGAAAAAATGCGTGCCCTTTTCTTCTTAGGATAATAAAACAGATTCTCTGTTAGAATCCTGAAATCTTGGATTGAGTAGGAATATTCGTACTCCACTCCCTCATATATGAAGTCAATATAGAATTCCGCCGGACAGGAAGATGAAAACTTAAAAGGAGTGAAATCCTGCCATACATTATTCCCTGGCATACCTGAATTGATCACCATATTCCGGCATAACTGCATAGCCTTAATCAGATTTGTCTTGCCGGCGGCATTGCTTCCAAAAAGACCTATAATATTAATAAAGAGATCGCTATTATGTTTGATAAGATTTTGTGGAAGGAAATTTGCATTTCTGACGGTTGTAATATCGGCGGTAAAATCAATCACCGTCTCATCACGTAAAGAGAAAAAATTCTTGAATTTTAAGGCAACAATCATTGAAATCGTAGTTTGTAGACAAAGTTAGTACTTCTGAATAAATTTACCAACCGAAAATATAGAGAAAATGGTTGAGATGGAATTTTTTGGGTCGTTTGGAGTGTTAAAATGGGGTAAAAATAGCCATTTTAACACTCCAAACGGAAATTTTTAGGAATATTAAGAATTTGACTGCCTTAGAATGTACCCCCCTCATCAGATATTCCGGAGCTCTACGAATCCTGAAATTGCTTCCGTAGACCATAATGTCTTGTAACTCTTATGGTCAACCCTTACAAATTTCCAAGAGCAGTGAGAGCAGCCTACTTGAAATCCGTAGGCACGGTAATTAAAGGTCATTCGTCGAGGAGGTCAGGACGCAGACGGCGTGTGCGCTCAAGGCTCTGCTCATGACGCCATTCAGCTATCTTGGCTTCATGTCCCGACAGAAGAATGTCGGGCACTTTCCAACCATTGTAATCGGCAGGGCGTGTATAGATAGGGGGAGCAAGAAGATTATCCTGAAAGGAATCGGAAAGAGCAGACTGTTCATCACCAATGGCTCCCGGAATGAGACGCACAATAGCATCGGTCATGACAAGGGCAGGAAGCTCTCCTCCTGTCAGCACATAGTCTCCGATAGATATTTCCTTTGTGACAAGATGCTCCCGGATGCGATAATCGATACCCTTATAATGTCCGCAAAGAATAATCAGGTTCTCCGCCATTGACAGATTATTAGCCATCTTCTGATTGAACGTCTCTCCATCGGGTGATGTGAATATCACTTCATCATAGTCCCGCTGAGCCTTCAGTGCATTTATACAAGCCTCCACCGGCTGAATCTTCATCACCATACCCGCTTCTCCACCGAATGGATAATCATCCACCTTACGGTGTTTGTCGGTGGTATAGTCGCGAAGATTATGCACAACAATCTCCGCGAGCCCCTTATCCTGAGCACGCTTAAGAATTGAGCATCCGAGAGGAGACTCAAACATCTCCGGAAGCACTGTAAGAATATCGATGCGCATCTCTTCTAAAATTGAAAATTGAAAGTTGAAAATTTTTATGGTGTGTTAGAGCTATTGTAGCTATCTTAGCTATCTTAGCTATCTTAGCTATTATAGCTATCTTAGCTATTATAGCTATCTTAGCTATTATAGCTATCTTAGCTATTATAGCTATTAGCCGGCGCAATAAATAAGGCGGCGCCTCTCATTAAACGAGTCGCGCCGCCTTATTATTATTTACGGGGAATGCTTCTTCGCCTCCCATTTTTAATCATAATCAATCGATTTCCTCGTCAGCCTCGTAGCCGCCCATTTCGCGGATAGCGTTCTTGAGCATTACATACTGCTGGAAGAGGTGGTTTACAGGCACTTCGCCCTGAGTATAATCATGCATCGGGCTCTTGAGGAAGAAGCTGAGGAAACGCTGTGTGCCATAACGGCCTGCACGCTGAGCAAGGTCGCTCAGAAGCACGAGGTCAAGGCAGAGAGGCGCTGCAAGGATAGAATCGCGGCAGAGGAAGTTGATCTTAATCTGCATCGGATAGCCCATCCAGCCAAAGATGTCAATGTTATCCCAGCCCTCTTTGTTATCATTGCGGGGAGGATAATAGTTGATACGCACCTTGTGGTAATACTGAGTATCCTCATCATTGCCGTGGCCATAAAGATCAGGCTGATCTTCCGGCACGAGAATGCTCTCGAGAGTAGACAGCTTGCTGACCTCTTTTGTACGGAAGTTAGCCGGCTCATCAAGCACGAGACCGTCACGGTTGCCAAGGATATTAGTAGAGAACCAGCCGTTCAGACCGAGACAACGAGTGCCGATGATAGGAGCGAAACCTGACTTAACGAGAGTCTGACCTGTCTTGAAATCCTTACCGGCAATAGGCATCTTGGTTTTTTCTGCGAGCTCCCACATTGCAGGAATATCAACAGTTGTGTTAGGAGCGCCCATGATGAAAGGACAACCCTCTGAAAGAGCAGCGTATGCATAACACATAGAAGGAGAAACGTGCTCCTTGTCGTCAGCTTTCATGGCTGCTTCGAGAGCCTCGAGAGTGCCATGGATGTTTTCGTCAACCGGAACATACACTTCAGTAGAAGCTGCCCAGAGCACGACAACACGGTCAACGCCTGTTTCCTTCTTGAAGTTGCGGATATCCTCACGGAGCTGCTCCACCATGTCCCAGCGGTCTTTCACGTCTTTCACGTTGTCGCCGTCAAGACGCTTAGCATAATTCTTATCGAAAGCAGCCTTCATAGGCTTGATTGCCTCAAGTTCCTCTTTCACCGGAAGAAGATCCTTAGCCTTGAGCACCTCTGCATTCACTGCAGATTCAAAAGCATTGGCAGGATAGACATCCCATGCCCCGAACACGATATCATCGAGTTCTGCCAGAGGCACTATATCTTTATAATGGAGATATTTCTTATCTTCGCCTTTACCGACACGAATCTTGTCGTACTGTGTCATTGATCCGACAGGTTTTGCAAGACCTTTGCGAGTCATGAGCACACCTGCCATGAAAGTTGTTGTCACTGCCCCAAGTCCTACTACAAGCACTCCAAGTTTACCCTTGGGAGCTTCAGCTTTCTGTGTTGCCATAATTTCTGTTATCAGTTTTTGTTGTTTTAGTCAAAGATTAAAAAAAGCTAATGAAGCAAAAGGAAACGAATCTCAGAGCCACTTAACAGGGACAAAAAAGCGCGTCGCCTCTCAGCGTGCGCCCTGCACTATCCTTTTGCGATGTAAAATTACGGCGTATTTTGCATTTATCAAAAAAAAATAACAAAAAATAAAGAGTCCATTTCTTAAAAATTACAAATAAAGCGACAAATCAGCCAATTTAGGTTAAATTTAATCCATATACTCTATTTACTGTTAAAATAATAAAATTGGGCAAAACGACTATTTTAGTCTGTTTTACCCAATTTTTGCTATTCTCATCAATCACCAAGGATTCCTATTCTCCTTCCAGGAAATCGAGTGCCTCGTCAAGACTTGCCACCATATTAGGATGCATTATGGCGTCTTCCTCAGCTGTCCAGCCTTTTCCTTTAAGCCATATTGCCTGACATCCTGCCTTCTCCGCAGGAACTATATCCTTGCTATAGCTATCGCCTATGACCAGCACTTCCTCCGGCTTCAACCCAAGAGCTTCAACTCCCAGGAGGAATATCTTCGGATCAGGCTTGCGCACACCGACCACAGCACTCTCAATAACCTTCTTGAAATAGCCGTCAATACCGAAATCCTTAAGCACGGTCTCTATATTGCCATAGAAGTTTGACACCAGCACCATCTCCCAGCGGGCTGAAAGCTGCTCCAGGACAGGTTTTGCTTTTTCTACTGATTCCTTCGCGGAAGCATAGCATAAAGAGGCAATTTCCTTTGCCTTATCTTCTATTTCTCCCGGTGAGAAATGTCCCAGCTCCGTGAGGCGCTGCAGCTCGATCTGAATCTTTATATCCAGAAGGTCGTTGAAATTATGATGCGGCAGAATATGGAGCGTACGGGCAAGTTCCCTCTCGGCATACACATACACCTCGCGGAAAATTCCCTTATCAACCAGCACACCTGCTTTCTGCCAGGCAGCCCATATCACCTCACTCCAATGGTCGCCCCCTGTATCAAGAGTGCCGCCATAATCAAAAATTACTCCTTTGATTTTGCTTATGTCAATATTCATAGCTAAATTAATTTAAGTTTCGCAGAATCAACTCAAGGCTCAAAGCTTAAGGCTCGAAATCCTGTCTGAAGCTCGCCGGATCTCACTTTTCAAGCTGATTCACAAAATTTTTGCAAATGCGCTCATGGCGTGCCATCATATATATTAAAACAATATTGAGCACGGTGAGTTCGAAAGCGAAATATAACCAAGGCATCCTGAAAATCAGAATTGCTGCAAAAAGCGCAAAACTGCGGGTATTGAAAGAAAGTATGTTGGTGTATTTCATCAGCGGCTTGCTCTTTGCGCGGAATTCATCACGAAATGACTGAGGAATATCATTACCATACTTCTTATTCAGAATGACACGCAGCTTCTGCATCCACGGAGTGCGTTTTTCCTGCCCTACCGTATAATTCGTATAGAACGCCAGAGTCAGTTTACTCCAGAAGTTCTTTTTCCATGAAAGTTGATGGAAACGTTCCCAGAGGCGTGAAGCGGTGTCAAGCTCACTTCCTTCTTTTCCCTTCAGAAAGAAAAGATGAAACTGACGATAATAGTCAGCCATAGCTGCCTGAGTGGCGTGACAGAGCCCCGTAACCACTGCGACGACCCATATCACCCAATGATGACTGCTGAAAAACTCGCTTGTTACGTTTTCCCTCAGACATATTGCGACATATATGGCAGCAAACCAAATATCACCGCTTACGCCGTCAAGTATTCGTCCTATGCGGGAATATTGTTTTGTCATGCGGGCGAGCTGTCCGTCGGCGCTATCGAATGAATCAGCCCAGACAAGCAGGAAAACACCCAGAAGGTTCCACCATATATTATTGAAATAGAAAGCGACTCCTGCTCCGACCCCAAGAAATATTGAAGCTATAGTTATGGCGTTCGGAGTGATTCCGAGTTTCTTTGCCAGCATTGCCCAGCCGTATCCTATCGGACGATAGAATATAAGGTCAAAGGTCTCTTCCGTATCCATCGACTTTAAGGAATCCTTAAAGCTGCTCTTATGCTCCTGAGGCGTTTCAGGGGTAGGGTTGGTTTTATCTGTTTGGATCATTATCTCAGCTTTAAATCATCTTTTCTTCCATTCCTTAATCGCAGCGAGCACACACTTCGCTATGTAAGGCGCCGCTTCATTACGACAAGGTGCAAAACTTGGCCAATCGTTGAAATCTATTATTCTGATTGTGCCATCGGGGTCAACTATGCAGTCGCCTCCATAAATTCGCACATCCAATATATCGGCTGCCTGCTGACATATATCCCGCAGATGCTGCTCATCAAAATGCAAACCGCGGCTCTTGCCGTTCACAGCCTCGTAGCCGTATTTGCTGTGTCCCTCGTCGAAGGGATAGAACCAATAGAAAAAGGGCTGTCCGCTCACTCCATAGAACTTAATCAGATCGCCGACAAGGTGCCTGTTGATGACGGCTCTCTTTATTCCTCTGTAGAAATATTCATGCAGCACATCCTGAGCCTCTTCAGGATGACGGCAATAGCTTACGTCTTCCTTATGCATTGCATGGAAATCACCACGCTTTATCCAGCATGAAGAGAATCCGCTTTCGCGAAGATCGTCAATCACATTTTCATTGGTGTTCACAATGAGACTATCCGGATAAGGAATTTTATTTCCCAAAAGAATGCGGGTCATTCGTTCGCGGGTGCAGTTCTCAATTCCGAATCCCGAGTTTATCACGAGCTTCCCGCGCTCTTCCAATGCCTGCAGTTTGGCGATTGAAGCCTGCTCTCGACACATATCCATAATGACCGGTTCCTTGATATCCTCTTCACGGAATTTATCCTCGCTGTAGATATTCACGACGCAGCCTCTCTTTCTCAGCTGATCGGCAGCCGCGTTGAAGATAGCCGTATCATTGCCTATATGGTTAGGGGAATAGGCGCCTGCCCTCATTACCCCTGCAATCTCTATCTCTGCCATAATATTCAAATTGACTCAAAAAATTATTCTCCCCTCAGGAAAGTTTCTGCCATTTCTATATCCGAGGCATGATCGACGTCTACAATTTTTCCCATATCATACGCCTCCAGTGTCAGACCGTTTTCGACCAGCGCCCGTTGATAATTACGCATTCTCCCGACACCCTTTGCAAGACATTCCCTTAAGACCGGAATCGCACTTCCCGAGAGTCCGTAGATACCGCCGCTGACATATTTCACTCCCTCCTCTGGGGAGTCAAGAAAGCCGGTGATTCGGTCGCTTTCATCGGTGGCGACATATAAAGGCTTTTCATCATCTATGAAACGGGTGACAGCCATCATGCCGTCAATATTTTCCGGAGCATTACGGTAAGCATCGACATAACGAGCAAAATCATCCTCTCTGAAAATCGTATCAACGGTAGTGATAATGAATCTCCCTTTTCCCTCCATAAGGCTGGAAAGCTCATAGAAGCTATGCATTGAAGTGGGAGTAGTCTTAACAATCAGATTGAGCGGACATGGCAGCTTCGGAGCAATTTCCCTGACGAAATCAGCCACTTCTGTCATCTCCTCATTAACGATTATGCTCACAGAGTCGGCGCCGCATTTTACAAATATCTCTATCAGGCGTCCGATCATCGGACGTCCGTCTATACGCACAAGAGGCTTCGGCAGCTCCACACCCTCCTGCGCCAGCCGGGAGCCTTGTCCGGCAGCTATTATTCCGTAGTTCATATCTCTGTCTCTAAAGGTTCTCCTTCGCCGGTTTTGTTTTCCCCCTTGCCGGAATCATTCCGGTTGTTATCTCCATTTCCATCCTGCTTATCCTTGCGCGGCATACGTTCCTGACGTTCTCCCTTATCCGGTTTGTCAGACACAAATTTTCTGAGTGGATTGGCGGAAGCCTCATCATATATTTCCCGGCGTCTGAAAATATCTATAGCCTTATATATCGCCTCCCGCATTGAAGTGGCGTCAGCCATGCCTTTCCAGGCTATCGGGAAAGCTGTGCCGTGATCCGGAGATGTACGCACGAATGGAAGTCCGGCAGTGAAGTTCACGCCTCTTTCTCCTGCCAGAGTCTTGAATGGAGCAAGCCCCTGGTCATGATACATTGCGACTATTCCGTCAAATTTCCGATAGTCGCCCAAAGCAAAGAAACCGTCAGCTGCAAACGGACCGAACACAATTATTCCATCCTCACGACATGCTTCTATCACCGGAGAGATAATTTCCTTTTCCTCGCTCCCTAACAGACCTCCGTCGCCGGCATGAGGATTCAATGACAAGACAGCGATTCGGGGGCGGACAATTCCGAAATCACGCTTTAGCGAAATGTTAAGCGAATCTATGGCATCCCTTACACTCTCAGGCGTCACAGCAGCCGCAACCTTCGATATAGGCAAATGGGTTGAGACCAGAGCCACCCTCACGAAATCATCAAACAGAATCATACGCACCTTGGCGCCGTCGCCGATTCTATTTTCAAGAAATTCCGTATGACCCGGAAAATTAAATCCCTCCCCCTGCACATTCTCCTTGCATATCGGAGCAGTCACCAGCACATCAACAGCACCATCCTGAAGAGCGTTAACTGCCATTTCAAGAGCAGCTACGGCTGATGCGCCCGTCTCCGGAGTTGGATTGCCGGGCGTAATTTCCGGCGCCTCGCGTCCCACCTCCACAACGCTGATTTTTCCATCAGGCGCAGCCGATGCTGATGATGCCCTTTGGATTTTCATATCCTCCAGCCCCAACTGTTTCCGACATTTTTCAGCTACGGAATAATAGCCGAACAGCACAGGGGTACAGATATCGGTCATTCCCTCCTCAGCCAGAGCCTTCAGAATCACCTCATAGCCTACCCCGTTTATTTCACCGTGAGTTATACCCACTCTTATTGGTCGTGACATATTCTTTCTGTTAATAATTACGTTAGAGCGACGCAACTTCTCAGCTCTTCACCTTCTTTCCAGCCAGCATTCCGCAGGCTGCCATAATGTCTTCTCCCCGCGAGCTCCTGATCGTGGCAGTGATGCCTTTGGAATTAAGGAAGTTGCGGAACATTATCATTCTCTCCTCGCTGCAAGGATGAAGATCCACATCCGGAATAGCATGGAAACGGATAAGATTCACCCTGCAATCCAATCCCCTTGCAAGCCGGACAAGCATTTCCGCATGGGCAATGTCGTCATTCACGCCCCTCCACATTATATATTCAAGCGACAGGCGTCTCTGATGACTGAAATCATAGCCGGCAAGCATCTTCATGACGTTTGCTATGGGGAATGCCTTCTGGGCAGGCATAAGCTGTTCACGCTCTACCGGATCGGCTGTATGCACACTTATTGCCACATGCACCTGAGTCTTTTCAAGCAAATCCTTAAGCTGCGGGAGCTTCCCGACAGTTGAGACAGTAATTCTCTTAGGGCTCCAAGCCATCCCCCATGATGCAGTCATTATTTCGATGACCGGGAGCAATGCCTCCATGTTGTCGAGGGGCTCTCCCATACCCATGAAGACTACATTAGTCAGTTCTCCGGCTGCCGTTTCGCCCGGTTTGGGTTTCGGAGGGATACTCAGAATCTGGTTTATAATTTGGGCAGCCGTAAGATTAGCCTTGAAACCGAGACGTCCTGTGGCACAAAAGTAGCAATTCATCTTGCATCCCACCTGAGATGAGACGCATAGGGTCGCTCTATCATGGTCAGGAATGTAGACGCTTTCAATAACTCTTCCGGCACCCGCATTGAAAAGATATTTCACGGTCCCGTCCAAGGATTTCTGCCGAGATTCAGGAGCCTCGCGTCCGACGGAATAACTTTGCGTCAGCCATTCCCGATTTTTTTTCGATATGTTGACCATTTCATCGAAAGATGTGACCTTCTTTTTATAAAGCCACTCAGCCAGCTGCTTTCCGACAAACTTTGGCATACCTCCCGATAGAGCGACTTTCGTGAGTTGCTCGAGAGTCATTCCGATTAATGGTGGAAGTTGAGTAGTCATCGTCATTACGGGTTAAAATGATGAAAGGGCCGGAACCGTATCCCGGCTTCGGCCCTTTATAAGAGTTTCAAGCAAAGGAAGGATCAATCGCCAGCCTCAAACTTGAAGATATTGTTCTTAATTTTTGATGCGCCCTTCAGCATTTCCGGAAGATTCGGATTTACGAGCTGGAAATACTGCTGTTCATACTGTGTTTCTGAATAAGGGAAATTCTCTTTAGATTCCTTAGTGACCTGATAAGCGTAGATACCATTGTCACCTTTCACGAGAATCACCTTACCCGGTTTGCTTCCTGCAATCTTACCCATCACCTCAGCATCACGCACCTGTGCGTTTCTGCCGAAACGGAAATTAGGATTATTCTGGGGTTCCGCTCCCATTGCCTGAGCAGCAGATGCCATTGTTCCGGCTTTTGGCTGATACTGCTTCATGAGTTCATCGCCAGCCTTATTCTTACGGGCACGGTCTGTCACGTAAGCATTGACATCCTTATTTGAAAGAGGAGCATAATCTTCATATTCGTTGACTATTGCCACAGCATACAGAGCAGGTGTCTGAGCATCCTTGCTCTCATAGATATGGCTCACTTCGCCCGGTTTGCCATCAATCATTACCCAACGAACCACCTGACGGCTATCGGGGAAATAATTCTGCATACCTGCTACTCTCGGCACTGCCGGAGAAGTTGCTGAAAGCGTGAAATCCTGCACTGAATATCCCGCTTTAGCCGCATTTGCCATGAACGCCTTGGTTGTCGGGTTAGCTTCAAGGAATTTCTCCAGTTTTGCACGCTCTTCATTAAGGGTCATGGTGCTTGGCTTGAGATCGTAGTTTACCTCTTCAAACTCATACACAGTCTTGGGAGATTTTCTTTCGGATACCTGAGCGAGTACGGAACCCTGCGGAGTTGACATCAGAGAGATATATTTGCCCCCTGCATTCAAGAGAGAATCAAGCTGACCTTGCTCGATGACTCCTGTACGGCCCTGAGCAGTCATAAGAGGAATCCACTGACCTTTCTGCACCATAACGCTGTCTGCGCCAAAACGGCTCGCAAGAGAATCAGCGACGAAACCTTTATTAAGCTCTGCAAGCACTTTGCCGGGAAGAGCCTCTCCGACAACATTCACGATGTTGAGCTGGATTGAATCCACAGCCTGAGTCTTTTTGCCCATCTTGACAATAGTGAAGCCCTTGATATTATCCGAGATAAGTTTTACGGCTCCATTATCGGCAGACATAACGAACTCTTTAATCTGCACGTCAGTGATATCGGATGCACGGAGTTCCTTACGGGTGGCTACGATACCTTCTTTCTTAAGGTCCTTATCAATTTGACCGGTGCTGTCGGTAAGAGCTTCGACAGTCTTCTGAGCAAGCACCTTGGCAGCCTTAGTGTCAGCAGCTGAAGGAGTGATATTGACTGCGATAAACGCCACATCCTTTGTAGGCTCCTCTACTCTGAAGCGGTCTTTTACGTTATTATATTCTGATTTGAGGGCATTCTCATCGACAGGATACTTAGCGGCGTCAAGCTGACCGTAAGGATGATAAGCTATATCGACGTTGCGTGTGGAGACATAATCGTTATAGAGAGCTTTCTTATCGAGTTCATTAGCCTTAACTGTGCCATAGAGAAGGCGCTGATAAGTCTGACGGTTGATGAGCTGTTTTGTCTCCTCTTCCATTGCAATCCATGCTCTCTGATAGGGCGCCATGTCAGCATCGGAGAAACCGTTACGGGTAGGATTGAAGATAATTTCGTAAGCCTGCTGAGGAGTGGAAACGCTTACGCCCTGCGTATTGAGCTGCTGAAGGATTTCCTGAATACGGGGGTTAACCGGATTATCGAGCACATAGAAACGAAGTTGTTCGGACGAAGAACGCACTCCGGCTTTAGCGGCAGCCTTATCGAGCAGACGTTCACCGATAAGCTGATCCAGAGCCATCTGTGAAATGAGCTGATTGTCAAAGTTAGCTACCTGAGCCGGATTCTGGCGACGCATCTGCTCAAGCTGATTGTTGAGTTCTTCACGTTTACGCATGTAATCCGTATAGTCAATTTTTTCACTGCCTACCTTCGCCACCGTGGTGTGGTCGCCGAAAAGGTTACGGCCGTTGGTGATTGCATCCCCAACAATGAAGGCAAGCAGGGCAACACCTATCACGATGATTAGGAACACCGACTTGCTTCTGATTTTCTCTAAAGTTGCCATTCTGTGGTATAGCTGAATAAATGTGTTTGATTAATTCTTAAAGAGATACGTCCTCATAAGGGGGCTACCTATACCATAGCAGCCCCCTGTGAGGATTTAATTAGCACGCAAAGATAACACTTTTGGATTAAATACCCAAGATTATAGGCTAATTATTAGTTTTTTTTGCACAATTTCCGAATTTCCGAATATCGGTTGCGTCATTCTCCTATTCTATTCCGAATGCCTTTCGGATATCATCTACACGGTCAAGCTTTTCCCATGTGAAGAGTTCCACTTCTCTTTCTATCGGAGTTTGCTCATATCGAGACTTAAACTCTTTCTTCACCACTTTCGGCTCTCTGCCCATGTGTCCGTAGGCAGCTGTCTCTCTATATATAGGCGCCCGCAACTTCAGGCTTTCCTCTATCGCACCCGGACGAAGGTCGAAAAGAGTCTTTATCTTTTCGGCTATCATTGAATCCGTAATGCCCTCTCGTGCAGTGCCGAATGTATTGACGAATATGCTTACAGGCTCTGCCACTCCGATAGCGTAGCTTACCTGCACCAGCATCTCGCGGGCTACCCCTGCCGCTACCATATTCTTCGCTATGTGGCGGCAGGCATACGCTGCTGAACGGTCAACCTTGGAGGGGTCTTTGCCTGAAAAAGCGCCCCCGCCGTGGGCTCCCCTCCCTCCGTATGTATCGACTATTATCTTGCGTCCTGTAAGTCCGGTGTCTGCATGCGGACCGCCAAGCACGAATTTCCCCGTTGGATTGACGTGCAGTTTCAGATCCTTACTGAAAAGATTTCTTATTTCTTCCGGAAGCTTTGCCTTGACACGTGGCAGAAGCACCTCCTCGACATCCTTACGGATTCTCGCCAGCATCTCCTGATCAGCTCTGACCTGTGCCTGACGAGTGGCATCAAGAGGAGGAATGAATTCATCATGCTGGGTAGAGACCACTATTGTGTCGATCTTTACGGGGTGATGATTATCGTCATATTCCACTGTCACCTGGCTTTTGGCATCCGGGCGGAGATAGGTTTTAAGTTTCCCTTTCCTGTAATATGCCATCTCCTTTCCTTCCCGGCGTATAGCTGCCAATTCCTGAAGGATAAGATGAGACAGGGCAAGAGTCAGGGGCATGTAATTTTCGGTCTCATCAACCGCATAACCGAACATCATCCCCTGATCGCCTGCGCCCTGTTTCAGTTTCTCACCCTGCTCCACTCCTTGATTAATATCGCCTGACTGTTCATGGATAGCATTGAGTATGCCTAATGAATCTCCGTCAAACCGATAGGCTCCCCTATCATACCCAATCTCTTTTATAAGTTCGCGAACGGAGTTATGAAGATCAACGTAGGCATCGCTTGTAACCTCTCCGGCAATCACAACCTGACCCGTAGTGCAGAGTGTCTCAACTGCCACATGGCTTTTGGGGTCTCTTGCAAGAAATTCATCAAGTATTGTGTCGCTGATCTGATCTGCCACCTTATCAGGATGTCCTTCCGAAACGGATTCTGAAGTAAATAAATAACTCATTTTTATTTAGATTTATAGTTTTTATTCTTATTAATTCAACTTTCGGAAGCTTAAAAAAAAGAGCCTCCGGTGCGGCTTAACCTGTCACCAAATGCTCTGCATAAATCACCCGCCGGAATGACGGGGATGATGATAATATTGCAGTTTTAGCATTTTTTCAAGTGGTCGCAAGCAGCCAAATTTATCCACTGGTAGTCTTCCCCGCCTTGCAGCGCGGAAATCAATTGCAAAATTAATACATCAACCCGTCAAAACCAAATTATAATTGATTAAATTCTTTTATTCCTCTTATATGGTCCACACGGCAGCTTTTTCCTCACTAAATAGATTTCATCAAACAAAACCTTCCTCTATATACTTCATTACCTTTCCGACCGTGTTTGCGTTGCCACCGGTAATACTGAAAAAACAGTGATTTTATCGGATTCAACATCTCTTCCTTCTTCTTGATAAAGATTAACTGATATATTTATTAATTTAAGTTTCGCAGACTCAACTTAAGGTTAATCGGTGATAAGGTTATAGGGTTAAAGGGTTAAAATGTGCTTTAGTTTAAATAACTTCATTTTTCTACAAGTGTATCAAAATGATTGACAAATGATTCGATATGGAATAAAAACCGTATCTTCGGGAAGATAAAAATCTCTTTCTTTATCATTACTGTAAAGTAACTGTTTTCTCCCTATTGAGTTCCATGACGTAATATTATGTTGAAAATTGAAATCTCCTTCTTTTGTCTTATCAAAAAGCATTCTGATAGAAAAAAAACGTTTATCAAATATACTATATTTAAGATCTGCTCTTTTATTTGAATAAGTATCTCTCAAATCTTTTGACATTCCTTCCTTAGAAACTTGATTAAGTAAGACTATTTTAGGATAAACATGAATATCAAATTTACTATTTATATCCTTTCTACAACCCAATAAAAGGTAACCGTCATAACTATTATAGATCACGTTTTTATTTATATCCGGATACTTAACTATCATTAAAGCTGCACACAATAGGCTATCCGAATTATAAATTAAAGTATCGACCGTAGCTTCAACAATTTTAGTAATAGAATTCTCTAAAATCGGCAGATTGTCTTTCTTGTATACAGGCATTTTTGTCCGATCTATTGTATATCTATTAAATCCAATAAGTTTATTATAGACAGAATACATTGCATATTGAGAATTTACAATACTATCCCTTGAATATAAAGCCTTTAGTCTTAAAGCTTCGATATTGAACAAATAATCTTTTTCAATATTATACTTATCGACATACATACGTGATGAGGAAGATGGAGTTATAGCAATTGTTTTAGAGCTAATAGTCATAATCGTAGTAGACAGACCAATTAATATTAAAAGGATACTCCCTCCTATAAATACCCTATATTTATTCAAATTATTACTCATATATTTTCATTCATTCATGAATATATCAGATAGTTCATTTAATATGGCGTCAATGTCTTCAGTAAAACGAATTTTATTGTTTCGTTATCTTTTAAAATACCCAATATACTTTTTGCTACTTTACGTCCTCTTTCTTTCCCTGCAAGATATCTTCCATGGGCAGTATGGTTACTTATACCACGCCTATTTGAAAATATACCATTAATTCCTCCTACTGCACCGTCAAAGAATAATGCTCTCCTATCTCCAATGGCCTTAACGAATGCATTAAAAAAGCTACCCCAATAATCCGAACGTCCACCATCTCCAAAATGCATGCCATTAATAAAGATTATCAGTTTCCCATTTTTATCTATTGCGTTTATCGGGTCACCACCACAATATGAGTAAGTACTCAGCCAGGGATACCGTATAGCACGGTTCCTGACATCCCTATTTTCCTTGCAATCCTGAGATTCCAATTTCTCATTTCTACTCATCAGAAACATATACGAAATCTTGTTTTACTCGCCTCTGATATCCGGAGATTCCAATTAATGGAGAGGAAGATATAAAGATTTGAGAGCTGATTTTTAAGCAGTTAAAAGTATTTTGCTACAATCATAAGCCAGGGAACCGCACCTAATACAAATACATAAGACAATATTGTCTGAGCTAATGTATTATACCTTTTATCTATTATTATCTTCTTATACTTGTTCTTATACAGAAGAGCATATAATATTGGTAACATTATGAAAATTAATATTCCATACGCTATACGTATGTCTAATCTATCCTCAAGAAATAGGCTATTGAGCAGCCAGAACGTAGCAAATACATAAACCTCAATTGTCAGTGTAATAACTCCCATGGTATTATATATCTCATTACCTTTCTGGCCGTGTTTGCGTTGCCACCAGTAAAACTGAAAAAACAATGATTTTATCGGATTCAACATCTCTTCCTAAATTTATTATTCAATTATTACTCTGATCTTCATAAATCCACTCCCATATCTCGTCGCCATAGGATATATCTATCATGAAGTATGTTAAGCTGGCGGCATAGCCCTGCCATCACCCGTATAGGTCCGTGTAAGCCTGTCATAAGGAAAAGTTTGAGTAAATAATTTTAGTTTCATGATATTGACAGATTAAGGCGGAAATTATCTGGTAAGTAACGGCTTAAAGTTACGTAATTTATTGGATATTACAAAATTTTCAATGGAAAATTTTGTAAATTTTTGAGTGTTTCTCGTCTTAAAATTAATATGGTCTATTTTTAAATGAAAAACCGGAAAAACCAATGGTTTCTCCGGTTGAAGGAATACTCAATATCTAATTTCCACTAACTTTTTAATCAGTCCTCAGAATCTTTCCAGGTGATACGTGTCGGAATATCAATTGGAATACGTGATGAAATTTTGTCAGAAGAGGTGCCTATAAGAATTTCAAAGCGCCCGGGTTCAACTGTCCATAATCGTGTAGAAGGATCATAGAAAGCAAACGCTCTTTTATCAAACCTGAGGGTCGCATCTTCTGTTTCACCGGGTTTCACCTCTACCTTGTCAAAAGACTTCAATTCCTTATAGGGACGCTTTACACTACTCTTGACATCCCTGACATAACCCTGCACAACTTCGGCACCTTCGACTGAACCGGTATTTTTTACCGGAACTGTCACCTTTATGTCGATTGGTCCTTCCAACGTAGTAGCTGACGCTTTAGGCTCACCAAGAGAGAAGGTTGTGTAACTCAATCCATGACCGAAAGCATAATTGACCCTGCCCGGTTTGAGGCTGTCCGTATGACGATAGCCGATACCCATTCCCTCCTTATACTCCACCTTACCGTCAATACCGGGATATAAGAGAGAATCGCCGGCAGCATGAGGAGCATAATCAGTCAGCTCACGTGCAAATGTCATAGGAAGCTTCCCGGAAGGATTAACTTCTCCGAATATAACGTCGGCAATGGCATGTCCTGCCTCAGAACCGATATACCACCCCTGCACGATTGCCGGAACCTCATCACGCCACGGCATTGAATAGGCATTACCGGTAAGATTGACCACCACAAGATTAGGATTCGCCTTTGCAAGCGCCTCAATCACTTCATTCTGATTATACGGCAAAGCAAAATCCATACGGTCAGCTCCCTCCGCATCCTGATGATCGGATTTATTGAGTCCTCCGATAAAGATGACTGCATCGGCATTCCCGGCAGCTTTCACCGCATCGGCAATAAGCTGCTCCGCACTCCTGCTCTCCGAAAGGTCCTGTCCTGTCTTAACGCCATTGTATTCTCCCGTTATGTCGCCGACATAGCCACGCTCATAAATCACCTCGATACCCTTATCCGCGGCATATTCCTTGATACCGTCTAACGGCAGAATCTCCCGCTGCACTTTTAATGACGAAGATCCACCCCCGACCGTCATCATCTTAATGGCATTCTCTCCGACTACAAGGATTTTCTTCTTATCAGCCGTCAGAGGAAGGATATTATTGTCGTTCTTAAGCAACACGATTCCCTCGCCTCCTATCTTTCTGGCAGCAGCATAATGCTCATCGCTATTGAGAGAACCATAGGGGCGGTTGCGATCCATTTCAGTACGCATGATAAGCCTGAGCACCCTGGCTGCCTTGTCATCAAGATCAGACACAGGAAGCTTACCCTCCTCAATCAATTTCATATAAGGGCGTGCCAGATAGTAATCATCATAAGCATTGCTCGCTCCCCAGTTCAGACCGTTTGTCCACGAACCAAACTCCATATCCAGCCCGTTGGTCGCTACTTTCTCCGTATTATGCACCGCTCCCCAGTCGCTGATAGCCACTCCGTCAAAGCCCCAGTCGCCTTTAAGGATATCAAGAAGAAGAGTGTGATTTTCACAGGCATGGTCACCGTTATATTTATTATAGCCCGGCATTATTGCCCAGGCTCCACCCTCCTTGACGGCAGCCTTGAATGCCGGAAGATAGATTTCATGGAGAGTGCGGTCGTCGACAATCACATCCACATGGTCTCTGTCCTTCTCCTGATTGTTAAGCGCATAATGCTTGACACATGCCGCGACGCCGTTCTTCTGCACCTCATTAATATAAGGCACCACCATCGTCGCTGCCAAGAGCGGATCTTCTCCCATATATTCAAAGTTACGTCCGTTAAGGGGCGTTCGGTATATGTTCACACCGGTCCGAGAAGCACATTCTTATTCCTGTATCTCGCTTCCTCTCCGATAGATTTCCCATATAAGGCAGACATCTCCGGATTCCATGTTGCAGCCAGGCAGGTCAATGCCGGGAAGGCTACGCATGAGTCATTGGTAGCGCCTGCCTGTTCCCACTCGTCCCAAAGGACATCCGGACGTATTCCGTGTGGTCCGTCAGTACACCATATTCCGGGGATACCGAGTCGCTGTACACCCGGCGAACTGAATTTACTCTGTGCATGGATTATTGCAATCTTCTCTGCCGTGGTCATCCTTGAAAGGGCATCCTGAACTCTGGTCTCCAGCGGGAGCGAGTCATCAAGATAAGCCGGTGGCTGAGCAGAGAGGGAAGAAACTCCCAGCAATGTGCATGCTGCCATGGCAGCCAGTTTATTTATGATTCTCATTTTTTAAATCTATTGCATTAATATATCCTTCGTGCTTCAGCATTTTTTCTGCACGTGAATTCTCCACAAATTGTCGCAGCATCTCTTCACCCTCCTCTTGCGAGCAAAGGCTTCTTGCCTCCCTTATCTGTGAGTAGGAGCTGCGTGGCGCCTCAACGAACGCCACCACCTTCTCCCACCCTGCAGGGGTGCTGACTCCCGTCATTGAGCTGTCTTCTATCTTTTTATATGGCCAGAACGTATATCCTATGTTATTATCGCGCATCACCTTGACAAAATTATTCATCCATTCTTCAGTGTTATGCCCGATCTCTCCCATATACATAGGAAGCCCTACGCTATCGCGGAACTCAATATAAGAGCGGATAGCTTCCGGCGTGGCATCCCCTCCATAACGATGACAAGTGTACATTATGTTACCGTCAAACTTCGAGTCGGTGAAATTGCCGAAATAACTGTTCCATTGAGGACCGCCAAGCAGAATTATATGATTCGGGTCAGATTTGCGTATTTCTGCCACTACTCTTTTGTAAAGAGGTTCAAGCTCAGAGTTAAGGTATGCCCTCTCCTCACCTTCCCAATAAGTGGCAACAGGCTCGTTGGCAAGTTCATATCCCAAAATAACATCTTCATCAGAATATTTCCGGGCAATCTCACCCCAGATATTTATGAACTGCTTCTGAGCGACTGAATCCGTCAACAGCCATGGATAGCCATAACTGTCGTCGATATTATCTCCGGTCTGACCGCCAGGGCAATCGTGCATATCGAGAATGAGTCGCAGATTATTGCGCTTCGCCCAGCTGACACAACTGTCAAGACGTCTGAATCCTTCTTGCGCATCATTCAGCCCCATATAGTCTTCATTTGTGAAAAGCTTATAATGGAAAGGCACACGCACCGTATTCGCTCCTTCAGAAGCTATAAACCTGAAGTCAGATTCCGTTATATAATTGTCCTTAAAGCTTTGCCAGAACTGAGCAGCTTTCGTTGGTCCGACAAGCTGACACAAAGCTTCGTTTATCATTCGAGCCGAGTTCACCTTAGAGAATCCGAACATATATCCCTCCGGATTGAGCCAGTTTCCTAAATTTGTCCCTTTGATATAGAATTTATTCCCTTTGGAATCCACAATATCCTTGCCCTGAACCTTAAGGAAATCTTTCTCTTCCGGAAGAGGCGCCTTCCTGACGCAGGCTATATTTGCCAGAGCCAGGAAAGCAATCCCACATAAAACGAATTTACAGATTCTTTTCATTCCTTATCAGATATTAGGAGTGGTCCATTCCTTTGTGTCAGTGCATTCCGCCTTAACTTTCAGGTTGGCAACCGTAAATTCAAAATCACCTTTTTCCAGAATCCAATGTCCGTTGTAACCTACGAAAGCGAGGTCGGAAGCAGGAATCTTAAACTCCACTTTCTTCTTTTCACCCGGTTTGAGGGTTACTTTATCAAAAGCTCTGAGCCGGAGCACGTCAGGAGTGATTGAAGCGACAAGGTCACTGCTGAAGCACAATACAGGCTCCATACCTTCCATATCACCGGCATTCGTAACGGTCACGCTAAGTGTCAGCGTGTCGTCAGAAGTGAATTGTGTTTTGTCTATCGTAAGGTCAGAATAATTGAATGTGGTGTAGCTCAATCCGAATCCGAAGGGCCATTGCACGTCAATATCGGCTGCATAGTTATAAGCTCCGCTCATAGTTGCCACTGTTTCACACGGCTTATGATCATACGTGGCAAGTGCATTGATCCATTTGGGATAAGTGAAAGGCAGGCGGGCACTGAAGTTCCGTTTTCCTGAGAGAAGAAGAGCAAGCGCATCGCCACCGTAATTACCGGGAAGCATCACGTCTACTATGCCTGTTGCCAGAGGCTCAATCTCACGAATTATTCTGGGACGTCCCTCATTCAGAACGAGCACAATGGGTTTTCCGGTAGCGGCAAGAGCCTTCACAAGTTCTGTCTGATTTGATGAGAGATGAAGGTCATTGGTGTTGCCGGGTGTCTCGCAATAAGAATTTTCTCCGACACAAGCCACAATCACATCAACATTTCTTGCAGCTGCCACAGCCTTGGCAATTCGCACATTCTGTTCAGATTCCCATTTGCCATAGTCAGCGACATAATCCATGCCCTGCTCCAGCACGACATTGCCTTCGCCGAATTCATTTTTAAGAGCCGCATAAATAGTGTTGTAACCTTCATGGAAACGTGCTTCGTCAGTGCCCTGCCAGGTGTATGACCATCCTCCGTTGAGAGAACGCATTGAATTGGCATTCGGACCCGTAACGAGTATTCTCTTACCCTGCGGAATAGGCAGCACTCCATTCTCGTTTTTCAGAAGGATTTCGCTTTGCACAGCCAGTTCGAGTGCTTTTGCTGCATGTTCTTTACTTCCGAAGAGAGGATAATCTGCCGGATTTGTCGCAGGATGTTCATAGAGCCCGAGACGCAACTTGAAACGTATGATACGGCTCACAGCGTCATCTATACGCTCCATCTTCACTTTCCCTTCCTCAACAAGTTCCTTCAGCAGGCGGCAGAACTCCACATCATAAGGAGTCATCGACATGTCTATGCCGGCATTGATTGCAAGCATGATAGCCTCCTTATAATCGGCAGCAACCTTATCACGTTTCCAGAGATTATGAATATCAGCCCAGTCTGTGACAATCATACCGTCCCAGTTAAGTTCCTCCTTAAGCCAGACGGTCAGCATCTCGTGATTAGCATGGAAAGGAAGTCCGTTATTTATTCCTGAATTGACCATTACCGAAAGTGCGCCGGCACGGATAGCCATCTTGAAAGGCTGAAAATATTTCTCACGCAGATCTATCGGATTAATCGATGTCGGAGTACGGTCTTTGCCGCTGACAGGATTCCCGTATGCCATATAATGTTTCAGACAAGCGCCGACATTATTGACCCCTATATGATTAGGATCATCACCCTGATAACCTTTGACCATAGCAACAGCCATTTCTCCGTTGATGTAAGGGTCTTCACCGAAACTCTCCCAAATGCGGCTCCACACCGGATTCCTTCCCAAATCCATCACCGGATTATAAACCCATGGAATTGAGCTTGCTCTCGACTCGTAAGCGCAGATTGCCGCCCCCTCTTTCACCAGGTCGCGGTTGAAGCTGGCTGCCATATTGATTTCCTGCGGAAAGAGAGTTCCTCCTACGGTATAGGTCGTGCCGTGATTCTGGTCAACTCCATAGACATCAGGTATCCCTATGTATTTCATTGAAGCATCCTGAATACCGCTTATGAGACGATACCAAGTCTCTCTGTCCTGTGCCTCCCCTTTGGCAGTATTCAAAATTGAACCCACCCTATATTTATTGAAGATGGTGTCGAGTTTCGCTTCATCGAGCACTATCTTTCCGTTGTCAAGACTGTCAGAGCATACAAGATCGATAACCACCTCACACATCTGCCCTACTTTGTCGTCAAGACTCAGCCCTGAGACAATCTCCTTCACCTTGCTTTCTATGTCTTTATCTGCCGGAATAGCGGCTTCTCCGTTTCCCTTGCCGGCATTGTTTCCGCATGCCGTCGCAAGCAATCCAATCAAAAAAATCGCAATCTTTCGCATATCAAAGTATTTTTAGGTTAATCATTGTCGGTTTGCTATGTTGATGCACCATTTTTCGAGGTATCTATCTGCAAACTTACCAATTTTATTCCTCCTCTTTGTGTGAATGAGAGAAATAGTAAATTGAATTTTAATTTTAGATATTATAAGATATTGATAAATTGCCTCTTACTATAT
>JAIDPA010000220.1 GCA_029062985.1 Muribaculaceae bacterium
GCAGAACAGAAAACCCTTTCTGTTCTGCAGAATACGCTCCAAATATCAATCTTTGTTTAATTAGATATAAAATATTACCTTTGTATTCAATTTAAACAATATTTACGAATGCAGATAAAGACACCGGCAGAGATACTGAAAGCCTCTATGGTAGGGGCAAGTTCCAAAATTGAAACTACTGTTAACCATCCCTGGCGTCTGTTTATAGCAGCGATAGCCGCAGGAATTTTTATTGCAATCGGAGGTATTCTTTCTCTGACAATTGGTTTTGGTTTCCCTGAACTGACTGCTCATAACCCGGCTCTGTCAAAATTATTGGCTGGCGCTTCTTTCCCCATAGGACTTATATTGGTTGTGGTTTTAGGTGCAGAACTTTTCACAGGAAATAATGCGATGCTTATTCCGGCTTACATGGAAAGGAATTACGGCTTTGGCTCAGTTTTAACTAACTGGAGTATAGTCTATGTTGGTAATTTTATCGGCGCAGTGTTTTTTACTTACCTGTTTGTTTTTCTTCCCGGTCTTACGCAATCTGATCCTTGGCATTCTGCAATTATAAAAATTGGATTAACTAAAACATCAATGAACTGGGGGATAGTTTTGCTGAAGGGAATAGGAGCCAACTGGTTTGTTTGTCTTGGTGTCTGGCTTGCTTTGGCAGGACATAACCTAATTGAAAAGGCATTCGGGTGCTGGTTGCCTGTAATGGCTTTCGTTGTTTTAGGCTACGAACACTGCATCGCCAATATGTTTTATTTGCCTCTTGCTATGATGGAAGGAGCGGAAATCTCTGTTGGACAAGCCCTGTGGAGGAACATCATTCCTGCTACAATCGGAAACATAATAGGGGGAGCTTTTTTTGTCGGATGTCTTCATTGGTATCTGCATAAGGAACGAAACAGAACTTCGGAAGAAGTATAGGGAAAAAGAAAGTTTAATTTCTTATATGAAATGAGTATGAGAGTAAAACCTACGGATTTAATATCAGGCGCTTTTTACCTGAAACTCGTAAACGATTATCAGGAATATGACAAGAAACAAAAAAAGATAATAGAAAAGCAGCAGGAACAGATAAAAGAGTTTGAGGAAATGATGGAGGAATTACAGACAATCATGGATGAGACTGCTGAGGACTCTCATGCAAAGCTACGAACCAAACTAAAGAATCAACGGGCCGCTCTATCTTCGTATCTTGGCACTATAAGAAAATTACGCAAGGAAAATGAAGAACTTCTAATTAAAAATGCAGCGTTGACTGAAGAATTAAATCATTATCGGCAGGAATGAAACTTGTTGGGTTCGGAAAAAAATAAATACTCTTTAAGGATAAGTTTGCCGGTTTTTCTAATTTTTACATAAATTTTGGACAGACAATACCTTGCAATAGATTTGAAGTCGTTTTATGCTTCAGTGGAATGTGTGGAGAGAGGATTGGATCCTTTGGATACATGTCTCGTGGTTGCGGATGCTTCCCGTACAGAAAAAACGATTTGTCTTGCGGTATCCCCCGCATTGAAAGAATATGGCACAGGAGGCAGACCTCGACTTTTTGAAGTGATTCAGAAGGTGAGGGAGGCTAATAGAATGAGAGGAAGAAGAGGCAAATCCTATTCGAAAAAGATCCTTGATTCCTGTAAGGATTTTCAGGTCGATTATCTCATAGCTCCTCCGAGGATGGCTTTCTATATTGAATACAGCACTCGTATTTATAATATCTATCTCCGCTATATAGCTCCCGAAGATATTCATGTCTATTCTATTGATGAAGTGATAATAGATGTTACTGACTATTTATCTACTTATGGAATGACTGCACATCAACTTGCCATCAAGATGATACGTGAGGTTCTTAAGGAGACGGGAGTGACCGCTACTGCCGGTATCGGTACAAATATGTATCTTTGCAAAATCGCAATGGATATAGTGGCGAAAAAAATGGCTCCGGATAAAGATGGTGTAAGAATTGCTGAACTTGATGAGATGAGTTATCGTCGGCAGCTTTGGGATCATAAACCTCTGACAGATTTTTGGCGTGTCGGACATGGCATTGCCAAGAAACTCTCGCTCTACGGAATAATGACCATGGGAGAATTGGCTCGATGTTCATTAAACCATGAGGATTTTTTATTCAAATTATTTGGTGTCAATGCCGAGCTCCTTATTGATCATGCATGGGGTTGGGAGCCGGTCACTATGGATTTGGTTAAAGCTTACAGACCGGAGACTACAAGCATGAGCAGCGGGCAGGTGCTTCAATGTGCTTATACAGTGGAGAAAGCTCGCAACGTTATCATTGAGATGGCAGATGCAGCCGCATTGGATTTAGTGGAGAAGAGACTCAAAACAAATCAGATAGTTCTAACTATAGGTTACGACATAGAATCTTTAACAAACCCCGAAATCAGTGAGAGGTATAATGGCCCGGTCTCAACTGATTATTATGGTCGAAAAGTGCCTGCTCATTCACACGGGACAATTAATATCCCGATAGCTACTTCCTCCGGAGACAGTATTATTGAAAAGACAGTTCAATTATTTGATCGTATAGTAAATCAGGATCTTCTTATAAGAAGGTTGAATCTTTCTCTGAATCATCTTGTGGGGGAGGACTGTAAGAGACGTCAGGAGCGTGTCTACCAACCTGATCTCTTCTTAGATTATGAAGAAGAAAAAAAGAAACTCGATGAAGAAAAAAAGAAGCTTGAAAAGGAACGTAAACGTCAGGAGGCAGTTTTAAAAATCAGAAAAATATTTGGGAAAAACGCAATACTTAAAGGATTTAATTTTAGCGATGGCGCTACCCAGAGGAATCGTAATCAACAGATAGGAGGTCACCATGAGTAAATATGACGATATTATAAACCTTCCTCATTACGAACCTGTCCGCAAGCGCATG
>JAIDPA010000221.1 GCA_029062985.1 Muribaculaceae bacterium
GCCACTCCCTGAATATCCTGTTTGAAAAAGCGTGCCCGGTGATATGCCAGAGCCACATGAAATTCTTTTGGAATCAAAGGGATAGAATCTTTTTTAATCTCGACGGAGTCCGAAGGCATATTTATTGAATCAGCCTCTGCCACTAAAATCTCCTGTTCCTCCCCGCCTAATTCGGGACTCTCCTCTTCAGACGCTTCTATTGAGATTTCATCTGCTTTTCCGGATTCACTTTCAGAAAGAAGCTCTGCAGGCGATGACACAGCAGCTGCCGGTTTTGGAGCGGCTGCTTCAAGCATGGAGAGCGGTAGTGAATGCATTGGAGGAATAAGAGCAAAGGATTCCGGATCAAGCCAGAGACCTGCAGAGTCAGCCTTTATGATAGGCACACCATCTTTTTCAGGCAGACCCGATGCAGTCCATCTTCTTGAAGCCGGCACCATTTCAGTGATGATATACGTCCGGATTGTATCTGAACGGAGAAACAAAGTATCGCTCTGCGAATATTCCATCAGAAGAGGATATATTGTTGCCAAAGCTTCTCTGGTGGAATCATTATAGACTCCGTAACCACCCAAAAGAGTAATCCTATGGGCAGTATCCGTAAGCACCATTGGCATTCCGTGTTTTGCCGGGTCCCTGAACATAAATGCACGACTTATACGGGTTGCCTTATCATAAATGATTGAATCGCCTTCAAGAGTAGTCACGTTATTGCTTGAATCACGATGCACGATTATTGAACGGCTCATTAGCTCGGCATTTCCAAGCTGAGTGTCGTAAATTCCGCTGGTTGTGATAATAGTGTCATTCGCCCCCTGAATCTGAGTCCGGCTTTCAATTCGGGCTATGTGAGTGTCAGTATTATAATGTAATGTGTCCGTAAGCATGGTGTAGCCATCGCGATTATTGACCAACACCACATCATGATAGAAATCCGCTTTCTTGGTCCCCGGTGAATATTCACCATATAAAGAGGTGAGGGTATTGACTTTATCATCAATCACACCCCATCTTGAATACCATCCCAGCTCCATAGCGATGCTATAGTCGAGGCTGTCAGTTGTGAGCGTTACGTCACGGTTGATAAGTTTCACCTTATCTCTGGAAGGACCGTTCTGCAGTTTCGCCAACCTTTCATTTCCTTCATAGAAAAGCTTATCAGCATATACAAACAGCGTATCACCCTGTTCCATCTTCACATGTCCGAAAGCATCCATTGAATTGAGGGTGGGATAATAATATGCAGAATCGCAATACATCCACATTCCGGCCTGCCGGAATTTTACATTTCCCTTTACTATCTGACGCTCGACTGTATCAAAGACGTTCTCTATTTTGAAAAGACTGTCGGCATATTCGAGAAATATCTTATCCTGTCGATACCTGTTGGCAGAGGGAATTTCCGGTTTTATCGGTCTGCTCGGTTTTGGACGTGTGTAGGTTTCTTCCTGTTTTTTTACCGCCTCTTTTTTCTTGACTTGCTGGGCGTATGCCCTGAATCCAAGATTCAATGCAAAGCCTGCCATAACCATCAATATGGTTACGGCAGTGAATAAACGGCTCTGAATAAGATTATTCCTCATTTGAAGGGAAATATACTATAACAAATTGATTAAATGGATACTACCCTATTTTAATTATAGGCTTTTACCCATCCGCTGTAACGGAACTCGCAGTTATTCCATCCATCCTCGATTCTTACGTAGGTCTCCTTAATTTTTTTCTCAAGCCATTCCTTAAGAATCTCCTCCTTGCAATGATCCTCATACATCTTTTTGATGAGGTTATAATCGTCGGCGAGGTTAGCTCT
Organism: Muribaculaceae bacterium; assembly: GCA_029062985.1. GTDB lineage: Bacteria > Bacteroidota > Bacteroidia > Bacteroidales > Muribaculaceae > Lepagella. The sequence goes on from JAIDPA010000221.1 coordinate 1,811, forward strand.
GTGTCCGGGAATCCTGTTCGTGAGACGCACGATTGCTGCAACATCCTTATTCTTATTATTTTTCATTACGAATGCTTCGCTGATATCGCCGGGATTCATACTTTCTATCCTTCGGGAAATCTCGGGTGGGAGCTCCTGCATTTCAAAACGACTGCTGCGGTCATTATCATTAATCATAATTCCGCTGTTGTTGCGTGTATCCTTATCCTGAGAGAGCACTCCGGCTGCTTCCCCGAAAGAGAATGCACCGCCGACAATTTCCTTCCGGATTGAATCAAGACGATTCGTTGCGTCCGACAATTCCTTTGCACTGACTTTCGGAGTCAGCAGGATATGGCGGACATTAGCCTGATCACCCCTTTTCTCAATAAGCTGGATAATATGATAGCCATATTCTGTTTCCACAATGCGAGATACCTTTTTTGGATCGCTGAGATTAAAGGCGACATTTGCAAATTCGGGCACATAAGCAGATTTCGGACGGAATCCTAACTCACCCCCTTGCATAGCGCTCCCATCTTCACTATACATAATCGCAAGAGTTGAGAAATCAGCATCTCCACGATTCACTCTATCCGCATATTCCCTGAGACGCGCCTTAACATCTTCAATTTCCTGACGTGGTATGTTGGGATTGACAGTGATTATCTGTGTCTCGACTTTCATCGGCACATAAGGAACGCTATCAGCCGGAAGAGCATCAAAATATTTTCTCACTTCATTAGGAGTGATCTTAACGCCGTCAGTCAGACTTTTCTGAACTTCCTGCACGATTGCGTTATTACGCATATAATCAATATAATATTCCCTCAAGACAGGTATGGGTTTGCGGAAATATTCCTCCACCTTTTCCTTAGAGCCGAGCTGATTGATAAAATTATTTATCTGTTGCTCAACACGGGCGCGGACTGTACTTTCGGAGACCTCTATCGTATCAAGTTTCGCCTGATGAAGATAAAGTTTTTCGACAGCAATCTGTTCCGGAATCACGCAATATGGGTCACCTGAAATTACGACACCCTGCTGACGCATCTCCTGATACATTTCCTCGACATCTGACCTGAAAATTGCTTCATCCCCTACTACCCATGCCACCTCATCAATGACATTCTTGACCGGCTGAGCAAAAGAAATGACACCTCCCGCGGCTACCAACGCCAATACCGGGAACAACATTCTGTATTTATTCATTATATTTAATTCTTTTTATTATCTGTGACGGTGCCACGTATCATTTTGTGGCTGACCGGATCGTAACTTATTTTTTGAAGTCTGCCATCCTTTATGGCTTTCTCCACAAGCGAAGAGACCAACGATTTCTCAAAAGCTGACATTTTCGACTGCTCCATGATTGACGTAATCCGAGGAAGAGCAAACTCGTATGGTTGTTCCGAGCCTGACGGAAGATAATCAGATATGTGAAGCAGATAAGTGGAGCCGTTATATGACGTTTCAAAATCACGCGTTGATTCCAGAAATGCATCCGGGTCATAAAACCTGTAAGGAATTGTCTCCGCTATGGTTTGCCAATCAACCCAGACATTGGTGAAATAATCATATTGAATCGCTTCGCCCATAAATAATGATTCCAGACGGTCAATACTCTCATCAGATCCGTTCATAACCAGTTTTCTGATTTCATCCAGTTTAGGAGAATTTGATGCAACCTTCAGATAAATGCCTTTCACTAACGGCGTCTCCGTAAGGAGTTCCCCCTTATGAAGATCATAAAAGCGCCTCAGACTGTCAGGCGAGACATGAATTTCCTTACTTTCCCGCATCATCCGCAGATACTCGTTGACTATCAATCTTTTCCTGTAAGCCTCTACCTTACGGTTTATTTCTTCATAGTTTGGAAGTTTACTTTCTGCAAGTTCGCTGAGGACATTTTCTGAAACCCAGCTGTCAACAATATCCTCAAATAATGCCAGGCTGTCAACAGGATCTATACCGACCGGAATACGGTTTACAACTTCATGAAGTGAAAGCGTATTTCCGTCTATGCTCAACAATATGTCGTCGCCTCCATCTTCAGCAGGACCTTTATGTCGGCAAGAACAGAAAAGACAACTTGCCGCGAGCGCTATACTTCCTAACAAGACAGAGGCACGCATATAGTTTTATTTCACTTTTTTAAGTTCCTTATTATTGACTTTAACAGGATAGAGCGCCCTGAGATTATCAACCCATTCCTTTTCAAGCTGATTCTGATAGTCGCTTATGACCTGTCCCTTGACATCATCAACTTCTTCAGGCGCCGGAATCTCGCGTGGTTCATATAAAAAGACTGAAGAAAATTTTGAAGTAGGAAGAGCTACGTAAGGACCATGATAGAAAAGATAATCTACTAAAGGATTTCCCCCTTTAGATGTGAGTATCTTCTCAACCGACGCCATACCGCTAAATTCTTTTTTGATTGTCTCTTCTATCTTATTCTCAGGCACACCCGCAAGAACTTTTCTGATTTCCTGAGAAACCGAATCATTGACAGACTGCACCAGAAAACCCTTTACACGCGGTTGGGTCCATGTGTAATCACTCCTGTGCGACTCGAAAAAATTATTTAATCCCTCGCTATCTTCCGATGCTTTATTCCAGACTTTCTCCAGACTTATCTCGTAGAGAAGAGTTCCGTCATGATATTCATTCAGAAGGTTACGATAATCGGCGTCGTTCTCATAGAGCCAGTCTTCCTCTGCTTCACGAAGTCTGGAATTAAAGAAATTTCCGGCGGCGTCCCTTATTATCAATTCGGACATCGATGAGGGTATATCGCCCATTCCGGCTGCCCCTGACATGAATTCCTTTACCGGATATTTCTTTTTCCCGATCTCGACCAATGGCAATTGCGATAACTGTCCGGAAGAGGTTGCGGCAAGGAAAGCTGAATCAATTCCGTTTACCGAAGCAGCAGCCAGCACTGCCTCCAGAGTGGCTGCATTTAATTTTCCTTTATGTTTGTTAGCGAGCTTCTGTGTCTGACGCTCCTTCATGAGCTTAGCCCGTTCGTCCTGAGGATTTGAAAGTCTTCGCCAGAGCATTTGTTCTGCCTCGCTTAATTCCGGAGCTGGAACGGCTCTATGTTTCAGTATGATATGCCATCCATACATACTTCTGACCGGTTCGCTTATTTCTCCGTCAGCCAATTCAAAAGCGGCTTTCTCAAACTCGGGCACCATTTCTCCCGTCCCAAATACTGGAAGGAGTCCCCCCTGACGTGCTGAACCTTTATCATCTGACAGGGTCTTGGCAAGTTCCGAGAATTTTGAGGCATCTGCCTTGACTATTGAATATATGCTGTCAATTTTCTGCTTGGCTGCCTGCTGCATTTCTTCAGAGGCGTCCGGTCTTATCATCGACATAATGTGGGACGCTTCCACTTTGCCCCTTGACTTTCTTCTGCCCCCTGTTTTGATAAGATGATAACCGACCGGAGATTCCACCACTTCAGTCACCTCTCCCGGCTTTGCATTCCATACAGCAGTCTCAAAGCTATAAGGATACCTCCCGGCAGTAATAAAACCTAAATTTCCTTTATTCGATTTTACCGAAGGGTCTTTGGAGTAGGTCAGAGCCATTTCATTGAAATCAGCACCTTTGATTATTTCTTTCCTTATAGAATCAAGCTTTGTCCGCAATTGTCGGTTTTCTGAAGCATTGCGAGTCTTAAGGAGCATGATGTGGGATGCTTCAATCTCCTCTCCTACCCTATCCAGATATTCTTCCGCTAAAGATCTGACGAAAACAGAATCCGTGAGATATGGAGCTGCAAGATCCTGACGATACTGTGCCATTTCCTGCAGAAAGGAAGGAAGAGTGTCAAGTCCGGCTGCCTTGGCATCCGCCACTTTCAGTTTGTAAATCTCAAACATGCTGACATAGTCATCAAGAGTCTGAGGCACAAGCTGCTGTTTATTATTCTTATGGTAAAGATATTCAAACTCCGAACGAGGAACTTCAATACCGTTTACAGTCATTATAACCGGGTCTTTAGCCGCCCAAGCTGCCAGACATGCCGAAAGTCCCGCTCCTATAAGGATTCTTGTTTTCATCAATAAAGAATAATTATAAAAAGCGAAATCAATTACCCATTTCAGAGAGGAATTTCACTCTCACAAGACGAATCTCCTCTTCAGTGAACTCATCGCCGAGTTCCTGAATGGCAGCCTCAAGATCATCTTCTTCATTTTCCTTAAAGAAGTCAATTATGTCTAATTCATGATCTTCATCCATGATTTCCTCAAGGAAATAGTCGATGTTTATTTTGGTGCCCGCCTCTACAATGGCTTCCAGTTCATCAATAAGCTCATCAAATTCAAGCCCTTTGCTTTCAGCAAGTTCTTCGAGATCTATCTTCCTGTCTATGCCGTGGATAATAGAGATTTTCAACTTGCTGCTGTTTGCCATTGTCCTGACCCTGATATCTTCAGGGCGGTCAATTTCATTCTCATCAACATGAAGCTTAATCAGACGGACAAATTCATCTCCATATCTCTTAGCCTTACCTGCACCGACTCCGGGAATGTTTGCCAGTTCGTCGACTGTGATCGGATAAGTTGTTGCCATTGCTTCAAGAGAGGGCTCCTGGAAAATTACGTAAGGAGGAAGATCAAGTTTCTTAGCCATCTTCTTTCGTAAGTCCATCAGCATGGAATACAGAACCGGATCGGCAGCACACGATGCGCCCCCTTTTATCTGCGGCTCGGTCTCCATATCGTTGAAATCATTATCTTCAACGATTTTAAACGAAACAGGTTTCTTAAGAAACTTTTTCCCTTTAGGAGTCACCTTAACATTGCCCATGTTCTCGACATCCATGGCAAGATAACCGGCAATTGCCCCTTGTCGGATTACAGATGCGAGCATTTTTTCATCAGCATTTGAGAGACAACCGAATTCCTCGATTTCCTCATGATGGTGTGACCTCACCTCATCCGTAGGTCTACCAATAAGTACGTTCACCACATAATCAGGGGCAAACTTTTCCTTGAGTGCAGAAACCGTCTCAATGACGGCACACAATTCATCTTTAGCTTCCACTTGTGTTTTAGGATTTAAACAATTGTCGCAATTGCCGCAGTTGTCTGCTTCATATTGCTCTCCAAAATAATGTAGAAGAATCTTTCTTCGACAAACCGACGACTCAGCATAATTCTTTGTCTCGGCAAGAAGATGACGCCCGATTTCCTGCTCTGTCGGTGTCTTTGTCTGCATCAGCTTTTCGAGTTTCTGAAGATCCTTATTAGTATAGAATGTTAAGCATTTTCCTTCTCCACCGTCGCGTCCTGCACGTCCGGTCTCCTGATAATACCCTTCAAGACTTTTGGGTATATCATAATGTATTACATATCTGACATCCGGTTTGTCTATACCCATTCCAAAGGCTATAGTCGCCACTATGACATCTACCTTTTCATGCAGGAAAGCATCCTGATTTTCAGAACGAGTCGCAGAATCCATACCGGCATGATATGGTAACACTGCTATCTCATTGATTCTAAGTGTCTCTGCCAGCTCTTCAACTTTTTTACGGCTAAGACAATAAATGATTCCTGACTTTCCCGGATTTGATTTTATATAGCGGATTATGTCTCTATCGACATCTTTTGTCTTGGGACGCACTTCATAATAAAGATTATCCCTGTTAAAGCTTGATTTAAACACTTCCGCTTCAAGCATTCCGAGATTCTTCTGTATGTCATGTTGCACCTTGGGAGTGGCAGTTGCCGTCAATGCTATCAGCGGACGCTGACCGACTTCATTGATTATTGACCTTATGCGCCTGTATTCAGGACGGAAATCATGACCCCACTCCGAAATACAGTGTGCTTCATCAACAGCATAAAATGAAATGTTGACTGATTTCATAAAAGCCATTGTCTCTTCCTTCGTGAAAGATTCGGGGGCAACATACAAAAGCTTTGTCCTCCCCGACAAGACGTCAGACTTAACCTTATCTGTGGCAGCCTTGTTTAAAGAGGAATTCAGGAAATGAGCTATACCGTCATCTTCGCCATAATTCCTCATGGCGTCTACCTGATTTTTCATTAGTGCTATCAACGGGGAGATGACGATTGCCGTTCCTTCCGACATTAAGGCTGGCAACTGATAGCATAGCGATTTTCCGCCTCCCGTGGGCATGAGCACAAACACATCCTTGCCGTCGAGAAGACTGCTGATGATTTCGAGCTGATTGCCTTTGAAGTTGTCGAAGCCAAAATTATATTTCAAGGCTTCTTTTATCGCTTTGATGTCTGCCATAGATTTGAGGTTCGAAGAGTTTCTTGATATACAAAGTTAAAAATTTTTATTTACATTTTCATTATCTCAATAAAAAAAAATGTTTTTATGCCCTGTTTCATCACTTTTTTATTCGTTGCTTTCTTAAATTGGGTTGTTTTTTATAAGAAATTTAATTCCTGCAGACTCCTTTTCGGATAACTATTTAAGCCTATGACCCTCTAAACTTTAAG
>JAIDPA010000222.1 GCA_029062985.1 Muribaculaceae bacterium
TAGAAACCCTGACTAAGACACCAGGGTTATCTACAACAGGGGGTAACATTTGAAATGTAAATAAAGAAAATATCTAATAAAAAATAAAAATTTAAAAAAATGACAACTCCTTATTATATAATTTACGAGGAACGTCTTAGAAAAAATCTGAAATTGATAAAACATGTCAGTGAAGAAGCTGATGTGAAGATAATAATGGCTTTTAAAGCCAATGCCTTGTGGAAGACTTTTCCAATCATAAAAGAGTACATAAGTTCTTCAACGGCGAGCTCAGTCAACGAAATGAAACTATCTTTGGAGTTTCTTGGTGATGACGTTCACACATATTGTCCCGTTTATACTTCAGAAAATTTTCCGGTCTTTTTGGATGGGAGCAGCCATATTACTTTTAATTCTTTATCTCAGTTTTTAAAATTCTATCCTCTGGTAGAACAGTTTAATGCTTCAGAGAAAGGGAAAAAAGTTTCTTGTGGTTTGAGAGTTAATCCCCATTGCAGTGTTATTGAGACGGATATATATAATCCGTGTATTCCGGGCAGTCGTTTCGGAGTAAATGCGGATAGTTTGCCGGATACTTTACCGGAAGGTTTAGAAGGATTCCATTTCCATGCTCTTTGTGAATCTTCGAGTTATGATTTAGAGAAGGTTTTAGATGCATTTTTTACTCAATTCTCTAAATGGATTCCGCAGATTAAATGGCTGAATATGGGTGGAGGGCATCTTATGACAAGAAAAGATTATGACGTAGACCATCTCATCAATCTCTTGAAGGGTATACATAAAAAATATCCTCATCTACAACTTATTATGGAGCCTGGGAGTGCCTTTACATGGCAGACAGGCGATCTTGTGACTGAAGTCTTAGATATAGTGGAAGATGCAGGAATAAAGACAGCAATAATAGATGCATCCTTTGCATGCCACATGCCTGATTGTCTTGAAATGCCCTATCGACCAAATATACTTGAGGCTTCTTCTGACGAGAAGGAGGATAATGTTTACAGATTGGGTGGTAATTCCTGCTTAAGCGGTGATTATGTAGGGTATTGGAGTTTTGATAAACCCCTCAAGGAAGGCGATAGATTAACCCTCTTGGATATGAACCATTATACGACCGTCAAGACTAATATGTTTAATGGCATTCAGCATCCCTCGATTTGGCTACAGCCAATTGAAGGAGACGCGATTTTGCTGAGAGAATTTAATTATGATGATTATAAACACAGGATGGACTGAACCCTCGGGTTCAGTCCATCCTGTGTTTATAATCAAGTCAAATCTCTTAGAAAGCTATCCTTCCTTTCTGAGCCTGTTCTACCATCTTTTTGCCCGGTACGAGATAAATTTCCAGACGCCGGTTCTTGTCTCTGTTCTCCATAGAATCGTTTGGTTTTAATGGCATATCATCGCCCAATGCATAAGAGAAAAGATATCTGGTATCGATTCCTGTATTATCAAACCAATCGAAAACGCTATTTACTCTATCAGCTGTCAGCTGATCTCTGAAAACTGCTGATCCTGTATTATCCGTATGCATGACTAACATTACCCTATACATATCCGGATCCTTGAGATATCGTTTTATGGGAGATAAATAGTCTGACGCACCCAGCTTCAGTTCAGTTGAGTTTGGTGCAAAAAGAAGATGAGCCGGAATTGTGATCAATAATACCTCCTTATTACGATATGCTTCAACAGTACATTCTCCTTTAGGATTATATTTCCCGTTCAAAAGACGTGTCTTACCCTCTTTAGTTTGGAATTTTTGAATTAAATCAGAGGTTTTACCAACATCTACCGAATGGAGCATCTCAATAAAGTCAAGTTCATCGAGACTTTCAATTCTCTGGTTTGTTTCTGAGTTATCTTTCTTTTTGGGCTCTCCATTTATAACTTCCGGAAAAATTAAAATGATAGAGATGACGGCAAGAATTTTAAATAAAATCTTCAAGTGATTCTTCATAATCAAGTTCTGCTTTTACTATTAAACCTACATCATCAGGATCAATCATTATTTCCCGATCCTTTTGGATTTCTTTTTTTACATAAGCTATCAATTTATCAGGATCGAGCTCCTCTTCTTCCACAATTTCAGAATTGATAGTCAGCATACCGTTCTTCTCGTAGAAGTCCCATATAATATCAATGATATACAAAATATCATCATCTTCAAATTTTTCATTGACGGCTTTGGGAAGTTCTTTCCTGATAAAATCAATTGCCTTTTGTTCATCAAATAAAAAATTATCTTCCATAGTTTATTGTTTTTGATTAAGTTCTATTAATCCGGATGGGAGAGTCATCAGGATGATTTTATTTTCATCATCGATTTCATCAATGAAATCGTCTACCGCCGGAATATAAATAATCTCGCCGTTGCCATTTTTAACGATAAAGAGAAGATTCTCAGTAGATGAGTCGACATTTTCTACTTTACCTATTATTTGACCGGTATGAGTATCAATAATATCATAGCCGCTGAAATTTTCTTCATCCGGTATATCATCCTCCTCAATTCCCATAAAAGGAGCTAATTCATTTTTCTGAACATATATGATCTTATTGACAAATGCTTTTGCCTCTTCTTCGGTCTCTACTCCTTCAAGTTTTATAAGAAAACTTGTTGCGCCTTTTGGTCGTACACTTGTGGTAAAGAATGGAACGTATATCCCATCTATATCCACAATTAAAGCATTACCTTCCGAAAAAAATTCAGAGTCTATCTCAAGAATCGCATTCAGTTCTCCTTTCAAGGCATGAGTTTTCTGAAATTTCCCGACTTCTTTTATTTCTTTATCCTCTATCATTGTATTAGTTTTCAGTTCTAATGATTTTAGCTCCCAAACGGTTCAATCTTTCATCGATTTTTTCATATCCGCGGTCAATCTGATTAATATTTTGAATCTTGCTAATGCCTTTAGCACCCATTGCAGCTATAAGCATAGCAATTCCGGCTCTAATGTCCGGAGACACCATATTAGTCGCATGAAGAGAATTAAATTTTCCTGAACCGATAACAGCTGCTCTATGGGGATCACAAAGAATTATTCTTGCCCCCATGTCTATGAGTTTGTCAACAAAAAATAATCTGCTTTCAAACATCTTCTGATGGATGAGAACACTTCCACGAGCTTGGGTTGCTACAACAAGAAAAATACTTAATAAATCCGGTGACAACCCTGGCCATGGAGCGTCTGCAAAAGTCATAATGGAGCCGTCCATGAAGCGGTCAATCTCATATATTTCATCTTGATTAATATGTATG
>JAIDPA010000223.1 GCA_029062985.1 Muribaculaceae bacterium
ATATTTCTGTCGGTATTAATTTTTATAGAAAAAATTAGATAACTAATCTTTTATCGGCAAACTTATTTCAATTGAGATCTGTCAATTGCCGGGTTAGAGTCAATCTCCTGTTGAGGAATGGCAAAACGCCATCCGTTATTTGTAGTTGTCTCTACGCTGAAAGAATATGTTGATGCAACATTTCCCGAAGTAGGATCATTGGCTTTGAAAGCTCTCTTCTCGAATGGCAGATTCCAGCGCTTGAAATCCGGAAAGTTGAATCCTTCTCCCCAAAGTTCTATACGTCGTGTGATTCGTATTTCCTCAAGAAGATCTGCTCCTGAATTGGTGCATGAATAATTTGTTATTCTCTTACTGTTCACAGCAGTCAGACATTCCTTAGCGGTTGCCTCGTCTCCAGCCATAAAAGCTGCTTCAGCTTCAGTAAGATACATCTCTGCGGCTCTCATATAAGGATAAGCCATATCTCCATAAGCACCGGTTGACCACATTTTTACGGCAGCTCCAAAACCTAAGTTTGTCGGATTTGCTTTTTTATCCATTGAATAAGGCCATCTGACCATTGCGGTTGCCGAGGAAAATGGATTATTATTTGCGGCAAACTGTATGAATCCTTTTGCAAGAAGATTCATCTTGTATCCTTCATCTCCCGGTTCATAGACCGCATTAGCATCAGTGATGAAATTGACGTCAGCCACACTTATAGTGGATTCATTCCAGAAATCTGAAGGAACTATGGAAGCAACATCTTCGTATCCGGGTATCGCAGCGATATCGGCAACTCTATCAGGCATGAAATATAGTTTCCTACGCTGATCATTCGGATCGAGTTTATTATAGAGATCTATATTGATAGCCAGACCTCTGCGTTGCTGTGTTACGTAGGCTCCGTTGCATGTATTCCATGAACCTTGCGACCAATAATAAATATCGTTATCGAAACCGGTCCACATATACTCGTCATTTTCCACAACAAAACCCTCGAAGTATTCATCCATCGACATCACCTCTCTGCCTTGACGTGCAGCATGAGCCTTCTCTTTTGCAGTAGCCCAGTCGTTGCAAAGTAATGCCGCTCTTGCATGAAGACCATAAGCCACATAAATATCAGGCTCATAACTTGCCTCCCTTGTCAAACCGCAGGATTTGTAAAGTTCTTCTGCTTTGTTCAGATCCTCATAAATGAAGTCGATCACCTCTTTCATAGTTCCCAATGGGGTAGGGGCAGTGCCGCTTACTTTACGGAGAACAATGGCTGGTTTTTCACCATTATTGGAGTCCTGCCAGCGAGGTCCAAAATACTGTAGAGCTTTAATATATCCGTGAGCACGGAAAGTTCTTGCCTGTGCTTCAATAAACTGGCGCTCATCTTCTTCACCCTCAGCGGAACCTATGTAGTCAATAATAAGATTTGCCTGACCAATGAAGTTGTAGCAATACATCCAGGCAGTCTCACAATATGTGGAGCTTTGGAGCGCCATTGATTTCCAGGGATACCAGTTAGCACCAATCCAATACATACGTAGATATGAAGCGTCATCCGGTCCCAGCGCGTCAGAATAAGTGGCGTTCACCAACTGTTCCCCATTCATACAGGACGGAGCTGAGGTCTCATAATATTGTGTCTCCATTGAACGCGCCATAGCCAAGACTGCCATTCTTGCAGCTTTTGTACTACCTATGGCTTTATCAGCTCCAAGTTGAGTGATAGGTTTCTGATCAAGATAGTCCTCTGTACAAGCTGTCAACATACCCACTGAGGCTAAACCTATCAAAGATCCATAAATATATCTTTTCATTATGATAGTCTTATTATTTTAGAATTTTGCAGTAAGAGAGAATTGGAATGTACGTGTAGGCACAAAATACGCTCCTTGATCTCCATTAAATGAATATTGAGGATTAAATCCTTTTCGTTTAGTTGCGATAAAGAGATTATCGGCAGAGAATCCGAGATTGAGATTCTGGAGTTTTAAGGTAGATACCCATTTTGAGGGGAAGTCATAAGATATATTCAGATTCTTGAACACCAGATAATTATTGTTGGTGAGGAACCTTGAAGAAACTGCATTATTATCCGGACTATTAGTGAAATTAAGCTGAGGGATTCCGTTTGGATCAATATCTCCGCTATTACCTAAAGCAACCGGAAATTCGGTGCCTTCAATTATTATGATTCCTTCAGTGTGATCATTAAGACCTGCAGGCTTCTCGTTCCAGGAATTAAGAAGATCCTTATGTAATGCTCCTGCTGAATTTGTGCTGCGCATTAAGCTCGCGTAGTTGGAATCATAACTCTGACCTCCCAGGCTGTAAGTGAAAAGTAATCCAAGATTTATTCCCTTCCAAGAGAGTGATGTGCCGAAGCTTCCATACACTGTGGGAAGAGCAGAACTTATGATTTTACGCCCTGCATACGCAGTCTGTGTGGTGTAGTATTTCCCATCAATCTCTACCAGAGCTCCATTTGCAGCAGCTGAAGCAAGTTGCTGATTATAATATCCCTCGTCAAAAACCAGATTGTTGTTGTCATCATAAACATAAAAATCCGGAGAATCAGGATTCATAGCATAAAGCGACTGTCCTGTGGTTTTATCTATACCTGACCATTCAACATAATAGTTTTCATAAAGACTGTGGTCGAGGAAGAGCCACTTACTTACGATATTTTGATTGTTGGGAAGTTTGATAATCTTATTTTTAAGGAATGACGCATCAATATTGAAGCTCCATTTGAGATCCTTGTTTCTGATTATGTCCACTCCGAATCCGAGTTCCCACCCTATATTCTGCATCGTTCCTATATTCTGAAGAACTTCAGGCACTGCACCGGAATTGTCAAGAGTTCCTGAAGATAGTGGAACGGGAACCCAGAAGAGCAGGTCAGAATTTCGTTTATTGTAATATCCAATCGAGAAATTAAAGCGATCGTTGAAAAGAGAACCTTCCAATGCCACATCAAGAGTATTTGTTGATTCCCATTTGATATGATCGGGAGCAAGCTGAGAGGGTTGCAGAATAGCCGTTCCGCCTGCCAAAGGCCATCCGAAATCGAACAGAGCCATTGAAGCGTAAGTAGGAGCGGATGCATCATTACCGACAGAACCATAAGCTGCACGAAGTTTCAGATAATCCACCCAACTAAGATTCTGCATGAATTTTTCTTTAGAAATTATCCAGCTTGCACCAACACTCCAGAATGTACCCCAACGGTCATCTTGAGCAAAACGGGAAGAGCCATCTCTACGAATAGAGACTTCTCCAAAATATTTCTGATTATAGTTATACCGAACACGACCAAGATATGATTCTGTTGTGCGTTTATAAGAGAATTGGCTGAGATCTTTGGTTTCCTCGAAATTATCCATTGCTATGATATCAGGAAGCTGCTGACCTGACTTACGGTTGAATATGCGATTATATGAAAATTGATAATTTTCATGATTGAGCAAAGCATCCACATGATTCAGACCATATTCCTTGCTCCAGGTGAGCTGTTGCTGGAAAGTATGGCTTCGATAGTCATAGAAATAAGCAGAAATTGAACCAACATCCTTTTGAGAACCTACCAACCAGTTATTATATTGAATCTCATTGGTTTTGCTTCTATACATAGACCCTTTGACGGTCAATTCAAAACCATAAGGAATAATAGCTGTGCCATAAATAGAGCCGTCAAGTTGAGTATTGGAGATTTTTCTCTGATCCTCGCGCATCTGCCATCCGATATTATCAGCATTATTGTAGCTCTCAACATTCCAGACAGGCTTTCCATTTTCGTATATTATATTTCCTTCTGCATCATGAAGATAATAAGGATATATCGGAGCCTTGAACATTGTGAGGAAAGGGTTGTTGGTATAATTCAGTGCATCGGATTCAACAGGACTTCTGTTTGATTCTGATTGAGTACCGGCAAAATTCACTCCTAATTTTAAATAATTCACAGGCTGTCCGCTCAAAGCAATTCTTCCGCTGAATCTTTCATAGTCAGTCTGAAGCATGTAGCCTTTAGCTTTAAGGTAGTTTGCAGAACCAAAAGCACTGAATTTTTCGGTAGAACTTGCAATATTTACGTTATATTCCTGGCGGGAACCGGTCTGAGATATAATATCCCACCAATCACGGTCTCCATAATAACCGGGGAGCATTTTTCCCACAAGCTTGCCGTTTTCATCAAATAATTTGTCATCCGCAACGTCATAGATGTTCAACTTGGCAACTTCACCTATGAAATTAGTACGCGCGTATTCAAAAGCGTTTGGTTGTCCATTAGTTATCAAACCGTTAGTAAGACTTTTAAGACCGGTTTCCATCCATTCATTTGCTCCTAATCTGTCATAGAAGGGGAGTGCTCGGTTATTCCACCCCTCATTAATCTGGAGAGTAACATCTACTTTGCCGATATTTTTTGCACGCTTGGTTGTGATAAGAATTACACCATTTGCGCCACGGTTACCATACAAAGCACATGAAGCGGCATCCTTAAGAACTGACATCGATTCAATGTCTTGTGGATTTAATGCAGCAATTTCACCTTCATATACCACTCCATCCACTACATATAACGGAGCATTGTTACCATTGATTGAAGAGAACCCACGGATACGGATGGAGGGTGATTCTCCCGGCTGAGTAGTGGAGTTATTAACCTGCACACCCGGAGCATTTCCTTCAAGAGCTGCTGTCACAGATGTCAAAGGTCTATCTTCAATCTCTTTTGAGCCTACAACTGCTACGGAACCTGTAAGAGATTCTTTGTTGGCAGTGCCGTAAGCCACCACTACAACTTCGTCGAGATTCTTATCGGAAGTTGAGAGTCGGATAGCCATCCCGTTACGAAGTTCAACAGTCTCTTCCTTATATCCAACATAAGAAACTCTGACTTTTCTTACATTTGGAGGGACTGTAAGACTGAACTTGCCGTCAATATCAGTTGCGACAGCTTGACCGCCACCGATAGGAGTAACTGTTGCTCCAATCAGAGGCTCATTGTTGGCAGCGTCGAGTACTGTGCCATGGTATGTCTGTGTCTGGGCGAAAATACCTGACACACAAGCCATAAGAGCTGCCAGAATTAAAAACAATTTTCTCATACTTAAAAATTCGGGGATAAGTTATTTTGCCCCAAATTATACAAGTGCCTGAAAATAAATTGTTTCTGCTTATGATGAAAGATTAGGAACAGAAGAGAGTTTCTGAAAAATTTTACATGAAATGGCAACTTGTTCGGCAATAGTAATCCTGCGGAGGTAATTTTTTTCAAGGACAGTAATCCGATGTCCAATCAAGTATTGGATGATGTGATGAGGTATGTCAAGGCTGTCAACAAGATTACAAAATGCGTGGCGGGCAAAATAGAAAGTAACCTTGCGATCAAGTCGGTATCCATAATACGTGTGGAAAGCTGCATTAAGACTAATCGACATTTTATGAAAGAAATTTGCGAGTCTTGCCTGTCGTTGCTCGATAGTGTAGGTTTTCTTTTTTTCAAAGCATGGTATAAGATAATCATCATTATCCTTTCCTTTAGTCAAAGCTTTGATAATATGGAAGATAGGTTGAAGGGCGGTGGCAATGTATACGGGGGAGCCGGTTTTATGCCTTAATGTCTTGATAGTTACTATTTCAATATGATTAGCTTTCCCAAAATTATCAATAGTAGTATTGTTTCCGGAAGAAAGTATTGAAAAATTTAAATCATTGATTCTCAAGTTGGCAAGATCTGTGGGTGCAAGACCCTGAAAAGCTATGTCAAGAATAAAGAGGGCCAGAGATAGGGTTTCATTATTTCTTATAAGAGGGTCATGTTTAAGTTTATGATTAAACAGGAGGAAAATCTCTTTAAGGTTATTTTCAGATAGACTTCGGTCGGAAGGGAAAAGAGGATATTTCGGCAATTGGCTACAGAAATTTCTTGAAATACAACCATTATTCTTACCAAGATTAATGACGGCGTTGAGTCTTGCGACATGAAGATGTCGCATTGAACTTGTCAAGGGATAATCTTCTTCCAACTTTTTCCTGAATTGTTCTATAAACTCGTTTGATAAATCATCAAGAGCAGGACCTTTTCCGAATTTTGATTTGAAATAGTTCATAAGGCATTCATAACCACGTCTTGTATTTAGAGAAGATGTCATAGAAATCTTTTGTCTTATTATATCAGAAAAAAACTCCATTTTAGGATAATTGGGTTTCTGATTCTCAGATTCCCGATCGGCAGTAATCACCCTCTCGTCAGGATGAACTTTTTCATCATCATTATTATTAAGGAGTAATTCAAGATTATCTGCAAGTATTTTGTCAAGATAATCTTGAATTTTTCCGGCAATACGGCGATAAATCGCATCCACCAGATTATTTTTAATGATGTGTGCTACATCATGACGGTTGATAGCCCTTTTGAATCTGTCCCAGTGCTTTCTGTGACAATATACGGCAGTGTCGATAATCTTTTCTTTCCCGAGATGGCTGATGCGGATTACTATGGGAAAATTTCCCGATGGGAGGGGGCGGTTTAAATAAAGTTCTTTTGAAATGTTCATGGCATTATGTCATTAAGAATAACTACTTTTTGAATTGAATAACAATAATTCTCTTAAACTACTTCATAACAGAGGGATAAAATTATAGGAGAAAAGTAATTTATCTTCTGAAAAATGGAGTGTAAGATAGTAAAAAAGGAAGGTGAGAGCTTGAATATTTTTCTGATTCAAAAATTTTTAGTAACTTTGCACGCCAATTGACGGGATCGCGACCTGTCAAAACTAAACAAAACAGATTAATTAACTGCAGAAATTAAGCAATGAAAGCAAAAATTCATCCCGCAAACTACCGTGAGGTTGTTTTCAAAGACATGTCGAATGATGAGATCTTCATCACACGTTCAACAGTGGCAACACGTGAGACAATAGAGGTAAATGGCAAGGAATATCCTTTGGTAAAGCTTGAAATCACCTCTTCATCACATCCTTTCTTTACCGGTAAGCAGAAACTCGTCGACACAGCAGGTCGTGTTGATAAGTTCCGCAGCCGTTATGGCAACCGCAAGAAGTAAGCCAGACCCAAACGGTATAAAAAATTATAGAAACTGTGTCCATGACGATGGGCACAGTTTTTTTATGAAAATTGAAAGATGCGATACATTTTGCTCGAGATATTTCTCGAGATATTTCTCATGTGTCTTATAAGTCTTATAAGTCTTATAAATTATTTGAGCCTCGCGCCTCGCGCCTACAACCTAAAGCCTTCAGCCTATTTAAAATTATTAATAAA
>JAIDPA010000224.1 GCA_029062985.1 Muribaculaceae bacterium
AATAACCCAATCACCAACCTCTATCCTCACACCTCCCTCCTAATTCCTCCCACCTAATTCCTACAGCCTAATTCCTACCACCTAATGCCTACAGCCTATTGCCTAACACCTAATGCCTACAGCCTATTGCCTAACACCTAATGCCTAATTGCCTAACCTGATAACCCTCAACTTGAGCTTGCGAAAGTTGAATTAAAAAAAATAAACCGAAAAAAATTTGGCAAACCGAAAAAAAGGCATTAACTTTGCAAAGCAAAAGCCCAGGTGGCGGAATGGTAGACGCGCTCGTTTCAGGTGCGAGTGCTGCGAGGCGTGCAGGTTCGAGTCCTGTTCTGGGCACAAAATAAGCCCCTTAACTCATTGATGTTAAGGGGCTTTTAATTTTTCAATAAGCAACCAATAAGCAAATTACAACACCACCCCTCACTTTTGAGGCTCTTTTTGGGGTGTCGGGCTTGCTCCCTGTGTCGCTCCTGTGGAGGTGTCAATTACTGAATCAGTAACCGGGTGTTTCTCCTGTTGAGGTGTCGGGTAATTACTGAATCGGTAATAACAGGGGCTGAGGTGTGGAGGTGGTCCGGCTGTGTCCTCGGGTTATATGCTCTTGAAGTCGGTAGCGTCTAATGTGCCTCCAATAAGGGTTGTTAATACTCTCATTCCCCATTTATCCACCTCCAACCATCTTTCAACAGCCTCTCGGTAGTAAGGATAATCACAATTGCCCCAAACGCTCTCAATCCATCTAATTAGGCTATTGAAAGCCTCATCTATCTGTTTCATTGCCTCAATCCCTCTTGCCGTGTCGGGATCTACTTCAATAAAAATCTTTCCCGGGTCTGTTGCCGGGGCGCTCTGCTCAATTTCCATTTTCTAAGATTTAGGAATAAAAAAAGCCCTCTGTTTAGGTGTCCTCGGTCGTTGAGTAACCGTGTGGGTGTTTCCACTACCACCACCATACAAAGGGCAAATAAGGTACTTACAACCGCTTGTGGCGGTTGCTCAACGTTTAGGGATAGCAAAGTTAATGAAAATATCCAAACGCTCCAAATCGGCTCTCCTGTGGCTCTCTCAAAAGTATTTGAAATTACAATACTTTTAAACCTCCTCCCGATCCCTCGGCAATATTCTAACTCACTTTAACTCATCATAACTCAACCTAACTCACTTAGATTTTCAACAGGATCAAAAAAATGATTGTTTCCTAATTGTAACCTGTGGGAAACATTAACGGTAACACTAAAGCAATATGTTTCTGCCTGTGTTTCCCATAGAAACATATCAGTTAAACTTTGCCTCAAATATTGAGGTAAAAACAGGGGCAAAACAAAGGGCAAAAACAGGGGTAAAACATAACCTAACCGGGAATCTTAATTGTTGAGGTTTAGCCCCCATCCTCGCCCCCTGTGCTGTCAATCTCTTTCATCAGTTCCTCAAAGTAATTGTAACCCTCTAACCCCTCGGGCATATCAAGGGTATTAATATAGCCCTGTTTGAGCCATTTAAGCAATATCAGCCTCTTTTCTCGGTCTAATGGTATCTTCATATTATCTCAACATTAAAAGCCCTTAAAACGGCTTATTTGGCGTTATATCCAATTTCCTCATTAGTTCTCTTATCTCATTATCCAATTCCTCATCTGTCATTTGAGAATAAGGATCTGCAAACATATCGGCAATCCTCGGGATTGTGGAGGTGTCTAAACGCCCATTGCCAACAGCTTTCAACAATTCCCTCCTCTCCTCCTGTGTCAATGGTATAATCATAGCCCACCCCCTTTCTCATCCTCGGGAATCTCGCTTGTGAGTTCTGAAATGATAATATCCAAATCCTCATCTGACAACTTGGAATAGTCGATCTTGGCACTTACCGCCTGTTGCTTGGGTACAACATAGCCCATCAGCCTTTCAAGGATCTGCAAACGCTCCCGGGGTGTGAGTGCCTGTAAATCTTCCTCCATCTGCTTTCTGTTTTTATCAATCAGTCTTGCCAACCAATCTCTAACTTTGGAGGTTGTTTTGTTTGGAGTGCCTTTTTTTCTCCCTCCCATCCTCCCTCTGCCATCGTTTTTCTCTCTTGCCATAACTATTTTAAACTATTTTAGTGGTTAGGGGGTGCTTACCGGTAGAATCTGACAGCCTCGGCAATCTTCTTATCAAGTTCGGTTATTGCCTCGCTCGGGGTTGTTAGGCTCTCTCTCACCTTACAGGAATCCTTAACCGCCTGTCTTAAATCAAACGCTTGCTTGGCTGTCAAATCTCCTTTTCTCTGTGCCTCGGCTATCTGCTCCATCATAGCAACCTCACCGCCCATCTGCTCAATGTATGCCAACCGCCCCAACAGGTCAAAATCTCGCTTGGTTTTCATAAACTGAAAATTTGGTGTTATGTCATTGATCTTCCTTATTGCCCGGTAATCATCCCTCCACCTGTTGAGCAATTCAATATAGAATCTCTCATCATACAGGGTTAAACCCCTTACCGCCTCCATCTTGAAAACAGCCCCCAATCTCCCGATATATCTTTGCTCATACCTCAACACATTGGAGGATTGGTATAACTCGGGTATCGGCTCGCCCTTTTCTTTCTGCTCCTGGATCTTATCATAAAAGATTATCTGCTTTCCTGTCTTGGAGTAATACAAACTATTGGGTTGAGGCAATCGGTTGTAATAATTCAACATTCCCAAATGATTGAAATAAACCTGTGGAGGCTGTCTAACACATAGGTTCTCGGCTATATCCAACCGCTTAATCTCGGCTTGGCTTATATCCAAATGTAAGGAATCAGAAACCTTTTCAACAGCCCTCTTAATGTCGGCTCTCCCCATAGTGTGGAAATTATCACCAAAAACATACTTGCATAGTGAGCCATCCCCAACCCTTAACTGCCATCTGCTAACCGATACTTTCAAGTTATCAAGTGAGCCTGTTATTACTTCCTCCCCTCTGTAATTGTGGAGGCTTATAGTGTCGGGGTTGAGGTGTTGTGAAATCTCATCAAGGAAATCCACATCACCTCTTACCTCGGCTTGGCTTATACTGAAATTAACCGTGTCTAACATCATTGGATTACTGAAACAGGAATTTCAAACGGCTTACTATCGCGTGTGTGCGCGTGCGCGTGAGGGATTGTTCACTTTGTAAACTTTTAACCCGGTGCATTGGTCGGGGTGGCTCTCTTTCTTAACGCCTCAATCTCCTCATCCAATTCACCATCTACAAACAGGCTGAAAAGCCCTGTCTTGTGGTTTTTCAGTCCTCGGGCAACAAACACCTCCACGCTCTTGTAATCCTCGGCAAACAGGAATAACAAAGCGTCATTAGTGCCTACCATATCCCCAAACCCAAACAGGGGGGTTTCAAGGTCGGGGGTGTAAACGGTTGATAAATTCTTAGTGTCGGTTATTGCCATTCCTCCTTTTCTCTGTGCCTCGGCTTTAAACTGCTCGGGGGTCGTTCCATAGTAAAATTTAAACCGCTTATCCCTCCCACGCTGTGCCAATGCCTCAAAGGGTTCATAACCGCCTGTGGAGGCTGTGCAATCCATTCTCAGCTTACTTTTACAGGTCGGCAATTTAGCCATCTTGTAGTAATCGGTTAATCTCATCGCTTACCTCCTTTCTCCATCAGAATCTTATTGACTCGGTCGCTTATCTCGGTTGCTGTGGCACATCTGTTTTGCTGTAACCATTCCTCAACCTCTGCCCGGTTGAAATATACCATTTTCCCCATCGGCTTGTAATGGGGGATCTCTCCCCTCATTGTCAGTTTATACAGGTAACTTTTGGAAATCCCCATATATCGGGCTGTTTCCTCGGCTGTCAGTACCTCTTTGGTACAAAACAGGGTCTTATCAATTACTGAATCAGTAATCTTTTGTAATTCCTCTTTTCCCATTATTTATCTTGTGGAATTAAGGGTTAAACAATAGGCTCGGGGCTTGGCACGTCTGACAATCCTTTGCCTGTTATTTGGTGTTTTCTGAAAACATTGGCAAAATTACAACCCAAAGGAATCTATCAAAATAGGCTAAAATTAGTCTTATTTAAGTCCATAAAAAAAGCCCCTCAATCGGGGGCTTTTCAGTCAATAAAGATTTTATCAATCTCGGTTTTATATCTCATTACATCGGCTCTTATCTCATCGGGTTCTTTCTTTCTCAATAGATCCCCATTGGTAATGTCGGTTGACAACTTCTTTACATCAAAAACTTTTTCAAGATAATTGGTCGGTCGGTGTGGAGGATATACTTTACATAGAAAATAACCTAATTGGGCTTTACCTCCTCGCCCTCCTCCTATTGTTATCCATCTTAACCCTGTGGAGGTAATTTTAATAAACCCTCTCTCTATTGCCCGGCTAACATACAATCTCGCCTCGGGGGTGTCTAACTCGGGGTATTTCTCCCACCACTCGGGGGTTAATCCTGTGGAGGTGTCAATTACCATTTCAGTAATAACCGGGGTTGAGGTGGCGGGTTGAGGTATTATATTTGTAAAGATCGGCTGTAATAATCTCGCTTCTCTCAATATTGCTCCTATTTCTCCCCATAGATCATAAACCTCAACAATGAATAAAAACTCATCATTCTTTTCAATCAACCTCCTCACCTCGCTTTTATTGCCGATTGATAGATTATATTTAACCTCTCCATCCCATCCCCATTGTGCCTCATCCAATTTCCAATAAATAGAGTTAAGGAAATCAATATCTATCATTCCAAAGGTGCTTTCATATAACCTCCTGTCCTCATTCTCCAATATATAACTTGCCAATCCCTTAATCTGCTCCACGCTCGGGGCAAAAGGGATATTGAAGGGGATATATTTGAAATCCTCATATCTCTCATCCTTACCCTCGGCACAACCTTTCAATGTTTCATACAGGGTTCTAAATAACACCGCTGTTTCTAATGCCTCATCCTTTTTCATATCCTGTGGAGGTTTAAATTGCTAACTCGGGTAGGCTGTTAATTGCCTCCTGTTTGAGGCTGTCAACGGCTCTTGTATATTTCTCGGTATGTTTCAAACCGCTGTGCCCTAACAGGCTTGCAACGGTCTTAATATTTGCCCCATTGTTGAGGATATTAACAGCAAATGAATGCCGGGCACAATGCCACGTTATATGTTTATCAATCCCGGCACGGCTAACCCAATGCCTCAACGCTTTTAAACACATCGTGTGGCTCGGCAAAGGAAATATCAGGGAATCTTTGCCCTTTTCATTATCCGGCTCACCGATCAATTTCAATAATCCATCATTAAGGGGGATCACAACACCGCTTGCCGTGCTGTGTCCTTTGGTCTTGGCTTGCTCAAACCTCAACAGCCTGTTAGAATAATCCACATTGGCAAATGTCAAATCCTTAACATCACACCACCTCAAACCACAATAACAGGAAAAAATAAAAGCCCTCCTAATATCGGGGTTCTCGCCTGTGTAATGTGTGGCTATCATCTTTCCAACCTCCTCAATGCTCAACACATCTTTTTTCAACGTGCCATTGTCAATCTTAATGATTACACCATTGCAGGGGTTCTTTCTCATAACATCAGCCTCAACAGCCGATTTTATTATTTTCTTGAAACGTGCATAAAGCGTGTGCGCCCCCTCGCCCACAAACCTATTTTGTAGGTACTCGGTAAATGCAACAATCATTGGCTTGGTTATCTGCTCGGGCTTGATCCTCTTGGTGTATTTGGCAAACTCGGGGGTTGAGGTTAGGAAGTCAATAAAACAGGTTCTCGCCCTCTTAATATGCCTCTTATCCCCTTTGGTGTATGAATCATAATAAGCCTCCATCCAATCAAGGAAATTTATATCTTTCTCCTTTTTCAGTCGGTAACCCTCGGCACTCTCTAACAACTGCTGTCCTCGCTCAAACCTTATCTTTTTGGCAATCTCCAATGTTTCTTTGTTCTGCTGTCGCTCCTGTGGAGTTCTCGGGGCTTGCCATAGGTATAATTTAAGCCTCTCACACTCTCTATTAATTTTCTTATAGGTAGTGCCATTTTTGCTTTCCACCATTGAATAACCAAAATAAAACTCTAAATATAGGCTATCTCGCCCATCGGTTAAAGCCTGTGCCATTAACTTGGGGTTATCTCCTGTGCCTCCCTCTATTAGATAGGTGTTATTTCCTCGGTAGTTCTTTTTTAGTGCCATTGTTTTTGCCCTTTATTTCTTTTGCTTGCAAAGATAATATTTTATTTTCATCCAATAAGCAACCAATAAGCAACTTTTTTCAAATCATAGGCTATTTTATGCAATCAAAGGAAATAATCACATCGGTAACCACTTGATTTATTGATATGTTTATTTCCCTTATTTTCCTATGATTTTAGGGCTTTATGCCTGTTCTGGGCACAATAAAGGCGACTTAACAAAGTGTAAATCACAAAGTTAAGTCGCTTGTTTTATTTTCTACAGGCAAATTACAGGCAAAATTCAAATACTATCTCAGATTGAGTCAGTTTTTATAGGTCTTCGATGAACTTCGTTTCCGCATAACTTTTGCCTGCAAATACGCTTTGACTGTATTAGATGGTAAGGTCTACTCTTCCTCGTAATAGTACGAGTAGTCGATGCCTTTCATGAACATCTCACGGTCGTCAATCTTGTCGGTCAGCGCTCCTTTCAGCAAAGACTTGATATACGTTGAATCCACTACGCTTTCACGCATTGCCGTCAGATATTCATTCTTATCAATCCGGCTCCAGTCTACGCAACGTTTCAATGAACGACGGAGCATAAGGTCAAGCCATATTCGGGTGCTACGTCCGTTTCCTTCCATAAATGGATGCACGACGTTCATCTCAACGTACTTGTCTGCTATCTCATCAAGTGTGGTTTCAGGCATTCGCTCAATGGTCGGGATAATCGTGGGAAAATAAAGACAGTTGGCAAACGAGAATCCACCTTTCGATATATTCTTATTCCTTATCTGTCCGGCAAACTCATACAAGCCTCCAAACAGATAGGCATGTATCTGTTGCAGACATTTCATACTACCCGGTTCAAGAGAGTTGAGCAGCTCGCTTTCAAATAAAGTGTATGCCTTCTTGCGGCTCTGACCGTCAATGGTATTGTCGCTGTAAGTGAACCAGTCAAGAAATTTACTCGCACGATTGTTGGGATAATGCTTAGCGAGAAGAATAATGTCGTCTGCTGAAAGAGCATCGCTGTTATACTGCTTACCATCGGCAGCAACTATTTTCAGTTTGTGAGTGCCACTCACAAACTGAACGCCATCCTTTTTTAACTTTCGTTTGAGCCAACGCCAATAATTACCGGCTTTTGTATAGTCAGGCTCGTCATTGATAGCACGCACCACGTCAGTCGCCGAGAACCACCAGCAGTTGTTCTCGTCATCCCAGACCGCCCTCACCTCTCGATCATTGAAAAACCGTATCGACTTCTTGCTCATTACTATGGCATTTAGATTTATTAAAGGGTGATACTACAATCCAGCCTCCCAGTTTAAAAGTGTCTCACTAATGTCATCGGCAACCCAATCAAGGCTTTGCGTATGAAGTTCCTCATACCTTTTTATAAGCCTGTTTTGGATTAAGCCTTGTTTGCTCAATCTGTCGTGCATCTCCTTGCCGGAGATACCCAGTTTACGTGCTCCGCTCTCAATCGCTATTACAGCGAAATGAATTATGCGGTATATATCGTTGTCTGTATCCATTTGCATATTATATTCGTGATTATTGAATTTCAACTCGTGAGTGCTACTCACGAGTTGAATGCCGCCTTGTACCAGTTTACGTTTTAGCAACTTTGATATGCAAAGTTACAACCTCACTGCAACCTCCAAAAGGTGTACTTCAGTCAATGCTTACCCACGATATTAAGATTGCGCATATATCTTCCGAACGCTGTTTCTTCTCATCAAGCCATATGTCGTATGACTGATCCGTGCGCTCGAACCTTACCATCTCAAACAGCTCCTCCAGACCTTGGGGTAAGGAACATCCAGAATGCTTCAGAAGTTTCCATACCACAAATTTAACACTTTCTCCTAAATATTATGCACTGGCTAAATATTATGCACTGGCTTTTCGGCCTGTGCCAGTATTACTTAGATTCCATCTTATTGCATGTTTGTTTTGAAAAATTCATCATATTCATTATTACCAATATTTATAACAAATAGATTTTCTTTAGCTCTTGTAATGCCGGTGTAAATCAGTTCTGGGGAAGTGATTATATTATCATCGCTAAATGCATCATTTTGAATTATACATATAACTGTTTTTGCTTCCCATCCTTTGAAACTTTGAATAGTAGATAGTTTAAGATGACGTGTAACCATCGTAAAACGATTTTTCTCGGCTTTCTCTAATCGGTCATAATCTCTATTATATTCGTAAGAGCCGTACTTGCTCTTTTTTAATATCCTATCCACACCTTCTTTACTAGCAAAAGTAATTGTAGTACGTTCTCCTGTTTCTTTTCGATACTGATAATCTATATGCCGAAGAATAGCAGTTTGAGGCGCAAGGATGACTACATCTTCAATCTTAAGATTATTACTTACAATGAAATCCATACAAATTCCATAAATTTGCTGACTCAAATCTTCAACAGGAATAACTTGATCAATCCTATGATAGGTCATCAAGTTAAATTGAAATGTTGCATTAGTTAAATTTTCATCCGAATTGTTAATTGTCTCAAACAGACCATAGAACCTTTGCTGAAATGCCATGGCTAGGTTTGCGAGAGCAGGATTTGAAAATCTCATACTTTTATCTAATGAGTGATTCCATTCGCTACGAATAAAGCCCAATCTAATATCACCTTTGGAATCTAACTCTCGGTGGTAAATATTCTGTTTAGGGTCACCGAATACAACAAATTCGCCTTTCTCTTTAAGGAAGTATTTACGAAGCAACTGTAGCCATGGAGTGAGATAGTCCTGAACTTCATCAATAAAAATTGCATCATATTTTTTAAGTTCTGTAGCTTTTTCAAAGAAATCTACTTCATCGTATGATCCCTTGCAAATATGGAAATTGTTTGCATTGGCATATTTCCTAAAAAACCGATGATAATAGTCAATGTCAATTTTGTCCCATGGGAAATCAGCTCTTACTTGTGACAATCTCATACGCATATAGTTTACCAAAGTAATGTTGAATGTAAGCAATAGAACATTCCCGCCACTTCTGACCTGTGCATTCACAGCCCTTGTTGCCAAAACTTGTGTTTTGCCAGAACCAGCAACTCCGCTAATCTTGCGTTGAGCTCCCTCGATACTATTGGATAAAGCTACTTGTTGTTTTGTAAGGCGTACTGGCATTCCTTCTCTATAAGAATGCCATTTTGGGGACAAGTCTTTTATCAATTGGTTTAGTGCAATAATATCAAAAGTTTGGTTAGGATAATGAAAACGTAGATCTTCAAATATTCGGCATTGTATGTATTTATCATTTATAAACTCATTGCCATATATAGTTGTAAATTTGGGATTCCCGAAAAGAGTGGCTACCTGAGATACCCTACCTTTTGTACAGATTAGAACCTTTTTGACCAGACCAAGATTTTTATTATCCTCAATGACAGCCTCTGTAAATTCTTTAAGGCTTTCAATTATCAAATTCTGATAATTCTCCAGTGCTACAATAGGAGATTGTATCTGTTTCGGTTCAATCTTTTCAGAATTTCCCTCTACAATTATCGTTCTTTGGGTAGGATCATCTTCATCTAAATGGCATTTTAATAATTCTTCCTCAAATACAGAAATAACAATTACACCTACATGCGGTCTCAATATTATAAAGTCAGGAGTAGCACCATTAATTTCCGGATCAAGATAAATTAAATCGTTTGGAGACAAGATACTACGTAATATAGAGTATATCCGCCCTTTTTCTTTTGAAATCAGTCCATTTGAAATCTGGAGATTCAAGTTATATTCTTGATAAACTGGCTCTGTTGCCTGTTCAGTAGGATCATAATTACTTAAATCCAAGTTACCACCGTTATATACAAATCCTTTTGTTTTACAAGTATAGCGATAATTTGTATCAGAAGTTCTACCATAATTACCATTTGAAATATTTGAGAAGATTTCTGTAGGTGCAAATATCTCACAAAACCTATCGATTCTAAATGCATTTGCATTTAGTGGACCCATACACAATACATAGTGTGTATGCCCCGGGATTGCCATACTTCGTGCCAATTTAGTAAGGTCTATATCAGTAACATCAAGTATATTTGAGAAAATATGGAACACAAAATTTTGTTCATAATGAATATTAGTTCCCGAATCATCGTGAACAGAAGGAAGATATTCATTTAATGGTATTATTCTTACTCCATTACATGTCGCTTTTGTTATGTTGACTACAGCCCTTCTTAGAGAGGATTCGGAAGGTTCTATCAAGGTTATCTTCTTAAGCCATTGTGTCAGTTCCCGCTCTTTCAAGTAATCTACAAGACAGACCGATCCAATTCCTTGACCGCACCCCCAATCTATAATCTCCAAAGATAATGATGCTCCATGTCCATCTTTAGGGGGAAATGGCATATTTTGCATAGCAGCTCTACATTTTGCCTGATGCATTTCCCCATAGGCACCGATATAACAATCTAATCCTTCATCACTTTTTAATAAATCTAATCCATGATTAAGCTCCGGGTGAGAATAAGGACGTAAACGATAGTGTCCGGGTATATTTCTTCGGCAGTTCTCTATAATTGCATCCATTGTAAGGTTAGCTATGCATGATATACGTTCTTTATATTTTGTATCGAACACTTCTTGCCCGAAATTGGACAAATGGGTTCGTTTAAGCTCTTGGACTTTACCATTTTTAGACACAATACATTTGTCATCGTTCCACTCGAATTCATTTGCAAAAGGTGGAGTATGACAGCCATGTCCAACGTTTATGATCCCCACAGAATCATATATTTCTGTACTTATTATTTCAAACCATTTATTAATAAAACCCCACTTCATGGAAGAAAACAATATAGGGCAGTATGGCTCTTTTGTAAAATCCCAATAGCAATTTATCAAATAATCATAATCATATGTCCCTTGTCCAATAACGATAGACGTATTTGGGCGTCTAATTAAAGTTGTAGTTCCATCTTCGAAAATGATTTCTAAATCATCATTTTTCCCGATAATTGTTTTACAAGCTTTCGAGAAATCTAATATTTTACTTTTAACTATCATTATCCGATGATTTTATCTCCTTTTGGATTTAATTTATGACGTTCCCAATTCGCTACAGCAGCTTCTTTACTTGTATTTGCATAGCAGTATTCGCAAAGATGGGGGCAAGTATTGTACTGGCCAATGTCTTTACTTACAATACAGCCACAGAACTGCCGTTGCCCTTTATCCCTATTATTTTTTTGTTTAATGGCATAGGTGTGAGATGTCAGCATTATAGCACCATCAGTGATAAAAGTAGTGTCTTCGAATTCATCAAACATAGATGGCGTAGATGGCTCGACTCTTCTTATATCTACTTTTAAGAAATCCATCAAATCTTTATCTTGATATGAAAATCGAATCATAAGGTCATCATCTACGCAACGGTTGTGCTGAATGCCATATTGTTCAATGTCAATTTTTTCACCACACGTCGCGAGTTCGAAGTTCCATCCTCGCCCTTTATTCATTTCAGAGAGACTCAAAGCGAACTCATTCATACTCTTCTCATCCCACTCAATATAGTTGACGCCATTCTTTTCGAGATTGGATTTCACCTTACGATACGAGGCAATATCGGCAAAACTGAACACAAGTTTCTCGGTGTAATCCTTGAGCTGATCGCCTATATATTTTACCTTTTTAAGCAAATCGTCAATGCTTATTTTGTCGGTTAGAATCATCGGGTCAAATCTCCAAATAACACGTCCTTTACCCAATTTATCAACCAACATCTTGAAAGTCTCAATGCGCTGAGCCAATGGAGGCACACCCTTTTCAAGACCCTCCGCTTCGTAATCATTAAGAGTATATTGTATATAGCATCCAATATTGCACTCGGTGAGATAATCAAGGTGCTCCAGAAGGGGCTTTGGATTCTTGGACCAGAATACAATGAACCGAGTATTTCTATAAGCTACATAAGAAGTGACACCATTGAACGGATTGGTCCATGCAGAGTATCCTCTTTTCAATCTCTCAAAGAACCAACCGGCATAAAATGCAGGAATATCCGTACTCCTACTTGCCGATACAATCACTGGCGCCTGAGCTTCAGCACTGACACCCGAATCCAGAGTTATCCGTATTTTATCTGTTGATTTTGCCATTTCAGTTAGTTCTTAATATTCCACTTCCTCTTCGTCATATTGGCATTTCATTTGTCTTGAGGACTTACTTACTCCTTCTTAACTAAATATTCTCAAATAACGACCCTATTTTAAGCAGAATACATAAATTTGTCTCTTAGAATTAAGCAACCATTATCATGAAAGTCTTCTGAGTTCTTTATTTTATAAGGTAAACTGTCAGATCTTGGAATTACGTTTACGCCAAAACTTAATGGTATTAATTTCTTCATCAGGATTGCTCATTAAAAGATTATTATACCAGAGTATGAAGTCACATAAACCCATTGTGAGTGAACGAAGCATGTAAGGAGAACTTCCAACATTTGGAAGATACTTGTCTAGGTTCATTGCTATTTCTACCTCTGCCTCGGCAGTATGTACTGCACCACCTGTTTGGAAAATTGCTTCTTTTAACCACTGAGAAAGTTGTTTAGGTAGAAGAGGTTCCTTATTTAACCTTTCAATCTCGGCCCAAAATATTCTCTCACTTCCTTTGACATCATCCAAATTTTCTGGTTGTTTACCACCAAGAAAATGGCTACTCCATGTGAGGTTCACGGAATCTTTTTCTTTCTTACTTACTATGTTAGTAGGGAGGAAACCTTTCTTGACCATGTGACGGAAAATGTATTCCAGCGCTTTACGCAAATCGATGTAGCGTCGATTGTAATCTACATTCGAAATGTTCTTGAAGTGAATTGGCAATAGAAGCGGCATCAAATGAAAGCCTACTTCTCCTGCTATATCCAGATCATCGAGAGCCTTGAATACATCAGGATAGAAGTCGTTCTCAATCTGTAACTCCTCATTATAGTGATTTACCTGCGTACGTATACGCTCAAATAAAAGTTGACGCTCATGCCGTTCTTCTTTCCCGTATTTGATTTTTCCGTTTTTTGAATAGAATCTACGGTTTGACAGTTTAAACCAACTATTATCCCATTCATTAATATCAGGTATCAAATCACGAATGTCATCCTCACCTTGACCTGAAAGAACATACCACGGAATTGTACGGTTTTTACGAGCAGCAATCTTTCCAATTCGCGTAATCACGTTCATCAGAAACCTATCAGCTTTATCTGCATCACCTTTCTTATACTGACATTTAGCATCAAGGATTATCGCTTGCCAGCGATCGTAATCTGACTCAAGAGCCACCTCGGCATCTTCCCAACAAGGGAAAACGGTCAACTGCAAATCTCCGTACATATCAGCCTCTCCTGGATATGAGTTAGTCACCAATGGGTCATTCTCAACCCAAAGAACCTGTATCAAATCGTTGTTGAGCATATTCAAAAATTTTAAAGGATTTCCACTGTGTTTGTATTAGTAAAAGTCAGTTTGTAGATTACCGGAAATTCTGCATCTGATTCAGCAATAACCTCAACCGAACCTAAGCCATTCATCAGAGATTTAATTTCAAATCCACCTT
The DNA here is from genome assembly GCA_029062985.1 of Muribaculaceae bacterium. Lineage (GTDB taxonomy): Bacteria > Bacteroidota > Bacteroidia > Bacteroidales > Muribaculaceae > Lepagella. Next base: position 13,743 of record JAIDPA010000224.1, read on the forward strand.
GACCTGAGTGAAGTGTGCCATCAGAAGCACTTTCGTTCAAAGATGTTGAGAATCCACTCATCAAAACATCGTCGCTTGTTACACCTTCCTTAAGAGGAAGTCCGTTATTGGCAATTGTTATCACAATATCGCCATTAATTTCTTGCCAGTCAAAGCGGATCTCCGGATATTCACTTTCAGGAGTGAATCCGTGAGCCTTAGCATTTGCCACAATGTTGTTGAATATCCTTTCCAACAAGCGCTTTGGTGCGTAAAAGAAATTCATGGAATCTATATGGTAATATGTTACCTCTCCAGTCACTTCATTCAAATCCGGTATATCTGCCGAATTATCACTACCTACGTTAACCATCTTCACATTAGGGGTTGAATGAGTAGAAATATACTCATTTATAAATCTATAAGGATTTATTTCAACATCTTCACCCCAATCAGCTCGTTCAAATCTCAGAGATTCCACTTGACGTTCAAGTGTGGAGATTGCATATCCAATGCTAGTTAGCAGATTCTCAACTGATATAGGATTAACACGACCTATAGTGTCAGTAAAGGAGATTTTGCCACCCTTCTTATTTGCGAACAATTTCAATTGCTCCCAATTCGATGAAAGGGAAGACAAAGTTTGAACCATCGCATGGCGAGTGCTCCGTACCTCACGCTTCTGAGAATCTATCATTTCCTGAAGTTCTCCCTCTAAGTCACTCATTTCAGACGAGAGAACCTCTGCAATGAATTTTTCTCTTTCCTCAACGGTGTCATGAACAGGAACGAGAACCTGGCTTAGATCCAGTTTATTCAGATAAGGGATTGTCAAGCCAACGGTTTGCGCCTTGATTTGGTCTGCTACTATTCTTGTGGAAAGTATTGCAGCAAGATATTTTGCACTGATTCCGTTTATAGGTTTCAGTACATTAATAAATCCGTCGGGGAAAGCAATTTTTCCTGTAAACCCTTCAGTATAGACAGTACGGACATTTCCGCTGACAATAGCAAGTATTACAGCATTCTCCGGCACTTGAACATATTTCTTTACCGTAGAAAATTTTTCGTTTTCTGCCTTTATAGGCACAAATGGCTTGCGATGCATTGCCGCTGGAATAGACGATCCAGTGAGAAAATACTCTACGGAAATATCTTTACATCGAAGTTCTGGTAACTTTTCGACAAGATCAGAAAGAGGAATGCCGTTTTCAGGTTTCGGAGCAAGATAGAGCGAGGGAGTGAGTTCTGAGCCAACTAGTTTCTCATAAGGCACTGCAATGCCTGTCTGATCTTCACAAGGCTCAAAGCCTTCTTGTGTATCTTCAATGTCTGCCTCAAAAGCATCCATGAAACTCTCCAGATCAAAGGTCGTGGCGCGATAGACGCTTTTAGCAAAACGGGTATGACCACTTGCATCACCAAAATGAATTTCTTTATTTTCGATGCCTTTTGTCAGTACAATAGCGGCTTGGGCTATGGAAGAACCTGAGAAAATATTAGACGGGAGCATCACGATAGCAGAAATTGCTTTATCCCTGATTAAGCTCTCGCGTACAGCACGCACTTTGTTATCCTTACGGAATAGAAAGTTGGCAGAAACTATACATACAAGTTTGCCACCATATTCCAGTTTGCCGTAGAGCATCCTAACAATATCGGAAATTTCATGACCATCTTCCATGAGATAAACAGGGGAGGTAATGATAGCCTTGAACTTTTCGTTTGATCTAATGGACTCAAACGAATCACCCAATGTAATAACTGCACGTTTGTCAGCAAAGTTGGCAAACAATCGAATCTGTCCGAGTGCCCATGTAGTACGATTGATTTCCTCACCGACCACATGGTTCGGAAGTGCAATGGCGTAAGAATCGGCACCGGCAAATGGATTATAGACAATAACATTCTCGGGAAATGATGCAATCTTACACATAAAATCGGTAACTTCCTGAGGCTGTACAAATCCATATGACGGATGGAAAATAATGTCATTAGATGATACTATCAGCGCAAAAACCTCATTTAGATGCTTGGAAAGATATTCAAGTTCTTCTTGCAAGAGAATATCTTTCTTGAATTCGTATTCACTGAGAATTTGTAGCACTTCGGGTTTGGCTAAATTGCCCGCAGATATACGATATACTTCAGCAAGAAGCCCCAATCCATTTTGATGAAAGATACCTCCTTGACCTGTTAACATCATATATCGGTCCACTAAATCTGCCACATCGTATCGTTTCTGTTCGATTACCACTTCCTGCTCTTTAGCTGCTGAGATGAGACCCTCCTGCTGGGCGATGGTGTGAATTGAAACTTTACCAAGGCTACGGATTATGTCCTCGGGTGTGTGCTCAATATCACCTGTTAAGGTATCATAACCTATGACACCGACATCGCTCCACGAGAGGCAATAATCATGTGCACCTACACGATTTTCAAGTAAGCGTGCCCAAAGATTGAACTTGCAGGCGTAAAACATATATTCTGGAGAAACTTCTGGGGTTAGGGTAAATGCCATGAGGTATCCGAAGTTCTTGTCCTTTTTGTATTCACTCTGAATATACACAGGCAAATCCTCCGATGCGAGAACAAAGGCCATTTTAGACTTCTCAGAAGTAATCAGAAGAGTTGGCGTAACTAACTTTCTCATCCCCTTTGATACGCTTTCAAACTTAAGGTCGGACGGATTAACATAAATCGAGTTCCAACTCGAAGCAAAATTGTCGGTAGTAAATATATATCCGTAGTCAACATCGGTAACTTTCTGCCATTTTGCAGTGAGAATAACGTCTGCAATGTTGAGTGACTGAACAGCGGAGGTAAAATTGGTGTTGAGCATAAGCTTAAAAAGTTTTTGTTTAGTTCCGATGCTGCAAAATTACTGCGGACTTTTGCAGTCATTCTTCAAAAGTCCATATTTTTTACAGCTCTCTTTCATAATCTCGATGATCTCATTACGCAAATGTTCCGGTTCAAGCACTTCCACGTCTTTGCCAAATCCAAGGATAATAGCTTCAAGTTCTTTGTTTGGTTTTACTTCAATGGTGATGGTATGTTTTATGTCATCTGATTTCTGAGTATGATGAATGGGCTTTGCTGATACGTATTGGTAACGTTTCGGATCAAATCGCAATACAACTTTCTCTACCTTTCTCTCATTGGGAATAGTGGTGCCGATTACATCAAAAAAATAATCGAATGGATCTTCAATCAATGTATCCGGTATGAAGTCATTTGTCAAGGATTCCACTGTCTTGATCCTATCAAGAGCAAAGACAGATATATCTTTATAAGCTTGGTTGTAACCAAGAATAAACCAACGGTTATTATATTGTTTGAGATAGTACGGATGAATCTCTGCCTCGAAAGGTGCTTTGCCAAATGGTTCGTATGTAATCTTTATTGGCTGTTCGTGGATAATATAGTTAAACAGTTCTTTGAAACGATCAATTCCTCGCAAGTCTACATTTGAGTCGAATGAAAGGATATTTCGTTGTGTTTCTGACACCTTATACTTCTTTTTAAGTTTAAGGATAATATCAGTCATCCAGTCAAACTGTGGCATCCCTTTAAAAGAGGCAAGCATGTTCACCGTAGCTTCAAGTCCCATCAATTCATCATCAGTCAAATCGACGATTGAGAAGCCCTCTCGTGAATATCGATAATATTTACGTTGTCCATCTTGATATGCAACTATTGGAGCTTGCATTGACGGAGATAACTCCATCTCTTTCAAATCGGTATAAACCTGACGCTTGCTTACCGTTGTTTCAGTACTGAGTTCTTTTGTTAAATAGTCACAACATGCTTTCTGCAAGTCTTCTATATAGTACTTGCGAGAAAAGTTACTCAAACACTTGTCAAGAGCTTCGTAACGGAGGCGAGCATTCTTATTAGTAGCCAAAATAAATATTATCGTTAGGCGGAGACCTTAACAGGGTCGTTAAGTAAATCTTTGACCTTGACATCAAGACATTCAGTAATATAAAATAAGGTCTTAATACCGGGTTGAGCAGAATTGGTACACCATTTAGAAACCGTTGCCGGATCCTTTCCTAATTTTCAGCCACCCATTTATTGGTCCGTTTCTTCTCTGCTAATACTACTTTTATTCTATTAAAGTCTCTTTCTATTGTTCAAAAATTGGATTAAACGCAAATTTACTGAATTATTCAGAATTATCATAATATATTGGATAAACTTTGCTGTCTTTGCATTTGAATCTTTCGTCCAATAACATAGGAAATCCGACAATTAGTGGTTCTATTCTCATATTTCCTGTGAAATTAGGGTTGGTTAGTCTTCTCGTATGTGTTTCAGGCGGTCGAGGGAGTGTAGGCGGATGAGGGATAGTTAGTTGATGTTGTATATTAGATATACAGCGAGCGAAATGATCAGAAGAAAGGCAATGAATGGTAGAAAACCCTCGATTTGAACGTCTTTCAGGTTCCAAAGACCACTGAAAATGCTCCTATAGCCCTTATCTCGTTTCTGCTCGTAGAAGTTGATTGCCAGGAGGCAGAAACCTTTGCCAAGCCTTTCTTCGATGGATTTCAGACGCTCTTCAAAAGACATCTTATAAGAAGCAAAGGTTTCTACAGCCAAGAACTTTTGTTCGGCTGATTTGCGGAAGTCCTCGAATTCCTGTCTGTCAGCAAACATTGTCGGTAGTTGTTCGTAATGTTTTATGATTACATCGTCACACGCTCGCTTGACTGCCAATAGCAGATTTTCTGTAGTAATCCATTTCTGCTGAGATTCCGAGGATTTTTGCGTAGCACCAACCTGCGAGGCTTTGAGTGCCTCGATTTCTTTCTGCTGTCTGGCGACAGTGGATTTTAGGTCGGATATTTCAGTTTATTGATGACACCTTATGGATTTTGCCCCGAAACACAGTTATGAAGGGCGTTTGTTAAAAACTCGTATTCTCTTCGGTAACGTTCAACACGCGCAAAGTCTTTCGCAGTTGGATGTGGGATACGGGTCAAATCCATATTATTTTTCAGATCATTCATTTTGACTTTCAATGCGAGACGGTTTTCTGATATACGAGCGATGTGTCTTCCTCCCACCAACTTCCTTTTGGGTTGTCAACCACCTTTGCAACCTTTACGTCGAGCATTTTCACAACATCTTCTACAGTATATCGCAATCTTCTGCGGCATCATGCAGAAATCCAACCACCTTCTCTTTCCAATCAAATCCGGCTGATGCAACTTTTAGAAGGTGTGATTCGAAATAGTCATGACCGCCCTTGTCATGCTGTCCTTTATGGAGGTCTTTTGCGACTAATCCGGCGGCATATACGATTTTGGTCATATAACCCATATCATCTTCAAGGCGCTCAATACGCACCTTTGCCTCCGTTGGATCAAAAGTAGCGATATGGTCATAATATTGGCGCATCAACATCTCGGTATCTGATAATGGATCCATAAAATTGAAAAGAGTGTCCATATACTCATCCATATAGTCCAGATCTCTTTCTTGCGTAGCGATAAATCCGGCAAGCATAGTTTTGACTTGTCGAAACTGTGCGTTATTCATTTCCATAATAGGACGGAACGCCTCGATTAATTCTTTTGAAATTTGGGGGTCTTCCATATTTGCTACCTTTCAGTTATCACATTTATTCAATGACTTCCCATGTCCCGGATTTATCACTTCCTACACGTTTAAGTTTTCCGGCTGTTTTCAATTCATCAATTCCGCGAAAAATAGTACGGCTTGTAACACCAAGTATTTTCGCCAATTGTTTAACACTTACTCTTTTGTCCTTACGTATTATGTCTAGAATCTTTTCATTTCGGGGCTTTTCTATGACATCATCGCAATTTTCTATGACATCAACTGGTTTTTCTGTGACATTTACTATGACATTAGGAGTTTTTTCTATGACATCGGTGCCATTTTCTATGACATCAGCATTTTGAACAACAACTTTGAATGTGGTATAGTCACCGAGAAGGAACTCAGCAGGATTACTTTTGTTTTCTTCGAGAAGTGTTGATACGGTATTTACTCCGCTACCGAAACGATTTACATAACCAAGATTCAGCATTATCTCGGCTATATTGGGATTTCGATAGTCGGTCTCATTGGGAAAGTTCTCCAAGTTGACCTTGCCGTATAGATTACCGGGGTTGTCAATCTCTATACGGTCGTTGTATTCGTAGAATTTTATCGGAGAGTTGTTGCCATTATACGCGCGGTGCATAACGGCATTCATGGAAAGCTCACGTATAGCCTCCCACGGATAGTTAATGCGTGGCTCTTCGCGAAGGACGCTCACGAACTCCGGGCGTTTGCTCTCAATGGAATATTTTATGAAATACTCCAACTCTTTTAGCATTGAAATTAGATTACCCTTGAAGCGATTTTCTTTCAACACCTTTGTTGCACGAGTAGTTCCTGCAAACTTTACATATTGAATGTATGCGCCCGGAATAAAATATTGCGGGTCATGCCCCAATAATAGAATACCGGCATAAGTCGGACAGTTGAAACGGGTATCAAACAAGCGCAAAGATGCCATCTGCTGAATTACACTGCGCTTATCCTTCGCCAAAGTTACCGGTGAAACCGCCTTCGGCAAATACTCATTCTTGAACAGATCTATGTCAATGTCATCAATGGTAGCTTCGCGACATGGACGACCATCAAAAGAAGAACTATGAACTTGTCCCTTTTCTGTCAATATTCGTTCTTCCTCCGTATTTGCCTCAGCCTTTCTTGCACCTATTCTTATCCAAATTACTCCCTTGTATCTTACTGGAGTATCATCGCTCGGTTGAACTTCAATAACAGCAACTTCACCATCTGGGAATGTCTCTTTATAAACCATCATAGCCGGAGGTGGAAGAATCGTACCGGTATTTCGTAAACCGGAGTATGCCCGTAGTTGCTGATCGGTAAATGTTTGTCCCTCAAGTTTACCGTTATCATAAGCTCCGATTAGAAAATATCCCGGCTTTTTGGAATCACGTATATCGTTGGCAAACGCACATATTGCCTCTGACATTTTCTTGGTGTTGTCAGTAGCTAACGTGCGTTCCACACGCTCATTCTCAATGTCGCTCAACAGCGATCGTATTTCATCTTTGGTTAGGGGCATATCGTTCGTTTATTAAATGCAAATTTACTCATTTTTCAGGGATTACGCAACTTCGATGATATTGCTACAGATGCTAAGGTTAATATTTGTAGATTATGATAGATGAAGATTTAGGAATTAAAATAGCGCGGAATGTGGCTAATTATACTCGATTCCGCGTAAACATAAACTATGTGTCGCTATAAATATTGATGCTGGGGCTTGTGCCTGTCAGAGTCTCCCAACTTGCGAGTTTGTTCATGCCATATCCAGCGTTCTCGGCGATGCCTACAAAACGGAAGAGTTTGGCGATGGTTGATTGGAAGATTCCAAGAGGAACCAAGCCTTCGTATTCACCCGGACAATTCCGACGCGAATACGAGGCTAATTTGTTATTTAGAATTATTGGAGTTATTAGAGGTGGTGGAATATGAGTTCTCAGAATACTATATAATGGCAAATTATTTTTGATTCAACAGCGTAATATATCGTCAGCACCATTACAATGAGTTCCTGACCGGCCTTGGAGGCAGTCTTGGAAGTTTATCCCATAAGGCGTTGACATCGAAATCATCGGCTATCTTTCTGAGCTTGTCGGGCATCGTCTCAGCCCATGCCGACAATTCTTTAGCAGACGTGCCCACATTTTCCGTCAATGAAGAAAAACCCACAGAGGCCTTGTCTGACAACTAATATCCACGGTAACCGATATCTTTTTTCTTGAGGATGGCGGGAGGGTCGAGTTCCGCGCCTTCTACGATTTTCTTCATCACGCAGGCTATATTCGTCGCTAAGAGGATGCGACGCTCATCCGTTGCCATTTTCGCCTTGGGTATGGTCGTACCCGTACTGACAAGCCTGAAGCGTGGTGATTCCGATTCATTGACGGCATCCACAATCTCATCCAACTTCAATCCGAGCCTTGCCTGGAGATAATTGAATGTCTTGAATGGGGGTGTCACCTGAAATCTGCTCGGGCGGTCCGCAGCAGCTTGAAAGCGGCCACAGGGAGCGGAAAAATCCACTGGAGATAGAAGGGGAAAGTGGAAAGGACATCTATAGCTCCATAGAACGTGAAGCAGTATTTCAGACGTCCTTTCCATCCTTTAAAGGCAGGGTTGATGCAAGGAGCGACCCAGATGCGCAGCGAGACCTCGATGGTGAAGAAAATCAGGGTGCCTATATCCACCCATTTCAGGATTTTTCTCAACTCGGGGTCAAGATCGAAAGTAGACAGGAAGATCTCTGTCGTGCTGACAAGAATCATCACAATGATGAGCCAGTCGACGATGTTGTGCCATTTGCGTGTATGCAGGTTGTCGTCAAACACACGCGCCAGCTTCATCTTAAACGATTCGTCGTTTCCTTCTTTCATTTCTCGTATCTGTATCAATCCTCTTTCAACGGTTTGTGATCTTCAATTACAACTTGACAATGTCAAAGTTGGAAGCATATCAGTAAGATTCGGGAAGGTCTTTCCCGAATGTCTGCTTGATTGCAGCTTTGATCTTGTTGGCATCTACTCCTGTGCCATTGGCTGTGAGCACCTGGAATGTTGTGCCTTTGGGAATGTCGTTAGACCCGATTGTTCTTTTCGCTGTAAGCTTGAATGCTGGCATAATTTTAATTTTTAATGGTTAATGAATAATGTTTAATGATTTTATATTTAAGTGCACCGCCGCCACGGAGTGTCGGCGTTACACCTGAATGTTTTATGCGAACTGGATTACGATAACGCCCTCTTTATCGTGGGATACTTTCTGGAGCACGAACGGCAACGCCAAAGTTCCTGTGGGGCGGAAGATCGCTTTCTTACCCTCCTTGTCCACGGTAATGAGCGTTCCGAGATTGTAAACACGGTTCTCAAAAGTTTCATGAGCCACACCGTCTTTGGTCACGAACGTCCACATCGGCTGCTTGTCGACCTTCATGCTAACTAAGGCGCATCCGTTTTCAAAATTCTCTGCCTCTTCAAACGCGGGTTTGATGGCGATGTTCCCCTCTGTGTCGAGATACCCTAATTTTCTTCCGACCCTGAACTTGATCATCCCCTCGACGGGTTCATAAACGTCAAGATTTGCTACGGGTTTGGTGAGTTCTTTGCCGTCGCGATTGATGAGAATGGATTTATCATTGTTCAAGACAATGGCATATCCATTCTTAAAGTCACGATAGATCTGGTCGTAGGCCGGAGCGATCACCCATTCGTTTTTATCGTTGATGAATCCCCATTTGCCATCTTTCTTGGCTCCGATTAGTCCTTCCGACATATTCTCAATAGAATCATATTCAGCCGGAATCACCCATTGACCCTTGTTGTTCAGAAGACCATATTTTCCCCCGCTCATAGCTCTAACCGTTCCGTTGTCCTCAAAAGCATTGATCCGATCAAATACACAGGGCGTGATCTCACTTCCGTCCAAACCGAGCAACCCGGCTTTACCATCTTTATTTTCCACTACGATCACTCCCCCGTTTTCATCCACACGGCACGATTTGAACTCGTCGGGTTTGACTATAAAACGGCCGTCGGTAGTCACCACACCCTCTTTCTTCCATTGCTCAACGGAAATTCCGACAGGAAGGCCTTCAGTGCGCGGGGTGTCGATATAGTAAAACTCAGGCTTGATGATCTCTTTACCCGAAAGGTCATAGACACCATCTTTGTCATCCTTGCTTACCTTTACCAATTGGGTGATTCCCCACTTCTCCAAATTATCAAATTCGCACGGCAAGATGAAATTGCCCGACTCATCAAGCAGTCCATATTTATCGTCCTTGATAGCGATCATATAGCCATCCCAAGGCTCATCGTATTGGAACCTGAACTTTTCCACCTTGTCGCAGATCTCGCGTCCGGTTTTGTCGATGATAAACGTGCGTTTATCTTTTGACACCCTTGCGAAATTTCCGGAGAACTTTGATCCGCTGTCATATTCAAACGGGAGGGCGATGTTTCCATTTGTGTCAAGATAACCGCATTTGCCGTCCTTAATTGCTCCGGCCAGACCCTCGCTAAAGTCTCCTATTTTGCTATATACAGGCTCAATGACGACGCCATCCTCACTGATGATTCCAGAGCCTCCGGGCGTTATGGAGAAATCATAATAGACCTTATCTCCCATAGTCCGGCGTTCGGAGGCCGCGTAAGGCATGAAAGAGACTTTATCATAAATCAGCGGGAGCACCACCTTCCCTTCGCGGTCGATAAGGCCGACCTTATTCGCTTTGGTCACGATGGCATATCCGGCTCTCCAGAAACCACCTTCAAGGCTCGGGGCAACATAGTCATATTCGGGGGCAATGACCATTTTGCCGGTTTTGTCGATAAACCCGACTTTCCCGTCTACTCTTACTGACGCAAGATTATCTTGGAATGAGAAGGCATATTCATAGACAGGCTCGATCACCATATTCCCCTCCATGTCGATGAAACCGTATTTGCCGTTTTTCACAACGCCTGCCAATCCCTCGCGGAAAAACGGGGCTGAAGAGTCCTCATACTGAGGGGCGATCACGGTCTCCCCTTTTTCATTTATAAAGCCCCAGCGGCCGTCAACGCGCACAGCAGCGAGGCCACCGTTGAAGTCGGCGAGATTCTCATATATCGGCGCCACAGCCACGGATCCGTCAAGGCGGAGGAAGCCATATTTCCCATCTTTTTTAAAGATTGCGAATCCATTCTGTGGGTCGCGGATGAAATCGTAAGCGCTGTCGCCGAGAAGATTCCCCTCGGCATCAATCATTGCATACAGCCCTGAATTGGCCGCTGCAAACTCCTCCCATTTCTGTAGATGCTCGTCTACAACAGGTTTAACTTTCTTTGCCATCTCGTTTCGTTGTATTTGTTACATAATTAATAATTCAATCGGATGCCAGTATCCCCCGGATCGCAGCACTCAAATCGCTTATATGTAGCGTTTTCTCAGCCGGGAAGAACGCGACGTTTCGGTAAACCCGCGAATACATCTCATAGTCCTTTTCATGATCGGCGCTGAAAAAGGCGTAAGTGTCGCGGATGGTCTCGGATGTGACCCAATTGAGGTCGTTGAGTGCGACCTTCGGGTTTATAAGGATCTTCTTCTGCCGCTTGTAAGAGATAAGAATAGTGGCTGTGTTCTCAATCCCTATCACCCATCGGGGATGATCTTTTCTGATCGCATCACGAATAAACTTCTTCGGAACCTTCCCGGAGTTATAATAATCCGTATTGGTGTAGACCTTGCCGCCGATCTTCTGACACTCGTCTTCCTCGAACATCTCAGAGATCATAAAGCCGGTCTGGATATCCAAAGTAGGATTTTCCTCCTCCCAATACGGGAGGAAGAAAACTACATCTTCATCGTTCATTTCACCTTCGGAATCCAACCCCAGATACCGCCGACAGTGCGGCTTGTGCGACATTCCAATTCCCCTTCCTTTGCTCCGAGCGACACTAATGTAGCATCGTCGGCCGCCTCACTGCGCCCCTCATAAACGCGGAGCACACCGCCTGCCTCTTTGCCGAACTGATCCTTAAGTTCGGCGACGGTGGTTGTTGCTGTGATTATGAATTTTGCCATAACTCTTTTTAATATTAAATGTCTAATGTTTAATGATAAGCCTCCTCTCACTTCTCACCTCTCACCTCTCACCTCTCACTTATTAACATAAAGTAACAAGATGATGCCAAAAATTTAGTGCATAGCGAAATTTTTATTCCTGTGGCACGATGAGTATGTACGGACAAGCTTTGGAACCCTCCGAAAGATACCCGGGATTCTGACGGCCGCGCGCCCCAATCTTATAATCGGAGAAAGAGAGAGTGGTGTTGAACGGAGTCGGCACCTCGTCCTCTTTTCTGAGCGCATATTTCACCAGATACTGTATATCTTCCTTATCTTCAGAGTCGGGAATCCTGTCGATGTTGTCAAAGATGATGGAATCTGCATCCTGCACAATCCGGCACAGCCTCAGGTAATCAATCGGCCGGGAGAGATCGATGTAAAGGGCACCGTTTTCTTCAGCTACTTTTAAGAGATCGATTTCGCGCTGCGGGTCGACAAGCAGCACAGGAGCATAACCATCGCTGAAAGATTTTGAGAAATCCTTTTCAATCCGGTTAATCGTCTCCTGTGCCCTGACAAGCTGGCGGTCAAGATCTTCTGAGTTGAGAATAGACATAGCTTATTTATCGGGAAAGATTTTCACAAAGCAATTATCGCCGACATACATATCCCACTCCACGGGATAGGAATGGCGCAGGTCGATCGATTTGTAGCTCGAATTCTCCTCAACGGCGCATGATTCTATCGTGCCGTCGGCGATACTGAATTTCAACCCTTTGTCGGCAAGCAGGTTGGTATTTCGGGTGTAAACAATCTCGCAGATGAGAAGACCGGGATGTGTTTCCTGATATTTTTCAAGGTTCTGCAGATCCTTATACACCGAGTAGCGGGCATCGGTGACCGCCGCATTCTTCTTATGGAGGAAGCATTTCAATTCAATAGCGGCCGAGGCAACGGTCTCTGAATCCTTTTCGAATTCAATCCAGATATCGGCTCGAGCATTCTTAGGACTCTTCTCCGTTCCTGCGTCCTTCTGCACAGCCTCCAGTCTTATAGAGAAATGCTCATCCTTGGCAAATTCGTTGACTTGCCCTAACTGAAGGAGGATATTGCTCAAAAACAACTGCATCGAGGCTTCGTTTTCGAGGGATATCACACCTCCGGCCACCTGCTGGCAGAAGATTTCATAACCTTCGTCGATAATCTTCCGAAGGCGCTGGGCGGGCGAAAGAATTTGTTTGGGATCTTTGGTCGGCTTCATTGTGGGTTCGATTTGTTAAGGGTTGGTATTGGATTGATGCAAGTTAGCAGAGAAGTAAGCAAAGAAGTCGGTGTTCAGGGCTAAACTCAATTTATAGAGCAGATCTGTGTTGATGCAGGGGCGCGAAAAAATGTCGTAGACGTTGCGTCGGTCGCAGTGAATCTTGCGACTTAGCCAGGTGACGGTGCGCTCCTGTCGGCGCAACTCCTCCTCAATTATTTTTCCGATATTGACCGGCTCTTTCTCTTTGATAGAATTAGAATCAGCATCCATAGTTCGTTGCAAATAATATCCCATCAGTGAGAATCATGCGGACCTGTGAAGCCATGACGAGGCATGACAAGACGGTCGCAAAGACTCTCAATCTTCAGTATCATTATTGCAAACGGGATGCAACTATATGTGTTTTACTAAGGCGTGAAGCCAGGGAAGAAGAGCCGTTCCATCTCTTTCAGCCGGGGGCCGAATTGCCAAGGCAGTGAGAGCCAAGAAGATGTAATCTTCCCAACCGTCGGGAGCGGTATTCCCTTCGGTTTTGCAACGTAAAATTACAAATAAAATGCGAACTGCGAATGATAAAACTGTGAAATATTCTTTCACACATCGGTGTTTTAAGCGGAGAGTGGAGGGCGGAGAGCGGAGAGGTATCGCTGTTTGAGTTCCTTAACCCAACTGCGATAGTCTGTGTTTTTTGAGAGGTCTAATATCTGTTTCATTATGTCTGATTGTTTATCTTGATTTGCCGGTGAGGAGCGGAATGGATAGACGGGGAGATACATGGCTTCGCCATACCCATAGGATTATCAGAGGAAGGGCTGTGCCGACAATTGTATAGAGTAGCCAGAACAGGTCTTCATGATTGTTATAGTGGATCACCATGTGGCAACCTATCTGACCGGGGTCAAGTCCGTACCAGATTACCTTGAGGAAACTTACTGCCTTAAAGGATATGATGTGGAAAATGAATACGTAGAGAGTGTTGTTTCCTATGAAGGTCAGAGTGCGTGCCACTACCCCACCTGCCATATCTATGAGCGTTGAGATATGCTTGATAAGTATGAAACCTGCCACTCCGGTGAAGGGAAGTGTGGCTATATCGCGCAATTGTCCGCTGTTGTTCATCCCACACCAGTGATTCCAGGCGCCTACCCCCAATATTCCGAGGCAAATCAATGTGAGCCACCAGCGATTTCCTATCCGTTCTTCATAATACCTGTAGACCACTCCTATTCCGAAGAAGAATATGCCCCACACTTCCCTCAATCCGCCGTTGGGTATGTATGGGAGTTTAAAACCGAAACCAAGTCGGAAGGCATTAAAAGCCAAAGCTATGAGGCATACTGCCATAACTCCTGCTACAGGTGAAAGCTTCGTCTTGGAGTCAATGAGTTTATAAAGCACCAGAAACATTATGCTTGCCACAAGCAATCCTCTGAAAAACCAGAAAGCACCAGCCATAAATTCATCGTAACCATGCATGGATGTGAAAATCAGCATAAGACGATGGAAAAAATCATTGACTGTGTAGGGATGAGTGACGCCTCCTGTCCAGTTGCCGTATTCTTCGCTAAGGAGTCCTATCTCAAACCATAGATTATGCAGCAGAAGGAAGAATATGCTCCATTTGAGAAAAGGAATATACAGACCCTTGAAACGCTTCTCACAGAATTTCCAGGGGTCGTCAAGATATTTTCTTGAAAAGAAATAGCCGGCAGTTATGAAGAACAACGGCATGTGGAATATGTAAATGAAATTGCAGATTAGCGACGGAGCTTCAGCGTGACCCATCACCATAAGGATAATAGCTATCCCCTTGCATATTGATATAATGGTATTCACTGATTTAAATAACTTGATTTAAGTTTTGCTGATTCAACTAAAGCAAAGTTAGATAATATTTCCAAAATTAGCAAAAGCAGACTATATCAATGGTTCAGATTTTGCTGCGCTTAGCTCCGGGGAGGGAGGTTGTCCCCAACCTCCCCTGTTGCGACAAAACCGGAGCTATATGGTAATTTCTTCTTTACCACAGTAAGGGAAATTACCTTCTGCCGCCCCGGGAAGTTGGGGACAACTTCCCTCCCCAGTATGTCTCGCGCCTTCTCCCCTACTCACCTAACTACCTACTCCTCTAATCACCTAACCACCTAATTATCTAACCACCTAACAACCCAATCACCTAACCGTCTATTTTAAATTTATATGATATAAATGTGTAAAATATGCAGATTTGTTTGTTTTTCCAGGTATAAATGGGTAAATTTGCAAAAATTACAATTATGGAAATTATTATTCGACAGAATTATCTTTCACACATCATCACCCATCTCAACCGTGGAATGATGATCATCCTCGTAGGTCAGCGCCGAGTTGGAAAAAGCTTCATGCTTCGTCAGCTTCATCATTGGCTTGAGGAGAATCGTCCTGAAGGACATGTGATATATATTAATAAAGAGCTTCTTTCCTTTAGCCATTTGACAAATGCAACCCTCCTTTACGAGTATGTCGTCAAGAGTTTAATCGACAACAAAGAAAACTATCTTCTTATAGATGAAGTGCAGGATATTGAAGGATATGAAAACGCACTCCGTAGCCTTCATGCAGAAGACCGTTGCCAGATCATAGCCACCGGAAGCAATGCCTATATCTTTTCCTCAGAACTTAGCACCCGCTTGGCTGGCAGGTATATCGAAATACCCATCTACGGATTAAGTTATCGTGAATTTCTTGAATTTCATAAATTAGACGATTCTGACGAGTCGCTTAAAGATTATCTGCGAGTCGGAGGGCTCCCCGGTCTACGCATGTATGACATTAAAGATGAAATTCATGTAAGAGATTATCTCCAAGGGGTCTACACTACTATTATGATGCGCGACGTCATAACCAGAGAGAACATCCGAAATGCCTCTTTTATTGAAAATCTCTCTCGCTTTATGGCTGATAACGATGGTAAACTCATTTCCATCAATAGTATAGTAAAGTTTATGAAATCGCAAGGAGAAAAGATTTCAGAAGCCATGTTGAGTTCTTATATAAGCTATCTCTGTAAGGCCCTGATCATCAACCCTGTTGCGCGCTATGACATCCATGGCAAACGTCTCTTTGAAATGATCTTCAAATATTATTTTGCCGATCATGGTCTGCGCAACTATCTTTGCGGCTTTGATCTGCGCAACAGTATAGAGAAGGTAATGGAAAATGTGGTGTATCTTCATTTGTTACAACAGGGATATAAAGTAAATGTGGGCATCCTGCGAGCCGGTGAAGTTGATTTTGTTGCGACAAAAGATAGTGATACCATCTATGTTCAGGTTACATATCTTCCTGTCTCAGAAGAGACAATAAAAAGAGAGTTTGGCAATCTCGCAGCCATAAAAGACAACTATCCCAAGTATGTCGTATCGATGGACCCCCTGAGTGGCGGATTATCAGAATATCCGGGGATACGCCATCTGCATCTGAGAGATTTTCTAAAGAGTATTAGGTGAGTAGGTGATTGGGGAATTAGGTCATTAGGTGATTGGGTCATTAGGCTCAAGGCTCAAGGCTCAAGCCTAATGCCTCAATAAAAAAAGACGCACTGCCTTGTCATGAGCAATGCGTCTTTTATTTAGTTTCAAATACCCTACTTTAAATCCTTTAATCGGAAATTGTCGGTATGAATTATGAATATATTATCAGAGATTTACTATTTGCTAAAAAGCTTTATTCACCCTTCTTTACAACTTCAAACTTAAAGACATCATCTCCTTCAATGGCTACCCATTCGTAACCTTCAGCAGCCGGGTAAGTCAATTGACTGGCTTGATTAATTGTACCTTTATTGTATCGACCACCTTGTAGACATGCACCATTACCCCAGGTATAAAACTCAGGCACATCATTATTACCATTAAAAATGGTATATTCGCATCCTGAAATAAAATCACCACCATTTATTATGGCAAGTCCTTCATCAAAAATATACACAGGATAAAAAGCAGTTTGAGCTTTGTATTCCTCAAGATTCCTAGTTGTATACGTACCGCTGTTTATTGTAACCACTGAATCTTTATTTCCAACAGAAATTCCACCCTGTACACCATTAACTTCACACTCATCAAACACAGCCTTACACCCAGCTGCTACATCAACCGTATAAGAATAGTCACCTACTTTATTATTAGAATCAGAATTGAACACACAATTCTTAGCTTTTAATGTTCCACCATTTGCACCAATAGCAAAATGATGACAGTTAACAGTAACATTTTCAAGCTCCAGATTTCCGTCTACACTATAAATAGCCGAACCACCATTATTTTGTTCAGTTTCTACTTCAATATTCTTCACAATAAGAGTAGCACCATCATATACATTCAATGGACGACTGCCGGTAGGGAAGCCAACTGAAGTAATTTTACCGACACCTTCGCCATCAACCGTAACAGTACCACTGGTTACTGAAAGTTGAGCTCTTGCAGTATTTACTGTACCATTGATTTTTAAGAAAGTATTAGGTGCAAGTATAATTTCTCCACCATCATTAACAGTCCTAAGATCTAGTTCTATATTCTTAGGAATTTCAATTGATCCACCTTTCTCAACTGCTGAAACGAATTCATCAACACTCTTAACTATTGTAACTTCATACCCATAGTCAGGCTCCTCGAAAGCGGGAGCTATAGTGATGGTCAGGTCGGTCGGTGAAGTGAGGACGGCACCGTAGATGTTGGTGCGGTAGTTGCGCTGCACTGGCACTGCTGCCAACGGAAGATTTGCCATCTCTGTTGTGCCATTGTTGAAAGTATAGCTAAGGTCCAATACTTCTTTATCAGTACCCACGAGAATGTAATTCATCGAAACATACTCGTAATCCTCAACCGGATAATTGCCGAAAGAAGCGTCCGGACGACCTACTGCTGCGAAAGTTACACTCTGCGTTGTTGCGCCATCCACTTTTCCGTCAAGAAGATTTAGAGTGGTGGGGAGCCCAGTAGTTGTAACTTCCATAGAGCTTGTCAGTGTCTCGCAATTCTCGCCATACACAGCCTTTACTGCCGTATTGGAAAAGTCAGACGTACCGAGGTTGATCTGAGCGAACGGGCGCTTAAGCGTTGCTGAAAGCGTTGTCGGACCCGTGATTTCCACATCAGTCAACTGACCGAAGAAAGCATCACGACCCTCATCGTTACCGTTCAGGTTATCATAATTGACAGTTACTTCCTGAGAAGCTGCATCAAAAACATAGTATTTGCTTTCCGGAGTTGCATCTTGTTCTTTTGTTGAAGAGTCAGCCCAGAACACGAAGTCGTATTTCTGTCCGTTTACAAGCTGAAGTGCAACAGTAGCCTGAAGATCCACGAAAGTTGCCTCATCGGTAATTATCGGAGTCTTGTCGCCATTATGATATACTGCATACTGAAGGCGGGTGGCAGTAGTGCCGTCGCCGAATACTGCACGTGTAGCAAGTTCTTTAGGGAGCTGGAGCTTTAGGACTACATTTCCCTCGCCATCGCCATTTGCAGGCTGCACCATATCAGAGGAGCAGGAAGTTGCAAAGAGTGCTGCAAGTGCAGCCGAGAAATAAATTGATTTCCTCATAACCGTATCATTTTGTTTTATTAGTATTGTTGTTTCTTTTTATTAAACTTTCGCGGGAACGGAGCACAGCTTCGCACCTCACGCTTTGCCGCCCCGGGAAGTTGGGGACAACTTCCCTCCCCGAGACCTATACCTCGAGCCTTGAGCCTAATGCCTAATGCCTAATGCCTAATGCCTCCAGCCTAATGCCTCCAGCCTCATCAAATCCTTATATTAAAATCGCCTTCAAATTCGCTGTCGATACCTACACCTCCGCTTGATGTCGAGGTCAGGAAATTGCCCCGGACAATTGTGCCGCGATTCAGTTTCGTCGGAATCGTAATGCTTCCTACTGATGAAACCAGCTTCCCTTGCGGGTCATAGATTTCAATTGAGAGAGAAAGTGTCGATTCCTCGCCATTAATGAAGAAGGTGTCGTATGCTATCAGCACCTCTCCCTCGGGCGTTACCTCTAACGGTCCCGTATAGGTTATGCCGAGAGTTGAGTCTATAGGACGATCGCGGAACATTGAATATTCGTTGATCATATACCCGGTGTGTATCACCTTTGCCGTATATTTGGAGAAATCAATGTCAGGAGTTTCTCCCGCTCTGGTGTCCTGGCTGCGACGCTTCGTCTCCATTTCCACAAACTCATCTACGTCAGTAGCTATGAACGCATGTGCCGTAAACGGTCTGGTCAGCTCCACTTCATAATTGAGATTCACCTGCGAGGCATTAGTATCCGGAACGATGACTCTAACACATCCCCTGTGGGCATCTTTCTGATAGGTATTTCCGACGTAAGGTCCTTTCAGCTTTATGTCGCCGAACGAGGTGGTGTCGAAATACGGAGCCTCTCCGGTCACGGGGTCGATAAACTGCGACCAAATCCAGATGTCATATTCGCCCGGCGGAAGTTCCACTACGGTTGACATAGGCAGCCTGTCAGAATATTCCACATACTCCCGGAATCTCATTATAGGATTATCCGTCATTCCTGCCGGATGCACCTCGAAAAGATATTCCACATACATCCATTGGTCGTCATCAATAGTGCGTGTCGAACGCCCTGCCATGACATGATCATAAAGTGTCCACGTCAGCTGATGAGTGACTCTCAGATTCACACGCCGTGTTTCGGGATGATCCGGGAACTCATGCACACATGCGGTCTGCATCGTAGCCATGAATATCAGCATAAGGGAAGCAAACCATTTAAATACCCTATTACTCATTCCCCACCTCCTTTCTTCGTCATTACGCGAGGTTTTCCTATTCCGAAGCGGTATGTCAGGGAAAGGGCTGCCTGGTCTACGCAGAAGAATGTCCGTTTCCTACGGTCATAAAGCAGACCGTTCTCACGGTTGAGGAATTTGTCGTAATCCAGACGGTATACTCCCCCTCCAATTGTCGCCTCCATAGTGAGGTTAGGGTCGGAATTGAGTCTGAACCGCCAGCCGAGGGCAATGCCCCCTCCGAGAGCAGGTGTGCGTCCGTCGTGGTCCTGATAACGGAATGCTCCGTCGAGAGCCACATTGTAGTAAGCCATTCCGAAATGCACTCCGCCGAAGAATCCGTGATTCTTTGGGGAAGCCCACCATCTGAATTCAGGCTGAAGAGCAAAGGTTCGGAATTTGAGAGTGCGCTTGAAATAGTCGAATCCCGAAAAATAAATCGGAAGAGTGAAACTCCAGTGAGGAGCAATATCTATTTCAGCAGCTATGTTGGTCCAGAGAGCGAGCCAAGCCGGAAGATTGGTTTTCAGATAAAATCCCCGTTGCCATTCTTCCACAGGAATCTCTGTTATGACCTCTGGGATAGTTTCATTATTGGTCGCCGAAGGTTGTAGCTGAATCGCCTCAGCGGTTTCAGTCTCCACGATTTCGGGAGAAGCAATTGTGTCGGGCTGAACAGTCTCGACAGGGGTGAGCACTGCCATAACATCCGTAGCTCTCTGCGAGGGAAAAATCTCGCTGTTAAGCCATTTCCAGACGTGTCCTTTCTCCAGACGGCGCAAAGCGGGCATCGGGTTATCCTTATTCCTGCTGATTGCGGCTACCACGAGGGGAGCATATCCGGAGGGAGCGTTCAGACCGTTGACGATGTCAGCCACGTCTGTCCAGTCAGCTACACGGCTTTCGACAGTGATTCTGTCAGCCGGGATGGAAGTATGTTCCATCAGGAAGCGGGCTACCGCTTCTGCCCTTTCGCGTGCGAGGCGTCTGTTGAGAGTCTTAGGTCCGTCGGGAGAAGAGCTGCCCACAATAATCAGGGAGTCGATTTCTCCGGCGGCATATCCTCTGTCAGCCTTTTCAGCGAGACGGATAAGTTCAGGGCTAACATTCTCAAAAGAAGCGACATTCATCGGGAAGAGCTGTATGGCGCTTATGGTAGGGCGATTCTCGTCATCGGGAAGCGGCACATCAGGAGCAGCGAGAGCTGTCGCGAAAGCCGACCCGGCGATGAGGGCTGCCAAAAGTGGACGTGCTATTCTGTATTTGATGAATGACATATTAGTTATGGAATTAATTGTGTGTTTTGTGAGACCGTCCCGTTTCAAGGAGACGGTCCCGGGGTTGTCCCGTTTATGATAGGATTATTTAGTTTGTGGCAGTCGGAGTGAGAGTACCGGATTCGGTAAAGGTCTCCGAACCATTCTTATCAACGAGAGTAAAGTTTTTGAAAGAATTATTTTCACCAACTGTTACAGTTATTCCGGTTTTGGAAACTCCAAGTTCTCCAACAACACCTTCGAAGAAATCTGCTGTGTGTCCATCCGGATCTACCTTATCTCCATCTACAACTGTGATTATTACATCTTCAGCATAATTGTGGGATATTTTTGCACTATAGTTAACCATACCAAATACTCCACCCAGATCTCTAAATCCTGATATTTTAACATTCTTGACCTTATTATTAGTATGATGGTAGGTACCTTCATTAGTCTGTCCCGCGATTGCACCAGCTTTATCGCCATTATCATTTGACGAATCCATTTTCATTTCGATGGTAACATTTTCAGCCTCACAATCTGTTACGCTTCCGTAAATTTGACCGATTATTCCACCCGAACGTCTATATGACTTTATATAAACATTCTTTACACTAACTTTAGAAACTGGACAAATATAAGCATTAGCTACAAGTCCGCCGACATTCTTAGATTTTCCGGTTGCACTTTGTACATCTATATTAACACCATCAAGTTTGACATTAGTTATACTCGAATTTTTAACTAATCCAAAAAATCCGCCATAACCCGCAGTACCTGTCATATTAATCGTAAGATTATAGATTGTGTGACCTTGACCATCAAATTTTGCATTTAGAGGATGACTATCTGTTCCAATTGGAGTCCAGTTGATGTTATTAAGATTAATGTCATTGGCAAGTTTGATAGTCTTTCCAGCATAACTGTTTCCGGAATTTACTGCCTGTGCCAAACCTGCAAATTGTGCAGGAGTTGAAAGTGTGATGACATTATTTTCATCAGCTTCAGGAACTTCTGCTACTGAACCATCCCATACCTTCACATCGTATGCACCATTCCAGTTATTGTCCTTATTAACTGTGATATCAGAAGCGGTAGTAAGGAGATTGCCATAGATGTTGGTGCGGTAGTTTTGCTGAAGAGGCACATTGCTTACCGGAATATCCGCGTGCTTGGTTGAAGCATCCTTATATAAGGAGATTGTTACATCCTTTACAGTTGTCTCTTCCTGCGGCACCAAAACGTACGAGCAAAGAAGATAACTATAAGGATTATCTGTATTAACAACCGGGAAACCCTCAGAAAGGGGTTGTACTGCTGTCGGAGTTACAACAGCTACCTCACCTGTCACTGCTCCGTCAAGAAGAGAGAGTGTGTTATAGCCTTTGGTTGAGATAGTGGTGTGCAGATTCTCTGCATTCGCACCATAAACCACTCCTACTGCTGCATTTGTCATATCAGCTGTACCGATATTGATCTGAGCTACCGGACGAGTCAGTGTTACAGTCTTGGATTTACCTATATCCGTGCTTAAGATATCAACTGTATTATAGAAGCAATCGTAGTCAACTGTCTGCGCTGCTACAGTATTAGTCTTGCTATAATCAACGGTTACTGTCTTAGCTGAAGCATCAAAGTTGTATACGTCATTTTCACCTATTGAGCTTGATGCGAAGAACGCTACCTTATAATTACGTTCCGGAACAAGATTCAGGGAAACTGTTGTTGAAAGTGAATTTGCTGCAAAAGCTGCTGTACCCTCACCTGCAAGTGCTGAGTTATTCTCTTCAGTTACGTCATACACTGCATACTTAAGTGTAGTAGCTGATAAGCCATCACCGAATGCACGACTTGCCGGTTTATCATTAAGTTGAACTGTGAACGTTACATTGCCGTCGCCGTTTTCAAGAACGGGACCAAAATCGTCTTGTGAACAAGATCCGAGGCAGAACATGGCTGCTACTGCCGAATAAAGCAAACCTTTTTTCATCTTCATTAGGGTTAAAAAGTTTTAGTAGGTTATTGAATTTGTCCACTTCCACCCGGATTGGGGGCGCCAGACTTTTATTAAAAATTTAATTTTCTTGATAATGGGATTTCCCGAAAAATCGTTTCACTTAAAACTTTGGATTAACAAAAAAAAGGATGTTGATTTTGGGAAGGTTGTAGAAATTAAATTTTGGGTCAAATAATAGATTAAAA
>JAIDPA010000225.1 GCA_029062985.1 Muribaculaceae bacterium
CTCTTCTTTGAGTCAGTGTGTATAAAGCCATGGCTTTATACACACTGACTCAAAGAAGAGATGATAGAAGCTTTAAATCAATAAATTATAGAGCCTTAAACCAATAATAAGAGCGAATAAAAAATCATTAATAAAAATTTTAATATCTGACCATGAGCGGGATCGAGGAAAATAAGGGAGGATTGTTATCAACAGAGGAGCTGAATTTATTATGGCATCAGGATGAGGAGGAAATTCCATGGTGGAATCAGGGAATCATACATTCGCAGCTACGCAGGGCATTTAATCATGATTATAAGCGTCCGGGCGTATATTTAATTACGGTTTTGAAGAATGATTCTACTCCTGTATTATCAGCTCTTAAAGGAAATCCGTCTGAACTCGATCAGAAATGTTTTGCAGAACCTACTGAGATAGGGAGAATAATCCTTAAGGCAGTATGTGAATTCAATAATCGAAATAAAGAATTATTGAATATCAGGCATTACGTCATTATGCCTGATCATTTGCATTTTACAATCAGGGTATTGAACGAACTCAGATTTCATCTTGGGATATATTTGAGTTATTTCTTTAAGGATTGCTCTCAGCGTCTATGGCATCACAAGAATTATCGCGGAGATTCATTTTTTTAAAAGGGATATAATGATAAGATTCTTTATCAGTATGAACAATGGCTGAACTGGGATGAATATATTGCTGACAATCCAAGAAGAGCTTTGCTGAGACAATATTTCCCGAAATTCTATCATAGAGGAATAATTTTAGATGGCAAAGGAAATTTTTGCAATTCTTATGGTAATACCTCCCTGATAAGTTATCCTGACAAGGTTGTGGTTAGATATACGAGCAAGCGAACTATAGCCGATAATAAAAAGAGGCTTCAGATATGCCGAGAATTGGCTGAAGAGGGATGGGTGTTGGTATCGCCTTTTGTGCATGGCATTGAGAAAGCCTTATGGAAGGAAGGGATAGAGAAGGGCTGGAAAATGATTAAGATTGTTGAAAATGCATACGAGCATAGAAGGCATCCATCCAAGACTATGCATGAATATTGTGCAACAGGAAAATTGTTGATTGTATCTCTTAGAAAAATAGGAGAACTGAGTTCACCGGAGCTTAGCAGTCGCGACATCTGCATGGAGATGAATGCCTTGGCTGAGCGGATAGCCTCTGAAAAATGGAGATATTGATGATTAAGGCGAAAAATGATAATTAAGGCGAAAAATGATTAAATATAAAGAAAGTCTGTGTTATTGTGAATCAAGCCATGGCTTGATTCACAATAACACAGACTTTCTTTATATTT
>JAIDPA010000226.1 GCA_029062985.1 Muribaculaceae bacterium
ATTGTAGGTTAAATGAAAGAGCCGTGATTATTAAATAAATATATATTTAAATTTATAGTTTTTAATCGATAAATATTTATTAATTTTGCAGAAATATTTTAATTCAACTTTCGCAAACTCAGGTTGAGGTTCATTAGATTAGATGGTTGAAGGGTTTAGTTTATAGATTAGGAGATATGGGTAATAGACACTATAACCATTTGACCGTTTCACCCTTATTTGAGCTGGCGTAAATAAAATTATCATTGTCTGTAATTCTTAAATTTTCAATAACTAACTATTGAATTTTCAAAAGTTCAGTATCTGTAAAATCCTTAAATTACAGACATCAGGAAATTAATTGAAAAAACAGGAAAAATGTCTTTACGTAACGAAGAACGTGCTGTTTTCGGCAGTAAGTTTGCAGCCATTGCGACGACAGTCGGTTCAGCAGTCGGCTTAGGCAATATCTGGAGATTCCCATACGAAGCCGGCATTCACGGCGGGGGAGCCTTTATGATATGCTATATAGCATTCGTGTTTCTAATCGGTGTGCCTGTGCTTATTGCGGAATACTCCATCGGTCGCTCCACCAGAAGCAATATTTTCGGTGCATACCGTAAACTTGCGCCGGGTAAGAACTTCCACTTTGCAGGCTATCTCGGAATAATTGCTTCGCTGCTTATACTGAGTTTTTATTCAGTCGTGGCTGGCTGGACAATTGAATATTGCATCGCCTCTCTCTGCGGTCAATTAGATTTTTCAAATACAGAAATAGGTCATCGGCAATTTCTACAACTGACCACCGGGTGGCGTCCCGTAATCTGGACTGTTATTTTCCTTTTCTGCAACACTTTTATTCTGTTGGGAGGAGTGACAAAAGGAATAGAAAGAGCCTCCAATATCCTGATGCCTATCCTTTTTCTTTTATTGATTTCTTTCTGTATCAATTCACTGACACTTCCAGGTTGCCGCGAGGGGCTCTCTTTTCTATTCAACCCTGATTTCTCAAAAATAAATTCCTCAGTGCTTCTCGGAGCTTTAGGTCAGGCTTTTTTTTCTATGAGTCTCGGACTCGGGTGCATGATGACTTACGCTTCTTATTTCAATAAGGAGACAAGGCTTGGAAAAACAGCTCTCATTACTTCCGGACTTGACACGGCAGTGGCAATCCTTTCAGGAGTAATCATTTTTCCCGCTGTTTTCTCCTTTAACTTGTCTCCGGAAGCAGGTCCGACTTTGGTATTTGAAGTGCTCCCTCACATATTCACTCAGCTTCCGGGCGGAATAATATGGTCGACATTATTCTTTTTGCTTCTTTTCCTTGCCTCCCTTACCTCAACGGTCTCTATGAGCGAAATATCCATCACGTTCTTTTGTGAGGAAAAGAAAATGTCGCGCAAAGGAGCCACTCTTCTCTCTTCCGGAATCGCTCTTATAGGAGGATTACTCTGTGCATTGAGTTTCGGTCCTCTCGCCGAGATAAAAATATTCGGGCTGACATTTTTCAATTTCTTTGATTATGCCTCCTCAAATGTCTGCCTGCCTCTCGGCGGAATGATTTGTTCTATATTTGCAGGCTGGTATATGGATAAGAAGATACTGCGCGAGCAACTGACCAACAATGGTAAGTACAAGTTCAGGATTTTCAGTGTGCTCATCTTCTTCCTCAAATGGATATGCCCGATTGCAATATTCCTGATTTTCCTCAACTCTATCGGAATATTATAAAATTATAAGGGACAATACTTCAAGCATCCCGATTTGAGCAGCTTCAATACCTTACGTCCGGCTGGAATCCATAATTTATCTGAATATTGATTCCAGCCGACTGTCTTCTATCAGGGTAAATATAAGATTGCCGTTGGGAGTATAACGTGGGTCAGGAAGTGAAAACAACTCCCCTACGATATGCTCCATTTCGTCATCGGTCAGTTTTTTCCCACCTTGAATTGCAGACGAACGAGCCATCACAAGCGCCACCTTCTCTGTGAAGCCTTTCACAATGTTTCCTTCTTTTCCATAGTTGACGGAATCATCAATGACTGATTCAAGGATTTGAAGAATAATATCCCGAGGATCAACATTCTTCAGAATAGATGGCACCGCAGAAATCCGCCAGCGGTTTTCCTCTTCATATTCGAGATTGAAACCCATTCGCGAAAGTTCATCCTTCACTTCATCCAAAGCTTCCTGATATTCCGGATCAAGGCTTATAGTGTCGGCAAAAATTACACCCTGAGCCACAAGTCCACCTTGCTCCACCTTTCTCATGAATTCCTCAAAAAGGATTCTGACATGTGCTCTATGCTGATCAATTATAATCACTCCCTCACGCGATGAAGTGATTATATAACGTAAGGAATGCTGAATACAAAAGGCACCGACCATCTGCTTCTCTTCCATTTCAGGGAGGGAA
Source organism: Muribaculaceae bacterium (assembly GCA_029062985.1). Taxonomy (GTDB): domain Bacteria; phylum Bacteroidota; class Bacteroidia; order Bacteroidales; family Muribaculaceae; genus Lepagella. The sequence continues at coordinate 2,399 of JAIDPA010000226.1, forward strand.
GGATCCTGATTATTTTGAGATTCTCCTCTCAAAAATTTATTCTCAGGGGCACTCTCCTGATATGATAGGGTATCGCTGCCGGCTTCTGAATCTGTATTTCTTCTTCCTCTCAGAAATTCAGCATAGAGGATATCCCAATTAGAAGGTGCATGTTCCTTTTTACCATAATAGTCACTGTATCCTTTTCTTGATTCTCCTGATGAAAAGGCACTGTTTCTTTCATTGCTTCTGCGTCCCAGAAATTCCCCCCCGTCGAACGTATCCGGAGTTTCAACTGCAAAAGGATTATAATTATCCGGAATGTCAAGAGTAGGCTGTTCGGGAAGCTCACCAGTAGGCAACGGATCGACCGGGAGAACATCACTATTGAAGTCGATTGAAGGAACTGCCCCAAATTTGCCGAGAGCTGCTTTTACGGAAGCCTGAAGAATAGGCCATATCTCCTGCTCATATTCAAATTTTATCTCATTTTTTGTAGGATGGATATTGACATCAATTGATGCCGGGTCAACCTCAAACTTGAGAAAATAGCAAGGCTGTGTGTCAGCGGCAATCAGCGAGTCATAACAATTCATGATTGCCTTATGGAAATACGGATGCCTCATATTTCTTCCGTTGACAATCAGATATTGAAGAGGATTTCTCCTGCGGGCATATTCCGGGCGTGAGATAAATCCGTTAATCTTAATCAATGATGTGTCAACATCTATAGGGAGAAGATGCAGGTCGAGATTGTTTTTCCATATATCTCCTATCCTCTGTTTAAAAGTCGCCGCCCTTAAATCCATGACTCTCGTCCCTGTGTCAATACTCATCCTTATATTGTTATTGACAAGCGCCAGACGTTCAAACTCCCTCATCACATTTGAAGTCTCCACACTATCTGACTTCAGGAATTTTCTTCTCGCAGGGACGTTAAAGAAAAGATTCTTCACCATTATATTGGTACCTCTGTCACACACTACCGGCTCCTGATTCTCCACTTTTGAACCTGTGATAATCAGATGAGTGCCTATAGCTGAATCTTCAGTTCTTGTCTTTATCTCCACTTGGGAGATTGCACATATTGACGGCAGTGCTTCTCCTCTGAATCCCATCGTTGACAAAGCGAAAAGATCAGATGCTTCCGATATTTTAGATGTCGCATGACGCTCGAATGCCATTCTCGCGTCTGTCTCACTCATCCCCTTGCCGTTATCCACGACCTGAATGAGTGTTCGCCCTGCATCCTTAAGATAAATACGTATGTCAGTAGCTCCGGCGTCAACTGCATTTTCAACGAGTTCCTTTATCACAGAAGCAGGACGCTGAATCACTTCTCCGGCGGCTATCTGATTAGCCACTGAGTCAGGTAATAATCTGATGACATCACTCATTATTTTTCTCCTCTTCAGTTTTTTCCCCGTTTGTTTGAATAGATTCTTTATTAATATTTTGTGATGTTGAAGATTGACTCTCCTTTGATTCCTCCTCTTTGACGGCTTTTTCTATTTCTTTACCCTCTTCAACAGTCTCATTCTTCAGTTCTTCGAGTTTTTTCTCAGATTCCTCTATATTCTGAAGGCTGTTGCCATCGGGCATCTCATTTTCAAGCTGCAGGGGAGCCGGTTCCTCCAATGCGACAGCATCATCGGTTACGGTCAGCGTGGTAGCCGGTCGTTTAAATCTCGTAGCTGAGAAAGTCTTGGGTTCTCCAAAATCGGAGGGTGCAAGAAAATATTGTTCAAGCTCATCAGGCACTTCTCCGAGATTATCCGCCCAACGGACCCTATCGCCATACCACTCTCTGACCGGACGCAAAGACTCCCACCAACGGAACTTCTGCAGATACATCTGACTTCTCTTCACAAGGAAAAGAGGAGTAACTGTGCCTGTCACTTCAGGCCACATTTTCAATCTTTCCATAGCGTTTCCATCCATATCTATGGTGAGGAACGAACTCTCGGCATTCACCATTCGGTTATAAGTAGAATCGCTCTCCTGCGGAAGGAAGATTGCCTCAACATTTCCCGACACCTCCAGGGTCTTTAAGCCATTTCCGGAAAAACGAGCAAGGAGTTTTTTGCCTGCAAGCTGATTATAGAAATCCTCATCAATATATTCTGACATCATGCCGGATTCCGGAAGAAGCGCCCAGTCGGCAGTTGAGTCGTTAAAGTGTACGTCGATACGATTGCCAGTGACCTGACGTTCTCCGCTCCATACTATCGGCTTGCGGAACATATACATCATTGAATCTGACTCAACAAATACGAGTGAGTCTGCCACTCCCTGAATATCC
>JAIDPA010000227.1 GCA_029062985.1 Muribaculaceae bacterium
ATCTATATTTAAGACTGCTAAATAAATAATAATAATCATAAATTCTTTTTCATGAAAAAACTGATTTTTGCAATTCTTGCATTCTCCTTGGGTTTTGGAGCCATTGCACAGACCAAGGAGCATGACCACTCTCTTCCGCCGGCAGAACTTAAATCGCCTGACGGAACAGCAATCCACAGATGCAAGCATTCCGGAATAATTAAGACAAAAGTACCTAAACGACCTGAAGGTCAAAAAGATGTCGTAGGACTGAGAGTCGCTCCTCTTGATTCAGTCAGAGTCGGCTTCATAGGACTCGGAATGAGAGGACCGGGCGCTGTGCGCAGATTCGGACTCATCGACCGCACTTCAGTAAAAGCTCTATGCGACAAATATCAGGACCGCGTCGACAAAGCTCAGAAAAAACTTACTGAGACAGGACGCCCGGCAGCTACGGAATATGTAGGAGATGAGGCTTGGAAAGAACTTTGCCGACGTCCCGACATTGATCTCGTCTATATTGCCACTGACTGGGAAAACCATGTGCCGATGGCTGTCTATGCCATGCAGCAGGGGAAACATGTCGCTGTAGAAGTGCCTGCCGCTATGAATCTCGACGAATGCTGGCAGCTGATAAATACTGCCGAAGAGACTCAACGCCACTGCATGATGCTCGAGAACTGCGTCTATGACTTTTTTGAACTTACAACCCTCAATATGGCTCAGCAAGGTCTTTTCGGAGATATCCTTCATGTCGAAGGGTCGTATATTCATAATCTTGAAGACTTCTGGAAAGCATACGAAGGTAACTGGCGTCTCGACTTCAACGAGAAGCACCGTGGAGATGTCTATGCCACACACGGTATGGGACCGGCTGCCCAGCTCGTCAATCTCCACCGGGGCAATAAGATGAATTATATTGTCTCCATGGATACACGCCCTGCCACGGGTCCGAAGCTCGTCAAGAATCTACTCGGACGCGATTCATGCGATTTCAAGAACGGCGACCATACGATGTCGATGATACAGACAGAAAACGGTCAGACCATGCATATCCAGCATGACGTGATGAATCCTCGTCCTTATTCAAGGATGTATCAGGTCACAGGCACAGAAGGCTTCGCCAACAAATATATGCGTGAAGGATTCGCCTTCCGTGATGCTGCCAAGATTGAGGGAGTGCCCGATCATGAAGACCTCTCTTCACATGATTTTGTGCCTGATGAGGTTAAGGAGGCATTGATGAAGCAATATAAGCATCCAATCGTTGCTGAAATAGAAGAGGAAGCGAAAAAAGTGGGCGGACATGGCGGCATGGACTATATCATGGACTATCGTCTGGTCTACTGTCTTCTTAACGGACTGCCACTCGATCAGGATGTCTACGATGCTGCGGAATGGTCGTCGCTCGGAGAGCTGTCGCGTATCTCGATTGAAAATAACTCGGCGCCGGTGGAAGTGCCGGATTTCACACGAGGCAACTGGAAAAAACTTAACGGGTATCATCATTACATGAAAGGAGAATAAACAAAGAAGGGCGGCTGAGTTTCAGCCGCCCTTTTGGTATCCATATCAAAACGATGAATTAATTTGTTAAATTTATTTAGGTAATATATGTTAGAATTACATTCCGACCGTCGCGGCTTCGTTCGCATCTCTGCGATTTGAGTTTCATGCAAGATTTCAAGGTATCTATTCAATCACTTCAACTAATAATATTCGCTTTTCTGCTTTTCAGGTCTTAGTATTCTTTTTCACGTTGACTCAATCAGTCAACCGTGTTTTTTCATGGTAAAGATTTACTAAGCCGCGACGTGAGGTCGGAATGGTCTCAATATGTCAAGGTCAGTTAGTATAATTTATCCTAATTTTTGTCCTATCTCCTGATACAAAATTACATCAAAATCGAGTATTATGCAAATAAAAATTTCGTAAGACATTATACTCTTCCTTATATTCAACTTTCATTTTGCAGCATATTATCTCATTATGACTACACACATACCCATTAATCCTTAATATCCGCATCAAATTGTCAGACACCCCACAAAAAGGGGGCTTCATTTTGTGTTGTAGAACATAGAATGAAGCCCCTTTTTATAAATAAAAAATCGGTTTTCTCTATAAAATTATCCGCTTTTTTGATTATTTCGTGCTGTCGACTGCCACACCGTCGCCCGTTGCGATTACGCCGGTGGAGTCTGTTGAGGGCATATCCTCAATGAAGCCATCGACATTCACATTATTCGGCACTTCTGCCCAGTCGGGAGCGGAGAACCACATCAGAGGAGCATATTTATTGACAAGCTCAACATTCTTTTCTCCCATTTCCTCTTTTGTGGCATTTGTTATCTTTTCTGAGAATGATTCCGTCAGAGGAAATTTCTGAGAAAGGGCTGCCATCTGGTCGGTCAATGTGCCTTGAGCGCTGTCGTCAGCAGGAAGAGCATTGATCTTATCCTGAATCTTCTGTGCCTCTTCGGCAAATTTTCCGCAATATTCAATCATTTCGGTGTAGTCTGCTTCGGTCAGCTGGGCTCCATCCTTTATCTTCTGCTCTACACTCTGGGCATCCTTGCTGCCGCAGGCTGCCATCAACAGGAAAACTGCCAATACTGACAGCATCTTAATTACTTTCATAATACAATTATTTTTGGGTTAATAAAACACATTAAAACTCATCGCCGAGAGGACTCAGAGCTGAATCGCGAAGTTTATACAAAAGCGACTTCTTCAATGACGGATCCTCCTGAAGGAGATGCGACAACTCCCAGTGATGCCCGGCTTCCTCACGCAGCAAAGG
>JAIDPA010000228.1 GCA_029062985.1 Muribaculaceae bacterium
ATCGTAAATACCCTTCTGAATAAATGATTGTGTGGTTTTGCCTATAGCCAAAAGACTAATTTCCATAAAATTTATTATCTTTGCGACAAAATTAAACAATAATTTCATGGAAACAAAAGAAAAATTGATAGATCAACTTCTTGATTTGGCTTTTGCTGAAGATATAGGAGACGGAGACCATACAACTCTTTCAACAATTCCGGCTGATGCGATGGGTCGGTCACGGCTAATCATAAAGGAAGAGGGGATACTTGCAGGTGTAAGAGAAGCGGAAAAAGTATTGCATAAAGTTGATCCCTCAATTAAGATGACAATATTAATAGAAGACGGAGCAGAAGTAAAACCGGGAGACATTGCTTTTACAGCTGAAGGCCCGGTCTGGTCTCTATTAATTGCTGAACGCACTATGTTGAATATTATGCAGCGCATGAGTGGTGTGGCAACCATGACTGCGAAATATCAGAATGAGCTGAAAGGTCTTAAAACGAAAGTCCTTGACACAAGAAAAACTACACCCGGAATGAGAATCCTTGAAAAAGAGGCTGTAAAAATTGGAGGTGGAACTAACCATAGGATAGGACTTTTTGATATGATTCTCATTAAGGACAACCATATTGATTTTGCCGGCGGAATAGAGAAGGCAATTGAAAGAGCACGTCAATATTGTAAAGAGAATGGTAAAAATCTAAAAATTGAGGTTGAAGTCAGATCTTTGGAAGATATTGATAGAGTCATGAAAGTAGGAGGTGTGGATAGAATAATGTTCGATAATTTTACCCCCGAATTGACTCGAGAGGCAGTAAAAAAAGTTGGGGACTCTATGGAAACGGAATCTTCAGGAGGCATAACTTTGGAGAATCTTCGTCAATATGGTGAAGCCGGTGTAGATTTTATCTCAGTCGGTGCTCTGACTCATAGTGTGAAAGGTTTGGATATGTCATTTAAGGCATATTGAAATTATGAGTAAGGAAGATAAACTTCGAGACTTGGAATTCGGCAGATTTGCTGAACAAAAGGCAGAGGAGTTTTATATTTCAGAAGGATATGCCATAAGAGAGCGAAACTGGCGACATCATAAAATAGAGATAGATTTGATAGCCCAAAGGGGAAATATCATAGTTTTTGTCGAAGTTAAGGCACGCAGTGGAAGAGACACAGATCCTCTTGATGCAGTGACATTTGATAAAATTAAAAAGATGACCCGTGGAGCAGATTATTATTTAAGATGCCTGACAGGAAGATTTGAGTATCGATATGATATTTTCACGCTGACCGGAGATATGCTTAAATATACGACTGCACATTATCCGGATGCATTTCTTTCTCCTTTATTATAAAATGCTTATCGCAACGGCATATTAATATTGCATGAAATTCAAGCTATAATTAGACAATTTAGATAACAAACTTATTTAGGGGTGTTCGCTGATGTAGTTTTTGATAATAAGAACACAAAAGCGGTCTGAGAATATACCCTTTGAACCTGATCCGGGTAATACCGGCGTAGAGAAAAATATGAATAATAAAATTTTATTGTTAGCTGTCCTCGGTATGGGGACGGCTTCAATGGGTGCAAAAATTATTGAGAACGAGCACTCAGGAGATACTGTATCCACAGAATTAAAAGAAGGGGAAATAGTGGCTAACAGAGCAACCCAAAAGACACCGGTTGCCTTTACAAATGTCTCCAAAAGAGAATTGACGAAACACAATACAGGCAGGGACATGACTTATTTGTTGCAGTTGACTCCATCTGTAACGGTCACTTCAGATGCCGGAGCTGGAATGGGTTATACTTCCATGCGTGTAAGAGGCACAGACGGTTCGCGTATTAATGTGACTGCTAACGGCATTCCAATAAATAATCCGGAAAGTCATAATGTGTATTGGGTCAATATGCCAGATTTAGCTTCCTCTTTGAGAGATGTCCAGATACAGAGAGGCGTAGGGACATCCACTAATGGAGCCGGAGCTTTTGGTGCGAGTATCAATATGGTTACTGACGCTCCATCTATTGATCCCTATGCAGAAATTTCAGGTGCCTACGGTGCATATAATACTAATAGGGCGACCATAAGAGTTGGCTCAGGTATTCTTGGAAATCATTGGAGTTTTGATGCCAAAATAAGCCACCTTGGTTCCGATGGTTATATAGAAAGAGCTGCTTCTAATCTCTGGAGTTATTTTACTCAGGGTGCTTTCAGAAACGAAAACACAATGGTGAGATTATTAGTCTTTGGTGGTAAAGAAAAGACTTACATGGCATGGGATTATGCTTCCAAAGAAGAAATGGAAAAATATGGCAGGAGATATAATCCGTGTGGAAAGTATATAGATGATGAAGGGAAGATTGCATATTATAAGGATCAGAATGATAATTATACTCAACATCATTTTCAACTCTTGCTGTCTCAGCATATAGGAGAGAGATTGAATCTTGCTGCGGCGCTTCATTATACTCATGACAATGGATACTATGACCAGTATAAACAAAACCGTACTTTAGAGGAATATGGACTGACGCCTTTCATAGGGGAAGATGGTAACCTCATCACCAAGTCTGACTTGATAAGATTAAAAAATAATGTCAATCATTTCTATGGAGCAAATTTCAGACTGACGTATAGCGACGATTCATGGGATATAATGGGAGGAATCGCAGCCACAAATTTCGAGGGTCATCATTTCGGACAGATAAAATGGGTTAGGAATTATTTAGGACAAATTGATCCTCTTCAGCCTTATTACGATAATAAAGGTCATAAATATGATGTGAATTCTTTTATAAGAGCAAATTATAATATAAATATTAATTTATCTGCATTTGCTGATTTGCAATACAGATTTATACACTACAAGATATCAGGAGAATCTGATAATTATGACTGGTCGACAGGAAAGTCGGCAGAACTTAATATTATCCGTCACTGGAATTTCTTTAATCCTAAATTAGGATTAAATTATACTCTTGGAAAAAATAGAATATTTGCATCATGGGCAGTAGCTCAAAAAGAACCTACACGAGATAATTTCACAGATGGAGATCCAAAGAAATTACCTAAAGCTGAAAAATTGAACGACTTTGAAATTGGATACGCTTTGAATGAGCAGATTTATTCTGTAGGTGTGAATTTATACTATATGCTCTATAAGGACCAATTAGTAGCAACCGGTGAACTCTCAGATACCGGAAATGCTATTAGCGTAAATGTTCCCGATTCCTACAGAATGGGGATAGAATTACAGGGATCTTTGACTCCTTGCGATTGGTTTGGATGGAGCATTAACATGACTCTTTCGAGGAACAGAATTAAAAATTTTGTCGAGTACATATATGAAGATGAATGGACTAATCCAATTTCATTCAACCTCGGAACTACACCAATAGCTTTCTCACCTGACTTTTTATTTAATAATACGTTTGTATTCAAATATAAGGGAGCAGAAATTTCATTAATCAGTAGATATACCGGTTCGCAATATATGAATAATGCGAGAAGCCGGGAAGCGAAACTTGATTCATATTTTGTTACGGACTTAAATTTGGGATATGTGTTTCATAACTTATGGGGAATAAAAACAGTTGAATTGGGATGTTCAATATATAACTTATTTAACACTAAATATTTTAATAATGGCTATACCGGTGCCGGTTATTACTTTGAAAATGGAGAACCAGTAATATATAGGTATGCAGGTTATGCTGCGCAGGCTCCTATTCATTTTATGGCTTCAGTCAATTTTAAATTTTAATAATCCGGGTGATGACATTTGATTTAATTAGAGAAATATTGGGTTTTTTAGTAGGTCTCCTCTATTTATGGTGGGAATATCATGCAAATCCTAAAGTTTGGCTTGCATCTGTCATTATGCCTGCTATTTCAATGTGGATTTATTACTCTAAAGGACTCTATGCTGATTTCGCAATAAATATCTATTATCTGATAATTGCAGTTTATGGATTCTGGATATGGACCCGCGGTTCAAAAAAGAAAAAGAAGAAAGAGAGAGCAATATCTCATATCACTAAATCTGCATGTCTATTAGCTTTATTAGCCGGCCTAATATTATGGTTCGCTATTTGGTGGATATTAAATTATCATACAGATTCAACCGTGCCTATAGCTGATTCATTTACTACAGCCTTTTCAATTGTCGGTCTGTGGCTGCTTGCACAAAAAGTTGTTGAGCAATGGATAGTTTGGTTGGTTGTAGATATAGTATGTTGTGGTCTATATTTCTACAAAGGTTTACCTTTCTATGGCATTTTATATTGTATCTATTGTGTAATTGCTGTCATGGGGTATAAGAAATGGTTGACTAT
>JAIDPA010000229.1 GCA_029062985.1 Muribaculaceae bacterium
TTTATGTCTGTTCAAACTGTTTGAAAATCGTTTGAATTTCTCTCTGATGAAACATTTCATACAATTTTCAAACAGTTTTTTTGATTCAAGCCCCATAGTCGCTGTAATTTTGCAATATCTCAAAAATATTACGTCATGAGACTCAAATTCAATCTTTTCTTAATGATTGTCATGATCCTTTTTATTTGTCCAAAAGGAATGGCAGATGATACCACTCAGGTGTCTGTAATCCTCTACACATCTGGTCAGGATGACCCCGATGATAAATCATATAATCGTTGCTCGATTCATAAGAATACATTGGATAATTTATTGCCTTTCCTTTATAACCAAATAAAGAATAAGGCGTAAATGAGTTATTATTTTATAATCACCGAATTTATACTGACATCTATGAAGAATTTTTATTCACTATTTTTAGGGGGACTTATTCTTACTGCTTTTGCTACACCTGATACATTTGCTGACGTTTTGCCCGAGAAGAATGACTCAATCACGAATTTGAAAGAAGTTGTGGTGAAAGGTAAAGCTCCGGTGGTTAAGACTCAGGGGAGCGTTACAACCATAAAGGTAAAGGGAACTTTGCTTGAAAAGATGGGAAACGGTATGGAGATGCTTTCACAGACCCCCGGTTTGCATCTGACAGCATCCGGCATTGAGGTGAACGATTTGGGCTCTCCTATTTTCGTGATGGGAGGTAAAGTGGTGGATGCCGACCGCGTAATGTCTATGGTGAGAAGCAATATGGTGAAGGAGATAAAGATTGACCGCAATCCTGACGCTGAATATTCTTCTACCGGAAGACCGGTCGTCGAGATCATAATGACCAAACCTTTGAATGATTTTCTTTTCCTTGATGTTGATAATTTCCTTTCGATAAGAAGACAGGTCACTGATTTTCCCGGTTTTAATTTCGCGATGAAGACCGGGAAGTTCACAAGTGAACTGACCTACAGCGCAGGAATCTGGCAGAACGAAAACAGGGAATCTTATTTCAGGGAGATTTTCTCTGATGCTAATTTGCTCTCTCTTATGCAGAACCGCACGACAAAGATGAAAGAATATCCTCAGCAGGTAAGGTGGAGGTCAGATTTCACCATCAACAGAAGAAATCGTCTGGGGTTGGAATACTACTATAAATTTGAAAAAAGTAAGTATTGTGATACAGGTTCCGATGTAGCGTTGGATGAAGCCACTGATGCAACCGATATCTTCTACAGTGACCGTAAAAATGTGAGCAACCTCCATAATATCTCCTTGCAGTATAATCATATCGGGAAAAAGTGGTCTATGTCTTTTGTGCAGGACCTGCTCTTCAAGGCAAGTCATGACAACACCTCATTCACTTCCACTCCCGAGCATTGGGATGGTCAGGAGGAATCAGCCGGCAGCGGTCAATCACGACGTCACGACCGCTACACACTCCTTAATTCCAATCTTAAGTTTAACGTCACTCTCCCTCTGAAGCTCCGGCTCAACAGCGGAATTAAATACACGTATATTAATTCTGACGCTACCACTGAATCCATTGAATCAGGGATTATCTCGCAGATGAACAGTCTTATTGCAGACATCAATGAGCATCATCCGCAGATCTACACC
>JAIDPA010000023.1 GCA_029062985.1 Muribaculaceae bacterium
TTATTTTTGTAATCAGAAATAATTTCAGTTTTTCCATATTAACAAACCGATGTCATCAAAAAAATTTTCATTCTCACCAAACAAAATAACCCCTACTTCTGTTTGAAAAACGTAGACCGACCACGACAAAGCAAAATGCCGCCCGCCGGCCTTCTTCCGGAAACGGAAAAATATTAAACTTTCAAAAAACTATCTTTTCTTAAACCCAATCTCAAAAACTTATTCGCTATGAACGTATCGGCAGACATAATTTCAGTTGACCCCGCAAGAACAACTCTCGGCGCTCTTCACCCCGAAATCACTGAACGCCTCGCAAGAAAAGTCAACGTGAATGCCCCGAGCGCTTTATCAAGCAAAAAGATGTGGCTCAACATGACTTTCGCTTCTTCCACTCCCGGAGTAGCACGCAACAGCCGCACTCTCCTTCTTCTCAGACTTTGCTTTGCCGCTCTTCTAATCGTCTCCGGTTCTTTCATTCTTTACGGCGAAATCCTTACTCCCAACGCTACACTCGCTCCCTCAGTTTTCGCAGCTCTTGAGATTGCTGCCGGCAGCATGCTCGCTCTCGGATTCCTTTCCCGCTTCGCAATGCTCACGATGGTGGCTTTATTTGGAGTAATGTCATACGATTCAATCTCAGCAGGAGTTTTTGATATGCAGTCTCTTCTCTGCTGCTTCGCTTCTCTTGCATTCCTTATCATGGGAACAGGCCGCTACTCATGCGACTTCCTCATCCGCAAAGCTATCATCCTCTCAGCTGCACGCCGTCGCCGTCAGCGCAAGGCTGATCGTTTCAGCTACAAGGCTTACCGCATGAGCCTCTGATAAGAGCCTCTGCGAAAAAGATTGGGTTTAAATAAAAATAGAAAAAATAGGAATAATAAAAAAGCACTCCAATGGAGTGCTTTTTTATTGTCAAGATGTCATTTACTGTCAATATGTCATCATGACAAAATAACCTAATGCCTAAAGCCTAATGCCTCGAGCCCAATGACCTAATGACCTACTCCCCCGCCTCCCACTCAAAAGGATATCGGATAATATCTGACTCGACCAGATTATTCCCTGTCTGAACCTCAATAAAGGTCAGAGGTTTCTCCCCTGCCCTCAAAGTGTGTTTCTGTCCCTTCATAATTCGGAAAGTATCTCCACGATGCACGTTCAGACGCATACCGTCAAGCACCATTTCGCCGCTTCCGTCTATGAATGTCCACACCTCATCACGGCATTGATGCTCCTGATAACTGATAGATGCACCGGGATTCAGAGTCAGCTGTTTTGTCAAGGCACAAAAACCATCGGGAAATTCCACAAAATCAATCACCTTATAGAAACCCCATCTGCGCTCTTCATACATCGGACGGTTTTTCAGTTTGTCGGCATACGCCTTTATATCTTCGCTCCGCCCCTTCTCCGTGACTAATATTCCGTCCGGAGAAGCAGCGACAACAAGATTTGAAGTGCCGATACACATCAGAGGTATGTCAAGTTCGTTGATGATATGGGTATTCTGTCCGCTGCCGTCTACGGTAACATTTCCGTAAGTATGGTGCCTGAGTTCATCGGTCAGAGTGTTCCAGGTGCCTAAGTCGCGCCATTCTCCGGCAAAGGGAATGACAGCCACAGAGTCAGCCTTCTCAGCCACTTCATAATCGAATGATATTTTAGGGAAATCCGCATAGTGAGCCCTTATTTCATCAAAAGAAGGATAAGAGACATATCTCTCGGCGATTTTCGTAAGATAGCCGAGGCGGAATGCGAAAACACCGCCATTCCAGAATGCTCCTTCCGAAATAAGTTTTTCAGCAGTAGGCACATCCGGTTTCTCCACGAAACGGCAGACAGTCAATGCATCGTCGGAAAGTTCATCTCCCGGGAGCACGTAACCATATTTTGCTGAAGGGTAAGTCGGACGAATCCCCATCAGCACAAGATCGGCAACTCCGGCTGTGACAGCTTTCTCCATTTCTGCAATAGCCTTGAAATATCCCAGTTCCGTAAAAGGGTCGCAAGGCATGACCACTACCACTTCATCCGGTGAACAGTTCTTCACCTTAGAGAGAAATTCGGAGGCAAGACAAATGGCGGGGAAAGTATCACGCCGGGAAGGCTCTGTGACTATACTAACCCCCTGCCCTAACTGAGAGATAATGGAGTCCTGCTGGGTGACGGAGGTAGCCACAGTCATAGGCGCATCAAGACCGGCTTCGCGAATCTGACGCACCACACGTTGCACCATTGACTCCCTCTCTTCCGAATTTTCCACCGGAAGCAGACGAAGAAATTGCTTGGAGCGGGCATCATTGGAGAGAGGCCAAAGGCGTGTGCCCGAACCGCCTGAAAGAAGTATGATTTGCATCGCTAATTCTAAAGTTAGGAGTCAGAACCTTATCCCGGACAATTCAGCCCGCAAAAAGATGACCCAATGCGAATGCAAAAATAAGAAATAAAAACTGAATACAGAAAAAAGGCGTTTTAAAAATTTAAAAATAGAAATCCGAAAAAATGAAATTCTACGTAACGCGCTCTAAAGTTTATTCTGGAGATAGCTTCTTAGTCGCTCCGATGTATCTGCAGCAAAAGAGAGTCGAGCCAATATTGTCGGCAAATTTCTATGAAAATCAAATCTCCCTAAATTATTATATCTTCCACGGTTAACTTCCAATCTTACGGCTTCTATAAAGGCTTCCACAAGCTGGAGAACATATTTTCCTCTGATATCTTCCAGAGAATTAATCTTCATCAGTATTGAGTCAAGTTCCTCCTGAGAAACCGGCGATTTAATTCCATAGTCCTTATTAAGATCATCAAGAGTATAATCCGTAGCGGTTATACCTTTTGAGGATATGGAGGCATATTTGTCAGGGAAAGATTTTTTGTATTTTCTATCTTCAATTCTTCTGTCAGGGCGGTCTTTAGTCGCTGCATACCAACTGCAGAACAGACGAGTGGCTTTAACAAAACTTCTTTTCCAGTCCTGATACCACTCAATTATTATATCAAGACCTGCCTCATTCTCCGCTTTTACATTACATATACCTTTCAGTGCCTTTTTTATAGCTTTATCGGAAGCATAATAGTTTTCTACTGAATATCCGTCAGTTATAAATATATCGGCAGACAATCGGTGGTTGTCATCATAATCTTTATCTACAAAATATAAAGTGATATATTGCTTATAGGCTGGTTTTGTTGATAAAAAACTGTGTGTCCCTATTACTCCCTTCTTTCCGCCACAATCAATAAATTCAGAGTCTTTATCAGTCAATGATTCAATACGAGGAGAATAATATGGCATATCATACCCCTCTACAAAACAGTAAACCGCCTTATCTTTATATTTACCGACTTTTTCATCAAACAGCTTGAAAGCCACGCTGACATTATCATTCAGCTGATTGAGCATTTCAGAAGGAGAAAGAGGAGTCATATTGCTTTCCATAAACCTTCCGATTATTTAGAAATGGAAGTGGCATACTCCACGCCACCCAAAGTGAATTCTCTCAGCTCATTATCGAAAATAAAAGGAGAATGCGTTGCAGCGATTATCATAGCAGTATTCGGAGCAGCATTAAGAGAAGGCAGCAGAATACGTTGCCATGTCAAGGAAAGCGAGAGTTCCGGTTCGTCAATGATAAAGACCACCCTTTTCTTATCCGCCAGATATGCTGTAGCAAGCAGAGCAATGAGTTGCTTTTCCCCCGAACTGAGTTTGTCGAGAGAAATAGGCTTAGAGTAGGATGAGTCATTGTTGAAATATAAGTCAAACTTTATGTGGCTCTCGTCATATCTGAAACATTTATCATAAAGAAAAGCATTGACAGCTTTCTTAAACTCTTTAAGTTTCACGTCATATTTCTCAGTGCGTTTATAGACCTCTCCCAAAGCCGCGAGATAATAAATCAGATTTTCATTATCCTGAGAATCCCTTTTTTCCATAGCAGACTCGATGCGACTACGCTCATCTTCAGAAATGGAATCACCCAGACGCTCAAGAATAATTTTGATTTGTGAAGGGTCTATTTTTGTGGAAGGAATACTTTCCTTGTTGGAGTCAAGAAGTCTCGCAATCATCTTTCCTGACACTTCGCTGTAGCCCTTTACCGATTCAGATGCAATTTCCTTAAGCAACCAATCAATCCGCTCGGTGATATCCTTCATACCGAACTTCATCGGCAATTCATTTGAAAAAATTAAATCCCCAATTGACCTCCCTGTAACAGGCAACCCAAAGAAGTATTCTTTACCGGAATTATCACGGATTTTTAAATCAGAAGGAATTATTTTATTGACATCAGCTTCAATTCTTCGATAAGTAGGCAGAAAGCCCACCTCATAACCTAATTTCTTTACCTCTTTTTTAAAGAAGAAGATAGAAGGAAAAGCTACCATCCAGCCGGCGATATCCGGACCTGGAGAAGCGTTATAGCATTCCATATTTCTCTCCACCTCCGGATTCTCCCAAATTATATGCTCTATTAATTTTTTTGCAGTCTCGTAGGATATATCCTCATTCAAGTCATAGCTAAAGAAAAGATCTAACAATTCGTAAACGCCTTTCTCATTAAAATCCTGAAAAATGTCACGCTTCTCCTGATTGAATTTGCCAAGGACATCTTTAGAAAAAACGAAAGCAGTATCAATATCAGAAAGTTTAATTTTTACGCTTTCAAGAGGATAAAAAATCAGATTTTCGATTCTTCCATTGAATATTTCATTTAGAATATTGAGGATTGTGGTTTTCCCGAGTCCATTTTCACCCACAAGTATTTTTACATCCTCCCTAAAATCAAGAAAGATATCACGGTTTCCGAAAAGGCTCTTAATAGCCACACTTTCTATTCTTGCTGTCATAATCTAAGAAAAATCAAATTGTAATGGCAAAAATAATAAGAATAAACTACAAATCAAAAAATTTTCAAAACCTCAACGGGCAACAGTAAAATTTTAATTATTACAAAGAAATATTCAAGTCAAGCACCTACTACACAAGGTTTACTACATTTCTTTACTTCTTCAGCAAATTCCAAGGCTCTGACAGGATCATTTTCCCAAAAATAAATCCCACTCCCGAGCCAATCGTAACTATTATTACTGGCGACCAACTCAGCACGATTAAGAATAACATCTCTGGCAATATGCTCTTCACATCCATGGAAACCAATAGTTAGACCATTATAATCTGACATAAGGATAAATCATTAATTTATCTGATTATGGTTCCATCTCGTTTAATATTCATTCCAACACTACGCAAATACTTTCTTGAAGAGCGTAATGAATAAGAATGTTTTCTCCCATACGCCTGCATATTTTCCTGAACTACCTTAGATGGTAAATCAGTAATACGAATTTTAGATTTTTCCATAAAAATAGAATTAATATTTATTTAAGAAACGCTTACCTGTTAATAATGTTATGAAAAACGACTATTATTTTCAGTTGAGTGAACTTAAGGCTCAAATCCGGGAATGGTCTTATCGGCAATATAGACTACCCTCGAATCTGTCGGGCTATCCTCATTCTTACCGCCATTGCCTGCGGAATTCTTCCCTCTCTTACCGATTGAAATTTCCAACTTAGAACACAGCAACTCCTCCACCTTCTCAGCGACATCAAAGTTATCTACAAATCCGCATAATAGATACCGTTTGATTTTATGACGGGAAAGGTTATTCGGAATATTATTCGTAATACCTCCATAAAGAAGTTCCTTTCTGCCGCAAGAATACTTAGGGAAATTTGCCAATCTATGATCCATCAAAATGCCTAAAATAATAAGTTTGATTTTATCATTAACGATATTCTCCGGAGTCAATCCCCTCCAATCCTGAATTTTGGGATACTGACCCCGAAATTCCTCAAAAACTTTGTCTAAATCTACATTCATACTTTTAAAAATTTATTCAATTATTTACTCAACTCTCGCAAACTTAAGTTGAATCCTCTATTATCGGCGCGAAGCTGTTACCATAAGGGGCTGTGCCCCGTTCTCCAGCCTCATCTGACCATTTCACATATAAATATAGCGATACTTTAGAAATTTTTCAAATAAAGCGAAAAATAAAAAAAGATAGACCTCACCTCGACCCTCCTTACCCTGAAAATTTCTCTGCACAAGAATAAAAAACTCGGGCGCAATCGAAATCACGCCCGAGTTTATAAATTACAATATGTTTCATTTTCACAAAATAGTTTGGCAGCAAATCAAGAGACTCTTGTTTCGGGAGGAAAGAGAGTGCGCATCAACCCGAAACCGGAAGCAAAGATAAAGCGAGGTAAGCAGAGGAGAGTCATAACTTGCAACTTTTGAGTGGAGGAGGGAACGCCTAACCTCCTTTCAGTTTATTCGCTGATGAATTGAATATCATCCGTTCGTGGATGAACGAATTCAAATTCAAGCGTACGTGCCAGCCCCTCAGCAAGAGTGAATGGAGCCTTAAATCCTGAAGAATGAGCTTTCTTTGCGTCAAATTCCGTGGTAGCACAGAATTTCTTAACACGCACAGAAGAGACTGTAAGTTTCTTCCCAGTAATTCTCGCAAGTATGTCAAAACAATAACCACCCATCATACCGAGCCAGTAAGGGAAGTGAGTAGCAGGAATATGTTTATTCAATACCTTGCTGACATGCGCCACAAGCTGGTTCATGTTATTATCGGGTTTATCAATGTAATTGAAGACGTTGTATCCTTCTGTAACCTCGTCAATCATAAATTTCACGAATGCAACAATGTTGCCCACGTAAGCCATTGATTTTTTATTCTCACCTTTACCAACCATGAGGAATTTCCCTGAAGAGATCTGCTTAAGGAGATTATAGACATTTCCACGGTTACGCTCACCGAAAATGACAGTCGGGCGAATTATGTCAATATTCCAGTCAGGATGTGTCTCATACCATTTCTGAAGAACCTTTTCAGCCTGCCACTTCGACTTACCGTAATGATTGAAGGGGTCAGCAGGATGATTCTCGTCCGGATTCTTTTTATTCAAGCCGTATACAGCTACAGAAGAAAAGAAAATTATACGCTTGATACCATTCTTCTCCATGGCGTTAAGGGTAACCTCCATACCATGTACATTTGTATCATAGTATAAAGAAATTGGTGATACATCATCGCGGTGTTGAGCCGCCAGAAGTATCACCAAATCATACCCTTTAAGTTCCTTATCCATCTGTTCCTGTTCCCTGACATCTGCGATAGTTGTAATATCGTTGAAGAAATGACTTGGAAGAAGATCAATATTCTTGCATTCATATTTCTGAGGCTCTTCCCGAAGAAGATCAATAAGCCTTGTGCCAACAAAACCGCTGGCTCCTATCATTGCTATTTTCATAATTAAGACCTTATTTAATATATTTAGCCACTCCCAAAATTGTATATGTAGTCATATAAAATAGTGCTGGGAAAAGACTAATTTTCTGTTGATTCCGAATCACATTCCAATATCCCCTGAACATATCCAATTTATTAGATGATCGGGAATCATTAGCTTCTCTATATAGAGCAGTTACTTCACATAAATTATAAGCCCGATACCCTTTTTTGAGAATATCAAGCCAAAAACAAAAATCTTCTTGAGGAATTTGTTTGAATCTTATATTTCCGATTGCTTCACGCGAAATAAGAGAAGTAAGACATGGGATTGAATTTGATTTTAGCAAATTGTCATAGGTAGTAACTTTCCTTGTCTGGATTATACGCTTATTTCGATTTCCTTCAGAATCCATTTTCTCATAATAACTATAAACAAGAGAATAATTGTTTCTCTCCATGAACACAATTTCATGATCCAGTTTGAAAGGAAACCACATATCATCACTATCTAAAAAAGCGATATATTTTCCTTGAGATTCCTCAATACCAATATTTCTTGGTAACGCCGGAGAACCGGATGGATTATCAGTCTTAAAGTATCTTATTCTTTTATCCTTTTTCCGGTACTCTTCAATTATCTTTCGGGAATCATCCGTCGAACAATCATCTACAATTATTAATTCCCAATTTTGGTAAGATTGATTAATTACAGAATCTATCGTCTCCCTGATAGTGGAAGCAGAGTTATAACAAGGAGTGATAATTGAAACCAAAGGCTTGAAATTCATAAATTAAAACTGTGAAAAGTTAAAAAGAGTCCGATGTAAGTTGTGCGATTAATCTTGAAAGACATTACAAATTATCATACTTAGGCAGAAGTTGCCGGAATTGAGAGTTCATAATGGGTTTCGTTTTTATTCTATAATGTAGACTCTTCACTCCCCGAATCCTCAGTTTCTAAAGAGTACGATCCTGGAAGAGTGATATTGTTTTGTGAACGAGTTTCTGTCGTGGAAGAATTCTCCGGTATAGAGTAATTGGAATCTACAGGTTGATTGGTGGAAGATATTTCAAATGAAATAGGAACTTTAAATGTTTGTTTATAAGAATCATCAATTACCAGACACATGAAACTTTCAAGTGTAAAGCGTCGGTAAAGCTAATCTCCTACAAACTCTATTGGACGCTAACAAATTTATAATTCTCTTATAATATACACTATTCTTTCAATTTAGACATTCCCCATTCAAAAACCTTGTCAATAGTTGGACATGGCACACTATGCTTATGAGCAAGATCCCTGATAAATCTTAATCCGTAAGGAAAATCTTCAGTAAAATATCGACTGTTAAAATCCGGATGCCATTCTTCATCAACCTTTATCATAGGAGAAAGAATCTCTCTGAATGCCGGAATTGACTTTATTTTTAATGTTAGTGAATGAGAATCTGTTGACTCATAGTAATCTAATAGAGGAGGTATTACTTCAGAACCTATATTAAGCTTTCTTAATAAAGCCTGAAATTCATTATCCATCTTAATCAAACACTCTGATGCTTCATCAGTCCAATCCTTATAGAAAAAGGATTGACGATCTTTCTTAAAATCATCCTTACTCCACATGGTATATAACCTGCCTGTATGAAGAATTGGATTACTGTTTGTCAATGAAACTTCAAGATAGTTATCCAAGGTTTTAACAGGTGTTTGAAAAATCTGCTCAAGGATAAGTCGAGTTTTTTCAATATCCCGAGAGTTTTCAATTACAACATTTAATGAGGGCTTATATCCGAGAAGATCACCAATTCTTCCATATTCTCTCTGGCGTGCTATAAACGGCACTCTTTGAAACCCAAATAACTGTATATCTTTTGGAAGAATATCATGAGCAGAAAAGAAAAATCCGGTGCTTGCAACAATAGAACCAACTGAAGTATCTTTTTTTAAATATGGCTTTATTTCCCTAAGAGTCTTTTCTATAAGATACCCGGGCAAGCAAAGAAGGATAATATCTGCTTCCGGAACAACCTCTCCCGCTTTATCAGATATATGATTTAATACTCCGGAATAACTCTTTTTATCAGAATCATATACAACGATTTCTTTACTCCATTTCTCAGGATGGCCGGTAAGAATATTGACAATAAGCCCCTCTGACAAGAAAACTCCGGCACATACTAATCCGAGACTACCTCCTCCGCATATACATAGAGTTGGTGTATTATCCTTCATATAGAATTCAAAGCATTGATAAGTTTATGATTATCCTCACGGTTGCGGATGGCAATACGTACATACTGACGTCCGTCAGGAGAAAATCCCTTTTTTGAGGAACAGTCTTTTATGAGAAGATTAAAATCTGTAAGAAGTCTTAAAGTCAGATTGTAAGATGTGTACGGCTGCATCACCTCACAAAGAAAGTAATTTGCCTGCGAGGGAATTACTCTGAGAAAAGGTATGGAACCCAGTTCCTTGAAGAAGATCTCTCTTTCATTCCGGAACTTTTCACATGCCGTCGCATAGTCCTTTTCATATTTACCGTAAATTTGCATATAGAACTCTGCAAATGAGTTGATATTCCATATTGCCACTTCCTTTTTCATTCTGGAAATAAGCGACTCATCGGAAGAAGCAAGTATTCCGAGTCTCAGCCCCGGCACTCCGTATGATTTTGAGATACTCTTCATGACACACAGGGTCGGATATTCTTCCAGTATGTAATCATGAAGGAGTGTGTTATCTTCTCCACCATCCGAGAAATCTACGAAAGATTCATCGACTATCAGACGGATATTTCTCGTTTCTGCCCATTCCGCAAGACGCCTGACATCCTCCAAAGGAATGAAATTTCCGGAGGGATTATCAGGATTTACAAGCAACAATGACTCTATATCCTTATCTGCGAAGAATTTCATCAGATCGTCAGCTCCGTATGAGAAATTCTCATTCAGAGGGTAGAATTTAACTAACCTATCCTCCTCATGCCGATTCGGATACTCCTCAAAAGTGGGATATACTACTCCCAGGCGCCCGGTATGGGTCTCCATGAGACTTTTAATCAGTTCGGCAGCCCCGTTGCCTACGACCACATATTTCTGTCTGATACCGAAATATTTACCTGCCAGTAAGGAATTCACGCCCATGCCCGAAGGATAGTCGCGCAGAAGAGGTTCAAAATTTGATTTCATTTCCTCTATCATTCTCTGACGAGGGAAGTAAGGATTGACGAGATAACAGAAATCAATGAGCGACGGATAACGCCAGTATCCTCCGAAACTGTGCTGAAGCTTACGAAGCTTCTCAGCAGGTTCTGCGAATATTGTTTCAGCAATCCTCAGATCTTGCACATCATCTATCTCATACCAGTGTAATTTACCTATTGGCTGCGCTTTTATTCCCGTGCTGTCGATCAAAGTAAGGACACGCAACACCTGTTCATAATATTCATTTTCTCCAAGAACCTTGATATAAGCTTCTAAAAAAGGGAGATAATGATTTACAATAAAATCCTGAGAGAATTTATAGATATTTACCGTCTTATAATAATATTGAGTGTCGCTGTATTTGAAAGCTTTCTTTGGAATAAAATTAACAATGTTGTCATCATCGTCAATTCTGACCATAGTGCCGTCCATCCATGTTTCGTATTTTGCAATAAGCGCACAGTCCTTATATCTACTCTCAACTGCAGCTCTGAGAACGGCATCTTCAAATATCAGATCTGACTCAAGAAGCAGTGTCTCCTCCTCTGCCATAAATCCGCGTGCCAGCCACAGGGAATAGATATTGTTGGTTCTATCATAGACATTGTTCTCAACAAAGATGATGTTGCGGGAAGGATAATTCTGAGTGATATAGTTCTTTAACTTCTGACCCTCGTAGCCGATTACCAAAACAATCCGGCTGAGGTTCAGTTCGTCAAGCTGTCGCAACATACGGTCAATGAGACGGACTCCATTGACCTCAAGCATGCATTTTGTATTATCGGCAGTGAATTCGCCAAGACGACGCCCCATGCCGGCAGCTAAGATTATTGCCTGCATAATTTATTTAGTGTTATAATTTACGTAGTTAAGGAATGGATAGTGGGTAAGGGAAAAACTTACGAATAATTCAGTATTTACCGAAGTCAATTTTTAGGGAATGAGCCGGCTTTTGCTGTTCTATCGGAGGAAGCTTCATATAATCACCGAATGACTGCCTAAGATATTCATCATATAATGTGGGCAGCGGCAATTCTATATCTTCATATTGATGATAAGAAGGCAATTGAAAAACTTCCTTTCTGTAAAAAGCGTTTCTGAATCGAGACATGCCAAAAAAGTTCCCATAAGAATCGGTCTGCTTTTTTTCATATCTGAAGACACACCAATTGCAGAATCTGTTGATAATATTGATTTTAAGAAGCCGACTGCATCCCAATGCCAATTTTTTAAGAAGTGTCTTACCTTTATAGTTCTTCTGCACTAAAGAATAGGAATTCAATAGTTTTGCTGCTGTGTATTGTACCAATCTGAGATTTTTAGATTCCGGAGAATTCACAATAGGGAATATATCTATGTAAATTCCCCTATTATCCTTGTCTATTCCCTCCCATTCTCCTATATCTGCCAGATATGTTTTCTTAAGTCTGATTTTAGAAAAACATCCGGGCCAATCCTTCCAAGCCTCCTGTACATACCATTCCGCAGGATCTAATTCCGAACGACAAATATTTATAAAGCGTGAATAGTCTTCATATTTCATCATTATATCGAAGTCATCATCCCAAGGTATAAAGCCATTATGGCGGACAGCACCTAATGCGTTACCACCATTCAAATAATAAGTGATATTATGTTTTCTGCAAAGCATATCAATCTGCTTCATCATTTCTAACAACACTTTCTGTAAATGACGTAGCTCCTCCGTGGGTTTAGTTTCAATCTCCATATAATTTTTCAATAAAGTTAATATGCTTTATTATCGACTTTTTCCTGCTTCTTTAAGTGATTGTGAATATAGGGCAAGGTATTTTTCATTCATCTTATCGACCGAAAACAATTTACATCTGTCAAGCCCATAATCTTTTTTATCCAGCCAATATTTATTATCTTGCACCAGACGAGTAATTTTCTTTCCTAATTCTTTGTAATCTTCATAGGGGAATAATGATTCTCTATCCCCTACTACATCCTTAAGCCCTTCAACATCAGTTGCCAATACCGGAAGTCCGGCTGCCATATATTCAACTGCAACTAATCCAAAGCCGTCCCATTTTGTTGACAATACTCCAATATGACAACCCTTTAATAATTGAGGCACATCGTCACGGTTTCCCAAAATATGAATCCTGTCTTGCACTTTTAGTTTTTCAGCTTCTTCTCTGATAGATTCATTTAAAGCTCCTCCCCCTATAAAAATCAGATCTACATTTTCAGGACAATATGTGATACTTTTAACAAGCGTAAGAGGATCCTTGGGATAATTCATCCTTGCGACCATTACAATATATCGTTTGTCCGACTTATAATCTATCACAGACGGCAAATTATTCTCGGCAGCTCCGTATTTTTTTATATCAACTCCATTTGTGATGGTTACAATTCTATCATCCAATTCAGGCATTTTCAGCCATCCCTTCAGGTTATCCTCAGCAGCTTTACTTATGCAGACTATTTTTGAATAAGTCTTATAAAACCATCTATCAAGATGACGCAAAACGGAATATTTTCTTCTGTTATTAAAAGTGCTATGCTCGGTAGTGATTAAGACAGGACGCTTGTCATTGGGTATTAAATAAAAGGCAATCTTTGAAAATAATTGATTTGGAAATAAGTGGATATGTACTATATCATAATTCTGAAGATATTTCCTGATCACCGATATATGTAAAGGGTGTTTATTATTAGAATATATACCTCGATATAATTTCACACCTAATTCTTCAAACTCTTTAGTATTATTGAAATATCGATCTTCATTAAGCAAACAGAGTATTGCTACCTCATTTCCTGCCTTCTTCTGTGCCTTCACCATATCAAGCACAACTGATCTCACTCCACCCTGATATATGGTGGTAAGTATATGAAGTATCCTCATTATTTATCAATTATCTTCAACCATTGATTTTTAATGGCTTCAGGACTGTATCTTTTAATTGCATCCTCTCTGCCTGCCTTTCCTGCCTTTTTCAAAGCTTCAGGGTCTGAAAGTCGAAGAGAGAGTTCTTTTGCTAATGCATCTATATCTTCTTTCGGCACTAACCAGCCGTCGAGTCCATTTCTGATAACTTCTCTTGGGGAATTAGGGCAATCAAAGCTTATACAAGGCAGACCCATCATTTTAGCTTCTATCAGAACCAAAACCAAACCTTCGTAGCGGGATGATAATACAAAGCATGAGGAATTCTGAAATTCTTTAGCTATATCAGGATGTGCTTCTATGAATTCAATTCTGTCCCATACTCCCAAATCTTTAGCCAATTGTTCATTTTTTTGCTTATCATCGCCTGATCCGACAATCCTCAACACCCAACCTGGAGCATCTGTTTTCGCCCATGCTTGAATCAACAGGTCAAAACCTTTCTGATTAGCATGTCTGCCGACGGCAAGCAATACCTTAGTACTGCACGCTGAAGGTTCATTATTCCCGATAGTAGTAAAGTTCGGTATCGTAACTACTCTTGGAGCATAGTTGACTCGATAATCCTTTTCATCCTCCTCTGTGAGAACTACTGTATTCTTCACAAACCAAGGAGCGATTGCTTTAAAAGCAGCTCCCTTCCTGCTTCCTGCATAAATATTGAAATGTTCCCAGGCGATATTTCTTATTTTTAATCCAAGACATGCAGGAGCAGTAAGACGCACAAGTGGAGTCGCAACAGTGATTACAGCTTTAGGTCGTTCTGTTTTAAATATCTTCCTCAAAGATTTTATTATGGGAATATTAAAGTTTTTCAACGATTTCATGAATGAGGTATTGAGAGAAACAACCTTAATTCCTGAATTTATCATAAACGGACATGTCTCATAACTGAAAGGATCTATCACCACAATTATTACCTCAAATTCTTCAGAGAGAAGATTGGCAAGTTCTACTGTCATCCTCTCAATTCCTGCCCGGTTATGCAGACCTTCACATACGAGAATAACCTTATTCATAAGTTCTATTTAATTGGATTATTAAGGCTCCTACCCTTATACAGAATAGCCTAAGTATTTCTTTTTTATTCTCCTCCCTATTCCGTTCAATAAATAGAGATATCTTGATATATAGTTTATAGAAGAGGATTTCCTCCATAATGATTCCACATCTTTTCTATTTTCTTCTGATTCTATTTTAGAACCATCCTGATGAATCCTCTGAATCCAAAAACCAACGCCGAGTTGATAAAGAACCGGAGTCAGGATTCCCAGTTCCTTTAATCTTAAAAAGATTTTGTGGACTTCCTTAAATTGCAGACCTGACTTCACTGCATTAGGAGTAACCTTTTTATCGTGTTGTCTGAAATAATCCAACGTTTCCGAAACTTTTATGACATTCCCCTGTTTTGCCAACTCTATCCAAAACAGATAATCTCCTGCTGTTTTGAAACTCATATATTCGTCAGGCACATTTTTTAAAGCACTCTTACGGAAAACAACACTACTTGCATTCAATATATGGCACCCGAAAATCATATTCTTTTTTATGAAATCCTTCCCTTCAATAATATTTTTTCGAGAATACGTGCTGAGAGAATAACCGGGAATTCTGTTCCCTTTGGAATCAATACCGACTAAAGCAGAAAAACCGAGGACATTTTCTAAATCCTCATTCAACCTTGAGATTATTTTACTTAAAAATTCCGGATGAGCGACATCGTCTGATTCAGCAATCCATATATACTCTCCTTTGGCACGATCAAAACCTTTCTGCCATTGTTTGAAAGTAGAACCGCTGTTCTGTTCGTTAAAGACGATATGTGATACTTTCGGATGATTCCGGTATTGATTAATTATCTCGCGGCTATTATCCTGAGAACAATCATCAAGTATAATCACTTCAAAATCCTGATATGTCTGATTAAGGACTGAATCTATACGCTCTTTCAAATAAGGAGCATGGTTATAATTGGGAATGATTACTGAAACCATAACTTGATTACTTGTCGCCATAATTATCCCGGTTAACAGAGACCGGATTAAAGATTGAATAATAAGGCATCCATCTCGTGTACCTCTTATACATGATAAATTGCGATGCAAACAAAGCAAAGTACACAACCGTGAAGAGCGCGCCGAATTGTCTTATCATCTTACGTCTTGATTTTAATGCCGGAACACAAAAATCTACAATGGAAATAGCAAAGAATAATATAAAGTAGTTAGATAGTCTGCCGAAAATTATATAATTGAAATATGAAGCAAGCCCTACCAGACAAAGGATAGCCAACATATTCTCAAACTTAACCTCCCTATGAATGAAAAACTTTAATACAATGGCAAAACAGAAGGGAAGGAAAAAATATCTCAATAAGTTTAAGAAATCAGAAAGAAATCCTGTGCTGGTGGAGTTAATATAAGAATCTATCTTCCCCATAAAAAGAGGAAAGGATGATATTGCTGTCAGGATATTCCGGCTTAGAAATAAGAAAAATGATAAACCCAAAAGAATAAGAAAGTAATTTCTATTAAATCTAAGATTTCTCAGTAATGGCAAAAATAAAAGAAAGACAGCAGAAACATGAAAAAACATGGCTAAGACAACTCCTAAATAATATTTCAACCATTTTCCTTCTTTAAAGCTTTCATAGTTAATTGTGAAAACCATCACAGCCAGGACTTCACGGAGAACTTCTGTCGCAAAATAAAGATAACAGCAAAGGAAAACTGAAATAAACGCAGCAAAGATATAGCGGGTATATTTTTTTATAAAATAAAATAGAAGGACATTAAAAATTGTAGCATGTATGAGTTGAAAGACATAAAACTCATTTGACAAGGATTTACCAACGGCACATAATAGAGTGTAGCCCGGTTGATATTTATCAAGAAAATTTAGCTCCCACTCAGATAAGGATGGACGCCATTGATAATCACCCATGTAGCTTAGAGTATCACCTCCGACCTCAAATCGCAATCCTATTAGAAGAATCATATAGACACAGATCACAATCCAAAGTAGATAACGTTTTTTAGATGAGGTGTGCTTAAATTCAAAAGAATTTACTCCTATCAGACTTAAAATTAACGGAATTGCGTAATAAATCATTGAACTTAAGGTTTGCCCTCAGGATATGCAATTATCTTTTTATTATTCTCGCAGGATTACCGACAGCGATACAATCATCCGGGATATCCTTACTGACTACTGCACCTGCGCCCACTATACAATTACAACCTATTCTTACATTTGGCAGGATACATACGTTTTCGCATATCCAGGTGTTGTCTCCAATAATTACCGGACCCTTTGAATACAAAGGGCGCTTTGAAGGGATGATATCTGTATTATTTGTGGCGCCATGAGAATGATCTGTAATCAGGACATTACTGCCTATTAATACATTAGCTCCGATACGTATGTAATTAATACACCCTATATGGCAATTCTGATTGAAAGAAACATTCTTTCCAATCTCAAGTCTTGGTGAGAAAAAATCCCCGTTATATTTTTCAATACATTCTATTCTTAATCCCGGCAGAGAAAAGAAACTCCCTTCTAACGAAATATTTTTTTCACCAAAAATCAGGAATGGGGTCTGCAGGAATATCTTATGATTACTCTTTATTTTAAGTTTTAAAATATTCGAGCATATTCTATTTTTGAATCGGGAATAAAAATAATTTAATTCTTGTATTTTCAAAAGAATAATTATTCTCGATATGAAATCTAAAATATATCCTGCAAACTTCCTCATCCTCAGTTTATCATTAAAATCTGTTTCTTCTCAATTTATTAAGAATCATACCGGAATATTCCATGAACAATTTATTCCTGAGCAGATAAAGTCCTGCGCAATATATGATTACGCTAACCACTATCTGTAATCCTAAAATATAGATATCAGATGTAAGAGTCATTCTGCCTATACCCCAGGCTGCCAGACAACTCAGTACCGCCATCACAATCACTTCCAGGTTATTCCGGTTGATAAAATTATATCTGATATATTTATGCCCAAATAGAAAGCAGCATATCAGAACTGCCAATTCCGCAAGACATCCGGCAGCAGCCGCTCCGTTTTGTTGGAAGTGCGGAATAAGCAGTAAGTTAATTATCACATTCACAACTGCCCCTCCGGCTGTTGACATAATAACCAAATTTTCTTTGTTTTGAGAATAAAGAATCTGGATCGAAATAATATAATTTAAGGCTGAAAACAAAATAGCAGGCGCGCTGATCTGCAAGGTCAGTATTGCCGGCATATACTCTTTCCCTGAAAAGACAGGTATCAGATATGGAGCAACTATAAAAATTCCCATGGATAAGGGGACACAGAGCAACATGATGACATCAAGAGCCTTACGTTTCAATATATTAAATTCCTCGAATCTTCCTGATCCAAAATAATTTGACAGACGCGGGAGGAGAGCAGAACCTAAGGCGAGTGTGAGTCCGTTGCTCGCACGGATTATCTTTGTGACAGATGTATAATAGCCGACTATTGTGGTATCTGTCATAAATCCTAACATTATGGGATTCAGATTTACATAAATACTGATGGCAAAATTCAGAAGGAAAATCTTAATGATAGGCTTCAGGTGGCGTTTTATCTTTAATGCGGAATAACTGACTTCTGAAAAGCTCATATAATGGCGGAGGCGATAAAAATTAAAAACATAGTTTCCGACCTCTGCCCCTACTAATATTATGGCGTATGTGTAGATATCATCTTTTGTTCTGACGAATACAAAAAGAGCAATCATCGCTACGACCCGCACAATTAAAGAGCGGATTGTGATATACTTAAAATCCTCAACCGCCTGATAAAACCATGAGACTCCAATTACATTAAAAAAAATTGAAGAACTTAATAAAAGGAATAGAGGCCAGTCAGAATATATCTTCGTAACAGTACATATCAAAACAAAGACTATGAGATAGCCTATGATGCTGAGCAATCCATGCAATGTCAGAATTTCAGCTGTCGTACGATTTCTTACGACCTCATCATCCCTCACCTTAGCTATCTCCCTGACAGAATATAAGGGAATCCCCAAAGATGATAATAAGACAATGTAATTAATTATGGATTGATAGAATTGAATCTGACCGATTCCACTTGGCATCAATATTCTTGACACGTATGGGAATGTAATCAAAGGGAACAATAGACCCAATACTGTATTGATGACGTTTAAAGTGATATTTACTTTAACAGAAGCCATTAAATTTCTCTTGCAAAAAAAATATTACTCGAAACTCAAGATTAGCGTCCTCTAAAAAATAGAAAGGGTGTTGCTCTTTTTTCACTTGCCTATTTCCCTTACACAACCACCATTATTTAAAAATTGGATCTGCGCATTGTGACTTCCGATATTTTCAAATGATGGTATTTCCTCCCAATTCCCATATTCTATACGTAAATAGTCTTCCGGTTTGTTAGGACAGAAAAACAATTTATTTTCGAATGATAGTTCCTTTAGAGGAAACACAATTTCTGCAGGATAAGTAATACTAAAGGGAGATCCTATCCCATAATTCAATATTCTTTTATTATTCTTAAATTTTCTAAGTAACGGATAGGTTATTCTATCAAGAATTCTGTGATTTAAATTCACTAAAGGTCGTAAAAAGCCGATGTGATGACTATTTGAAAGAGGAGACGTAATTAAAACGTTATGTAAAAGACTACCAAAACGTTTTATGTAAGATGGAATTCCCTCTTCCATTATGAAGATATCTAACTGGAGACCTTGGAACTTTAATCTATTATGTGCGTATGAGTCTTGAATATACCGGCTCTCAGTATCCCTTAAGGTCATCCAGGATGAGTTAGGATAATTCTTTTCTGTTTTTCTGTTCTGTAGGACAATATGTCCTTCATGTATTTTGTTTCCAAGAATATCCATCAGTAACATCGCATCTTTCCTTTGCATACAAACATCAGTATCATCGTCCCAAGGGATGAATCCACCGTGTCTGACGGCTCCCAACAACGTACCTCCATCTAACCAATATGAAAGGTTATTTTCCCTGCACACTGAGTCAAGAAAAACCAGGAGCGAGAGCATTGTTTCCTGAGCTCGTCTTAATACAGACCCTTCAGGATTAAATTTATATCTTAATTCATCTTGTAGCTTGGCATCTATCATATTCCATCAGTATTTTTCAACCATTTACTGCAATCCTTAAAGAAGCTCACCACTATGAGAATCAAAAGAAGTCCTACCGGGAAGGCAGCAATAATAGTGACTCCCTGAAGGCTATAAAGAGAGTTTTGGGCGAAAAGGAGTGCTATGGGAAGGAGGATAAGCATGATGCTCCAGAAACCGCGCACCTTGCGTGAAGGTTCCTCATCAGGAGAAATTTGGTTATAGCTATAAGAGGACGTAACGTAAGTGATTCCGTCAAGAGTCGTGCTATAGAAAGCAATCATAGTGATTGTAAGCAATATCAGGGCAAGCCATGGCAAAGGCAAAGTATCAAATATCATGAGGATTGCATCATACATCTCTCCCCCATTATTAATATGACCGACGGCATCAACACCGTGCTTGAGCTGCTGAGCAAGACCGTAGTTTCCGAGAATGATGAACGACATGTAGGTGCCTGCAAGTCCCCACCCGAATGATCCCCATACTACATTTCGGATAGTCCTTCCTTTTGATATGATGGCAATGAAGAAGGGAGTTGCCACACACCATACAAGCCAGTAAGCCCAATAGTAAACTGTCCAGTTCTGGGCAAAACCATTCTCTCTAAGAGGGTCCATATAGGTAGAAAGACCGACAAAGTTCTGAATCATATTGCCGAGAGACTGCAGACCGGTCTCAATAATATATTGAGTCTCTCCTCCAAGGAAGAGGAAGTAGAGAAGCAAGGCAAAAAACAGATATGAACATAAACTCGCAAGGTTGCTTATACCCTTCAGACCGAAAAGCACTGTTATGGTGTAAACGGCACATATAAGAAGCAGAACCACTATGGTAATTCCGGTTGTCGGAGTGAAACCGAATACGGAACCCATTGCGTTAGTCAGCAGCGGAGTAGCGAGTGAGAATGTGGTGGCTGTCGCACATACTACTGCAAATATAGCAATGACGTCAATAACCTTCCCCCAGAAACCGTCAACGGCATTACCAAGCAGTGGTCGGCATGCCTCTGAAAATCTCTGGCGCTGACGTTTGCGGACGTGAATCATAAATGCAAAGCACACGGCGAGTATAACATAGAACCCCCACGCGAGTGGTCCCCAATGAAAGAGTGTGAAAGTTGGTGCCCACATCTGCATTCCACCGAGATCTGCGACATGTTTCTCACCTCCATACAGTGCCCATTCAATCAATGAATAGAACATTATGTCTGCTGCCATGGTAGATGTGAATATCATGGTGCCCCACTTGAAATTTGAATATGCAGGACGGTCGGTATTTCCCAGTCTTATATCGCCATACTTAGGAGTAAGAGCAAGATAAAGGGAGCAAAGAACGCATCCGATGGCAAGAATAGGATAATAAATTCCAATTGTATCGCCAAAAAAACCACGAAGGGTATCTACGACATTCTTTGATTGTTCGGGACATGCCATGAATACAGCCATCAATGCGATGACTATACCGAAGGGTATGAGCATGGTGGTCCAATCTATTTTTCTGTTTTCTGAATTCATCTTTTTTACCTGTTCTGAATAAGTTTTAAATTTGCTACCGCACGATTGAATCTATCCTGACCATAAGACCCGAAATCATCACCTTTTGATTCCTTTATCACGGTCCATTGCGCCCAGAGATAGTCCCAGAGTATCTGGTAGCATAATATTTTCTCTTTTACCTGCGGAGGGATATTGCCCTCAAAATATTTCTCTAAAAAGTAATCTGCGTTCTCTTCCTCAAATTCAGCCTCTAAAAATAAGGCTGCCAAGTCTGCCATAGGGTCGTTCATTCCCGAGTATTCCCAGTCAATGAGATAGATTCGTCCTGAAGGGTCCTTTATGAAATTTTCATAAAGGGCATCATTATGGCAGGGCTTCAGGTCAACTCCAA
The DNA here is from genome assembly GCA_029062985.1 of Muribaculaceae bacterium. GTDB lineage: Bacteria > Bacteroidota > Bacteroidia > Bacteroidales > Muribaculaceae > Lepagella. Next base: position 21,494 of record JAIDPA010000023.1, read on the forward strand.
GACGGTTGAGACGCTGTTCAAGCTGCATGACCTCTCTGCGTACGCTATCCCATCCGGGATACATCTGCGCACCGGCTTTCTGAATAAGAATATCGTATTTCTCAATCTCTTGAAAGATATTAAACTCATTCCTGAGCCGGATATGTGAATCGTGGATTTTACGATAAATCTCAGCAATTTTCTTCATATTTGAATGTCGCTGAATAGTGGCTGCATTCAGCGTTTCTGCATCTTCTATGAAGTCTGCAAGTTTGATACCTGTCGTGGAATCAAAATACCTTACCGGAGGATTTACACCAAGCCGGCATGCCTCTATTGCATTGAATTCCTCGTTTGAACGCTCCACCATACCCTCGGATCCATTTCCGGGGACACGAAGCACATAACCTTTTCCCTTGAACTCTACCCTGAAATTCTTATTGCTCATTCCGCCAATGCGCGTTATCCTGGCTGAGGAAACATCTTCTGTTGCGAAAATATTTGCTATGTGATTTCTTAAGTTCGCCTCATCATAGGGATTCTCCTTTCTCCGAAGGTTCAGATAATATTTATTTCGGAGTTTTTTGAAGTCATCCCTGGAATCTACATCACCCCATATTGTATTCCTGAATTTTAACACTGGACGGTCAAGAGGAGTGGTCGCATCCATAACTAAATACTCATAATTGAGTACGGAGTTGTCCGAGTTGTCCCAAAGATATAATATACCTTTAAATGTTTGAAGGGAAATACGGGAAATGCCCATCAGTTCCCCTTCAAACCTACGGACCCTGTGTCTGTCTTTTGATATATTGAGGATATAGCCATTACGGGTCTCCACAAAACACTCATCGCCCGATCCGCTTTCCTCTGTCATTGTGAACATATTGCCATCCCGAGATTGCATCAATCTTTTTAACACTTCATGCTCAAAGAAAGTGTCGCCCTCGACAAGGAGAAAATCATCTTCAATCAAATCTCGGCAGCAAGCCAATGAACCCATAGAGGATGTGAACTCAAAATCGTGATTAAACACTATTTCCGTATCCTCAGCCTTGAATCGTTCAAAAAGTTCATGGCGGTAGCCCACGACTATTATTATCCTGCTTATACCCTCCTCTCTGAGCAGGGACAGATTGCGGTCAATCAGTGTGGTGCCATCTTCTGAAAAGGGCATGACGGGATAGGGAATATCCGAATCCTTCTCCCTGCGCGCACAAAGTATTACGGCTGTTTTCATCTGATAGAAATTGAATCGTCAGCGAATCTATAAAGGAGGCGACTTCCGTCTTTCAGGAAAGAAAATTCAAGAGGGGCATCTTTGGGTGATTCCCTCAGGAATCCGGAAAGCTCCCCTTCCCTGCAACCTAACTTTTCAGCAATACTCCTTATGATAGGAGAGCGGGTATCGTCAATATAGCCGGGATCGAAATCTCGGAGTTCGTCAAGTGTGTCAAATTCTCTAATTTCATCCTGACAATAACGCTTGATGAAAAGAGGGGGAAGTACAGATATATACTTCCTGTAAATATCCTCCCAGTATTCCAGGCGTGTTTCTTCCTTAGAATACTCATCGGAAAGAAGTCGTGAAAAAGCCTTGCTGAAAGCAGAGTCAAAATAGACATGCCCGACCATATACCAACCTTTGGACCCTCCTACCCTGACATCCATGATTCTGTCTTCCTCATCTGTAGCGAGGAAATATTCTCCGGAAGGCATTTCAGAATACATAGAACTGTAAAAGCCATTGTCAGGTGTATTCAGGAAAACATTATCCGGGAAATAATTATCTGATGAACATACGAATGTATTATCAAGGCGATCGATGACGCGGATCAGAGAGGAAGTATTGTTATAGCGGGCGTAATCTTCATTGAAAACAAGGCGCACTCCGAAATCCTTTTCCAGATATTCAAACATTTCAGCCTTGTAGCCTGTGACAACAGTTATATCATCCACTCCTGCTTCTCTCAGCTGTCTTATCTGTCTTTCTATGAGAACCTCTCCCTTTACATTAAGTAAAGCTTTGGGAGTTTCCTCTGAAAGCGGCACAAAACGTGTCGAGGTTCCTGCTGCGAGAATTATGGCATTCCTTTTAGCCATTATCAGAGACTCCTTTAAAAAGCAAGATTAGCAGTGAAATTGATGAATGACTTATCAAACACCGGATTGTAGATATAGGCTACGCTTAAGGGAATAGCCCATCCACTCTTGAACTGAACATTATAGGTATATTTCAGCTCAAGATTACAAACTGAGAAATCATGTTCGTAACCGTTGTAGCATGATTTATTGAGGGCAGCTCCGACTCCAAGTGAGATGCGGTTATTGTTGAGGAAGTCGTAGTATGTGCCTAATTCAAGATATGTCGAATATGCCTGTTTCTCTTTACCCGAAGCATCTGTGTACTTATCCGCACCATAAAAGAAGTTACTTAGCGTAACCCATAGTGGAATCTTTTCAGGCGCATAGCTTAGAACACCTTCAAGCCAGTGTCCTGTATGTTTTCCACCGCCGAAATACTTGTCAGCATTTGTGTTTGTCGTAGGATAATAATAGTCGTTGAAGGCAATTGAAAAGCCATTTACAGAATAGCTTATTCCCAAATCAACCTCAGCATACTTTCCGTTTACAGCGTATCCTCCCATAGCATAGACGTACAGCCCTTTGTAGGAATAGCTGACTGAGGGAAACAACACCGGAGCTGAGTCTTCGGTCATCATCTCCATACCTCGCCACACATATTTTGTCTGAAGGTCAAGTCCGAGACCAAAAGGAGATTTGATAAGCTTCCCTCCCCAGTTGTTTTTCTCATCTGCCGGTATATCCTCCGAATCAGAATGATTTCCTTCTGACGTCAGAACCGGAGTTTCAGAAATTGTGCTCTCTTCTGCGCTTGTGGAAAATATCGGGAAACAAGCCAGAGCAAGAATCATGATAACTGCTTTACGTTTCATTCTGAAAATTATAAAAATAGTTGAAGTGAATACTATTATTTTATGGCAAAATAATTCTAATGTCTTATAATGAAATAGAGATATAATTATTAGTTGGGGAATAAAATTGAGAAGCGATTCGGGTAATTATACATTTCAATTCTACTAATGAGAATTTCAAGGTCTGTCATATCTTGATTTAGCTAAAGTTTAGAACAATTTTTGTAAGAAGATGAATAATAAAGAAATAAATATTTTTGGAAATATTTATTTCTTTATATCTATTACTCCGTCATTAAAAGTTTTACTAAAGCAAAGAACTAAATCACCATCGACCCTCTATTTTCAATGGTGATTCAGCTCTTTGCCTTAGTTGAGGAATTCCATCTGTTGTTTTAAATATTTTAGCGATATTTAGCCTAACATAATGATATGAAGGCTTTACCAGATCAGAAAAAATAAACTTTTTAAGTAACTTAGGAAAGATGGAAACCTTTAAAAGAGTGGATTTATATCATTTTCTTTAAGCGAAAATTTCTTAGTAGAAATAATTTCTCTTTCCGGAATCACTTCCGGATATAGGTTGGCTGTAATTAAAATTAGGGGTTAGAAGAAGCTATCAATTTCGGCAATCCAGAATATGATTGTGTGTGGAATAGATTTTTCGATTGCTTGAAATTGATAGTGATGTCTTTTTTTGCTCTTGGAGAGCGGGGCACAGCCCCTGACGGAAACGGCTTCGCGCTTGAGTTGTAGTACAAGATATGGAAACTTCGGAGAAGTTCCCCCCAATCACCTAATCTCCCAATTACCTAATCACCCAATCTTTTCTTTCAGGGTAGTTTTGAAGGAGGCTGGATCGGCGGTCCAGGCGTAAAGGTCGGCGGTCTGGAGGAAGTCAGCTATGCGACGGGCTTCTCGTGGAGTGTGGTTGGAGAGGGGATGGTAGGTGCGGGCTTCCTGCATCCAGGTGTCCAGGGTGTGGGTGTACCATGTGAGAAGGTTAAGCCCTACGGTGCGTGGGTTATGGAGGGTCTTATGCTGAATCCAGTACATTAGCACTACCTTATCGGCATTGCCGCCTTTGGGTAGGTTGCGGAGGGCTGCGGAGTACCATTTGTCGGCGAAGGTGCCGTCTGATGGTTTGCCGTAGGCAATGCCGTGGATAATATCGTAGAGAGGGAGGATTTGGGTTATGGTCTTGCCGTCAGTTTCGGGTAAGGCTTGCTCTACCCTATCAATCCATTCACGCGCCTGACGCACGTATAAAGACACGGGAGCGTTTTTCTCCTGTGCTTTTGTGTAGTCTGCGAGCTGTCTCTTATACCCCTCT
>JAIDPA010000230.1 GCA_029062985.1 Muribaculaceae bacterium
GATATTGGCTGCCACATCGACCACCTTATTGGGATAAAAATAAAGACCTACGACGGCAAAATTACTTTTGGGATGCTTAGGTTTCTCCTCAATAGAAAGGCAGTTTCCCTCTTTGTCAAACTCAGCTACGCCATATCTTTCAGGATCGTTCACCCAATAACCGAAGACAGTAGCTTTCTTCTCTTTTTCAGCCATTTCAACCGCCTCTTTAAGGATATTTGAAAAACCGGCGCCATGGAAAATATTATCGCCAAGGACAAGACAAGCGGAATCATCGCCGATAAAATCCTTTCCGATTATAAAAGCCTGTGCGAGACCATCGGGAGAAGGTTGTTCAGCGTATGTGAAATTAACGCCATAATCAGAGCCGTCGCCAAGCAGACGCTTGAACCCGGGAAGATCTGTCGGAGTGGATATGATGAGGATGTCGCGAATACCGGCGAGCATCAATGTTGAGATGGGGTAGTAGACCATCGGTTTGTCAAACACCGGGAGAAGCTGTTTGCTGACTCCTTTGGTGATAGGGTAAAGGCGGGTTCCGGAGCCGCCGGCAAGAACGATACCTTTCATAATTTGAAAATATTTTTAGGTTATTAGGCTTTAGGTGATTAGGTGATTGGGCATTAGGCATTAGGCATTAGGCTTTAGGTATTCTTAACTCAAGCTAACTGGGGTGGGAATCTTCTCCGAAGTTCCCCAACTGGTCTTGAGCCTCCAGCCTTGAGCCTTGAGCCTAACGGCTGACCTAATCCCGCCTGAAGATGTCGCGGGTATAAACTTTTGAAGAAACATCATCAAGCACGGCATCGTAACGGTTAGCTACAATAGCACTGCTCAATTTCTTGAAACGGTCAAGATCGTTGACCACGAGTGATCCAAAAAATGTGGAACCGTCTTCAAGAGTGGGTTCATAAATTATCACCTGTGCGCCCTTAGCCTTTATTCTTTTCATAACCCCTTGAATAGAAGACTGACGGAAATTATCTGAGTTCGACTTCATGGTGAGGCGGTAAACCCCGATGACGCATGGTTCCGATTCAGAATTCTGATAGGCATTATGTTGGCTGTAGCCATACCAGCCGGCAAGACGAAGCACTTGGTCAGCAATAAAATCTTTACGGGTACGGTTGCTTTCCACGATAGCGCTCATCATATTCTGAGGAACATGGGCATAGTTGGCGAGGAGCTGCTTTGTGTCCTTAGGAAGACAGTAGCCCCCATATCCAAAAGAAGGGTTGTTATAGTGAGAGCCGATTCGGGGATCAAGACCGACTCCTTCAATAATAGCTTTCGAATCGAGACCCTTGACTTCGGCATAAGTATCAAGTTCATTGAAATAGCTGACACGCAGGGCAAGGTAAGTGTTGGCAAAAAGTTTGACAGCCTCAGCCTCCTTCATACCCATATAAAGCACGTCGATATCCTTTTTTTCAGCACCCTGTTTCAGCAGGTCGGCAAAAGTATGGGCAGCTTTATCAAGAAATTCAATGTCAGCCACTTTCTCAATAGCAGCATTTTCTTCAGCAAACCGCGGGTCCTTGATTTTTTTCGGCACTCCGGCAATTATGCGTGAAGGGTAGAGGTTGTCATAAAGCGCCTTGCTTTCGCGCAGGAACTCCGGAAAGAAAAGGAGATTGAATCTTTTGAGACCCTTAGCCGCGTATTTCACGTAAAGTGAGCGACAGTAACCGACAGGAATTGTTGACTTAATGACCATTACGGCATCCGGATTAACGGAAAGGACGAGATCGATAACGTCTTCAATATGGTGGGTATCAAAATAGTTAGTTTGAGAATCGTAGTTAGTAGGAGCAGCGATGACCACGAAATCCGCATCCGCATACGCCTTCGCCCCATCGAGAGTAGCGGTGAGGTCAAGGTCCTTTTTTGCGAGATAGAGTTCTATATAGTCATCCTGAATAGGAGAGATACGATTGTTGATTTTCTCCACTTTTTCAGGGATAACGTCAACAGCCGTAACGTGGTTATGCTGTGCGAGCAGGGTAGCTATAGAGAGACCGACATAGCCGGTCCCCGCGACAGCAATATTATATTTTTTCATAGAGGGTAATAGTAAATGATTTAGAATTCAAAGTTAGTGAAAAAAATTGAAAGATGAAAATTAGGCATTAGGTTTTTAGGGATTAGGCTCAAGGCGAGAGACGTTAGGCATTAGGCGGAGATTGATGAACCGGAGTCATAACCACTTTTCAATTTGAGGTATGGTACGAGCAGAAGTATTTTTTAGAAAGTTTTCATCTCTTGAGAAACCTTCTTTAATGGGACCGGAGGAAAAGCTATCCGGGTTATTTTTAAACTCCGTCTCAATGATTCTCAAAAGAGTATTATCATCTAAAGATGCAACTGTTCTAAATCTTTTATTCATAATTATTTCTATTAAGATATTTTCTTGACGAAAGTAATGAGGATAATGTTTATTTAAGAACCGTTTAATTGAAAAAATTGTTATGAATTAATCCTTTAAAAATTATACTATCACTTTTTTCGGATGCAGACAGTCCTAAGAAAAAGAAAAACTCGGGCGCAATCGAAATTGTGCCCGAGTTTATGAGAATATTCCCAATGTGGTGGGAAAAGAGGGATTGTATGGTGCTTTGCTCCGGCAGCCATAGATGAACAGTATCAACGGGTTTGCGTAAGCAATGAGAGCACCCCATTCAGTATCGGGGAGCCTGAGAAGTTATGACCCCGCACGGACAAGAAACCTAAATGAAACAACTCACACCCAACAGGTGAAGGCTTTAGGGGGCGCCGGTTGAAAGGTCTCGATACCAGTGTCCTGCTTAGAGTATTATCCGACAATAGCAAGGGTACGGGATATAATGGAGAAGAACACTTTTCAGGAAGCTGTGAGGCATCACGTCCGGAAGCTCAGGGGGATATGAGGCGGAAGAAAGTGAAAAAGCATCAACCCCGCGTCGGTATAACTTTTAAGGCATAGCCGGATGGAAAGGTCCCGTCCATCCGAGGCGTGCCGACGCGCGCAAGGGAACTCAACGGTGACTATGACGCCGACGGATCAGGAAGGCGACAGTGAGACGAGATTGGGGACAGAGGCTTAATAATCTTTTTTGAGTCTCAGTCATTTAGGAGTTGTGTCAGTCAGAAAGTAAGAGGCTAATTGAAAAACCTCAATCGAAAGACTGACGTTTCACACCACGGATCCGGCAGCATACATGCGCACAGACTGTCGGCAAAAATAAAATAGCCGGGTATCGAAAGCGCTATGCCCGGGCGGAAGATGCAGAGGGGTTGCATACCGGGAGAAAGCACGGATTATCGTGAAGTATTTCGGTTTCACAGAATGGTTTGGCAGCAAGTCAATGGTCTCTTGTTTCGGGATGGAAGAGAGTGCGCATCAACCCGAAACCGAGAGCAAAGATAGAGAGAGCCGGATAGAGAGAGGTCATATCCTGCAACTTTTGGGAGAGGAAACCATTACTCAAATTGAGTAACAGTATTGTTAAATTGAGTTTTTAATCAATTGACAACATCTGATATTCGTTGCTTAATAATAGTAACCTTTAAAGGCTTTTTCTTACTGATTACACACAGAGTAATGACAGAACTCAGTTTCGTTCCCTTTGAATAAACGATGCAATCCTTATCCTTAACTATCAAATCCCTATTATTAGACTTTGAAAAACCGCAAGATTCAATAGTCTTGATTATATCTTTTATTGGAACAGTAGTAGTAACCACTACCTTTTGAGGGAATTCTGTGCCGGTTGCGTAATAATAAAGGTTAGAACCATCCGAAGCCATAAACTCGCAAGCCGAATCCGAACTATTCTGTTCAGATAAATTGTAATACCTGCAATAATCAGCAGCTTCCGCTGAAGAAGTCTGCTCGATAAGATTTACACCGATTAAAATCGGATTTGGCTGGTTAGCAGTAGGATTGGAAAAAACTAAAATTGAAGAAGAGAGGAATAGAGAAAGAGAAAATAAAATCTTTAAAAACATTTGAGGAAATGTGATTTCTGTTTTGAGATTATTGCCAACCAAAAAAACTTATTTATTCTTCGTGGAGATAATACCGAAATAATTCAGTACAAATGTTCATATTGGGAAGCGATTGTTGACCATTTATACCGGCGTTGAGCTATTTCCAACATATTTATTGCATTTAAATCAAGTTCTTCTTTTGGAGACTGCAGAAGCTTTATCAACTCATTCTCATCTCTAAAATAAGTTGCTTTATTTTCAGTTGATTCTCGATTATAAATACAGTCGAAAGCAAGAATAGGCTTTTTAAAAAACATTGCCTCCACTAAAGATGGATTAGTTCCACCCGCACTGTGGCCATGAAGATAAATGCTGCAGTTGGAACGTATTACATTTAATTTATCCAAATCATACACAGCAGGGGTAATTTTTACGAATTTGGAATCCTCATATTTTTCTTTTAAATTCTTCCCATAATCGCTTTTATCCCAGTTTCCTATGAAGACTAATTTTTTCTGTGCTCTTTCAAAGGCATTCAGGATTATGTGGACATTATTCTCCGGTTCTATTCTGCAAATACCTAAAGCATATCCATCTTTTTCAAGATCGTATTCCTTTAAAACCTCCTCTTCTGTTGCTGGGTTTATAGATGTTAAAACGTGATCACCGCCATAAGCGATCAATTCAGAATCCTTGCCATACTCTTCCTTAACATAATCAGTTATTCCCTGATTATCGGTAACTATCACATCTGCATATTTGACAGCTTGTTTCTCTGAGAATTTAAGAAATTTTCTAATCCATTTGTTCCATTTATCACGTCTATGTTCAAGACCGTCGATATTGATTATTAATTTCTTTTTAGAGAAAAGACGAAAAATAGGAAGAAAGGCACACCCTGATACTCCTAAAATAAGAATGACATCACTTTTTCTTGAAGCTTTCACAAGAGAAAGGATGTCATAAGGAATACTTTGGATGCCATTGGCATTTAGCCCTATATATTCGGTTTTGGCACCATGATAAACCCATCGTTCATCATCATAAGATTTCTTGCTGCAATACACTGCATACTGGATATCTTCTGAATGATTGTGTCTGATAAGTTGTTCGACGAGGGTTTCAAATCCCCCATAATTAGCCGGAACACCAACCGTACCGATAATAGCAACTTTCATTTAAATTATTTAGTCTTAATAAAGGATGCGAGCAACCGGGTAGGTATTATTTAGCTTTTAGAACTCTACAAAGCCTATTTTTTAGTTTTGTAAGAGGAACAAAAGGAGACAGAAGAAAAGATAGATAATATGCATATTGAGGAAAGAATAATCTTATATTTTCTTTATAATTATCAATACTGAAGCACTCTATCCTTGCAATATACTTATTAAAAAGAAGATTGGGAAGCATTTCCATCATTATTCCATTAAGGATAGTCTTATATGTTTTCTTTTCAATTAAACCTTGTTTAAACTGATTATGAATCAAAGATGGATAGTCAATTGTGAAGGCAGCAAATTTATTATGTCCCCCCCTTTTAGGAATCCTTTGTACATCAAAAAGGTATCGATCATCTATATAGTAATGATCCTTTTGGGGAATGGCTAAGAATAAGGATGTGTGAGGAAAGAGTTTATTTAATTCTATATTTTGGATTTTTATTAAATCCTCTTTCCAAATACAAAATCCATTACTCCAGGAGGACCAATAGGAAAGAGAGGTTAAGTATTCATTATAATCATTGAATTTTGAAACATCAAGTTTATTTAACATTCCATTAGTATAAAAAATACAATCATGATTATCATAGGCTTTCCTTATATCATCTAAAATAGCCCTGATAGACCCCTCTCTAAACATACTCTGACTATTATGCAATTTGAGAAATTCTCCATCTGCATAGGTTAGTACATGGAAGGAATTCATAAATCCCTCGCATTTAGTTTTGAAGTATTTTAGATTTTTATAAGGGAATTCTTGTAATAGTTGTTCTATTTCTCCCTCAGGATCATTATCAGAAATGACTACTTGATAATCTTCTATACTCACGTCTGCATTTAGAGAATAAATGCTGTTAAGAGTATTTCTGACTTCATTTATCCTCTTATAACAAGGAATACAAATTGATAGAAGCATAAG
>JAIDPA010000231.1 GCA_029062985.1 Muribaculaceae bacterium
GGTCCCTTCTCCGCCGATAAACGCACAATCTTCCTTATTGCAGCTAATTTCTCTACTCAGAAAAGAACCCTTACTGACTGGTTGATAGAGACTATTGACATCTGATAGCAGTAAAAAAAATAGCTCCCACTATCTGATACTTATCCAGGTAACGGGAGCTAATTTTTTTAATAAAAGTTTCTATTCAAGAATCGCAGCAGCTCTTGTCAGAGCTTTAAGAAATCCGTCAGCTTCCTCGAAAGTATTATAGACAGCGAATGAAGCTCGCACCGTACCCGGAATATCAAGTCGATCCATCAATGGCATTGCACAATGATGCCCTGTGCGCACTTCGACACCCTGTTTATCGAGAAGAAGACCGAGATCATAAGGATGAGAACGACCCACGAGGAAAGATATTACAGCACTCTTATCAGGTGCGGTTCCAAAAATCCGCAGTCCGGGCACTTTTACCATTTTTTCCTGTGTGTATTCAAGCAGTGCATGTTCATGAGCTGCAATATTATCCATTCCGATTTCTTCTATGAAGTCAATTGCCTTTGAAAATGCAGCTATTCCTACAAAATCCGGGGTACCTGCCTCAAACTTGAATGGAAGCTCGGCATAAGTGGTATGTGCAAACGTAACCTTGGCGATCATTTCTCCCCCACCTTGATAAGGAGGCATCTCTTCCAGCCATTTCCTTTTACCGTAGAGCACTCCTATACCGGTCGGACCGTACATCTTATGGGCGGAAAACACATAGAAATCGCAATCCAGATCTCTGACATCAATCAGCATGTGCGGAGAAGCCTGTGCTCCGTCAATAAGGACAGGAACTCCTTTGGAATGTGCAAAAGAAACCATTTCCTTAACAGGATTGACTGTTCCGAGGACATTGCTCACATGACAGAAAGAAGCCATCACAGTCTTTTCATTAAATAATGACCTGAACTGCTCAATATCTAATTCGCCCTTATCATTTATATTAACGACACGAAGCACAATGCCACATCTGTCGCGCAGCAATTGCCAGGGCACAATATTCGCATGATGCTCCATAACAGTCAGAATGACCTCATCACCCTCCTGAAACCTGCTGCCAAAAGACGAAGCCACCAGATTTATTGCCTCTGTTGTGCCTCGGGTAAAAATAACCTCTTCGCGCGACGCTGCGTTAATATAACGTCGTATATGCTCCCGGCTCTGTTCCTGCAGATCGGTCATCTCTTGCGAAAGGGTGTGAACCCCTCGATGGACATTAGCCTTGGAAGTAGTATATATCCTGGCTATCTCTTCCACAACCTTATTTGGAGTCTGAGACGTAGCAGTGTTATCAAGATATATCATAGCTTTTCCCGACACTTCACGATTAAGTATAGGGAAAGACTTACGTATTTCGAGAATGTCTTTATCTGTCAGCATTATTCACCCTCCTCTTGAGCACAAGCAGAATGACAGGAAGAACAATTCAGGGTATAACCTGCGAAACGGCGTTCCACAAGAAGCTGAAGGCGCTCCTTTAATCCTTTCATTCTTATGCCATCTATGACATCTGCCATAAACGCCTGTTTAAGCAGCAATTTTGCAGTGGCTTCCGGAATGCCACGTGTCCGCATATAGAATACCTGCATCTCGTCAAGCTGCCCTATTGCCGTGCCGTGACTACATTTCACATCATCATCATATATTTCAAGCTGCGGCTTTGAGAACATCCTTGCCTTGTCAGAACCGACAATATTGCGGTTGCTTTGGTATGCCTCTGTCTTATCCGCCCCTTTCACGACATGGATAAGACCTGTAAACGCACCCGTAGCTTCATCATCAAGAACATATTTAAACAGTTCGTCCGTGTGGCATCCTTTTCTTAGATGTTCAACTCGAGTATAGTTGTCAAGATGACGATCCTTGTCCTCTATACCCATTCCAAGCAACTTAAGGAAAGCATTCTCTCCCTCAAACTCACAATGAAACTCATTCCTTGTATTGCCGTTATAAAGGGTCATGCCATCTATGAGGACATTACTCCCCTCTCTCTGCTTCAAATAAAGAGCTGAAAGGCGAGACGTTTTTTCTGATGATTCTTCCAGATCATAATAGTCAATACGGGAATTAGCCCCTGCTATTATCTCAATAGTCTGAAGCGCCAGAAAGTCAACATCAGGATTCTGGGTGTGATCACAACTAAGCAGAGTGACTTCCGCATTATCTTCGACAATAACCAACAGGCGTCTTACTGCCATCAGAGGCATTCCATTCTGGAGAATATTGACAATCTGGATAGGTTTTTCCACTTTTACACCCTCCTTCACCCATACTACTATGCCATCTTGTGCGAAAAGTGTATCAAGAGCTACTATTGGATTCTTCAAATCCGCGCAGCAACCATAGTATTTCTTTGAGATTTCAGGATGGTCAATTGAGAATCGCCTTAGGCTACCTACATAAATACCTTCCGGCAAGCCATCGTGTGATTTTTCTGTCTCGGCAAAAATATCATTGACATTAAAAAACAACGATGTGGAAATATTAGGTACGCCGCAATGGAAGGCAGCCCCCGGGTTTGCGTCTATGTTTACTCTGGCAATGTTTATACCATAATCAGGAGCCAGCATTGCATTCAGATCAGTTGTTTCATAATTTTCTGAACCCGGCGCCGGCAACGACATACTTTTCAGACTCTCAAGAGCATCCCTCCGGAGCGCATTCAGAGTGTGAGCGCTATTTCCGTCGACAAGGTCGCTATGCTGAGTGAAAAGATCTATATATTGTTTAAGAGCATTCATTTCCATCTTAATTAAATTCCCTCCTCTGCATCAACCTTCTGCTTTATCCAGTCATATCCCCTCTCCTCGAGTTCAAGAGCCAGTTCCGGACCGCCGGTCATGACGATCCTTCCCTTATAAAGAATATGAATGAATTGAGGCTTGATATAGTCAAGAAGCCTTTGGTAGTGGGTGATGACTATTGTGGCGTTATTATTGTTCTTCAACTTGTTCACACCCTCAGCCACTACTCTCAATGCATCAATATCAAGTCCTGAGTCTGTTTCGTCAAGAATTGAAAGTTTCGGTTCAAGCACTGCCATCTGGAAAATCTCGTTGCGCTTCTTTTCTCCTCCGGAGAAGCCTTCATTGACTGATCGGGAGGCAAGTTTCGTATCAAGTTCTACTACGGCTCTCTTTTCCCTCATAAGTTTAAGAAAATCCGTAGCACTCATCGGTCCCTCTCCGAAGTATTCACGTTTGGCATTGACAGCAGCTCTCATGAAATTCACCATTGACACACCCGGGATTTCCACCGGATACTGGAATCCAAGGAACAGACCTTCGTGGCTCCTTATTTCAGGAGGCATTGCCAGAAGATCTTTATCATAAAAGCTTACACTTCCTTCTGTGACTTCATACGCAGGATTACCCGCAAGCACCATTGAGAGTGTTGATTTGCCGGAGCCGTTGGGCCCCATGATTGCGTGAACCTCACCGGGTCGCACTTCAAGGTTGATACCTTTCAATATTTCCTTTCCGTTGATACGGGCATGAAGATTTTCAACTTTAAGCATTTTCTATCTGTATTTTACTCGCCGTAAAACCGGCTTCCATGGTTATAACGTAAGGGAGAGGAGTTTGGTTGAGACTGATTTTGCGTGCCTCCCTGAGCTGAAGAATATGAGCAAGATCAGAGAAGCTATAACATCCCAGAAGCTCAGGGGCAAGCAGCATCACACATTCAACAATATTGCCGTCATCTGCATTGGCATACTTCATTAATGGTGAAGATGGGTTGATACATACTATGATGTTATATGCTATCGACAACAGCAATAGATATTTCACCAGACAGAAAGCTGCCCCAAAAAGACGGTCAAGCAGTCCGATGCAAAACACCTGCATGGCACTCCGTAAAATTCCGGTCAACAGCCTGAACACCATGAAGACCACTATGTATATAAGGGCGACAGTTATCACGCTGTAGATAAAGGTTGATCCGGGGACACTACCTATGCCGGGCAAAATCCATTTTATCGCTCCCTCCACTTCATCTGAAAACACATGACAGCATACTGTGCCGAAAGCAAATCCTAAAATACCGGATACCTGTCTTGTGAAGCCATTGGAATATCCCTTAAACAAGGCAACAACAGCTACAACTAAAACAATTATATGGTAGGCAACATCAGTCATCAATGAGTAGTCGCAAATTTGGCATCACCTAATCACCCAATCACATATCCATCCAATCCAACTTCGCTTTTCGGCAATGAGAATGTCCTTTTTGATGAGTGCAAATTTAAGGTTTAATAACGAATTATCAAAATTCCTAATTGCAAATCATCCTTCAGGATTGCAATTCAAATTATTTTGATTAAATTTGTATCATGAAGTTGCCATTTGCGAATCGACCTCTAAAAGATATCATCGTAGCTGCGTCTTTTCTTGTGGTATGTGTATTGCTTATTTTCGCTGCATTCTGGGCATATCATCAATTCCTAACGACGCCGCCATACGTTGATCCTGACAGGTTTCCTATCAGGGGAATTGACGTGTCGGCTCATAACGGCGATATAGATTTTGAAAAAGTTAAGAAAAGTGGTGTTGAGTTCGTTTTCATCAAGGCAACTGAAGGGGGGGATTTTAAAGATAAGAATTTCCGCATAAACTATGAAAAAGCTAATAAGGCAGGTCTAAAAAAAGGGATATACCACTTCTTCAGATTTGACAAAGACGGAGTGGAACAAGCCTTAAACCTTATGAAAGCCGTAGGGCCGCGTCATCCGGAATTAGGACTGGTTATAGATGTTGAAAAATTCGGCAACCCTGATTCCATACCCTCCGATCTTATTAATGAACGCCTGACGGAAATGGTGGATTATCTCAATCTATTGGGGCACAGAGTGACTTTCTATACTAACCGTGCAGGTTATTATGATTATCTTGCTGAATCATTTCCCGGTTATCAGCTTTGGATTTGCGGATTCTCGCAAAATCCGATTTATGCCGAATGGACTTTCTGGCAATTCAATCATCATGGAAAAGTGCCCGGTATTAAAGGGGATGTTGATCTGAATGCATTTTGCGGAACGCGTGAAGAATGGAAACGTTACTTAAACGGTGCTCTCTGGCCCTATACAACCTACAATCAGCAATGAAATCATTCATCAGTTTCTCTCCAATATCCATAACAATATACACCATAATATTAACGTTATTCTATAACAGACTTATTCACTTCACGAGTCTTTTGCGCTAATATGTTTTTTTCTTTTAAATCTATTATAACTCACCTCTCATCATTCCTCTCTTACCGATTTTCAAGAGAGAGGATGTGCATTGCCTTATTGTGTGCCCTCACACTCCTTCTATATCCTCAGAAGATGCATCCCCTCAATCCTGATTTTTATGCCCCCACATCCAAGCTCGCTTCCGGAAAATGGATAAAAATAAAAGTCAGGGAATCGGGCATGCATCTGATTTCACTTTCAACTTTAAAATCTCTTGGATTCAGTAATCCTGATAAAGTGAATGTCTATGGAGCAGGTGGAAGAATGCTCCCCGAGCAACTTACTGACAAGATGACTGACGACCTTCCCATCATTCCTTCAGTAGTAACTCCTGAGGGTATTCTCTTTTTTGGTCATGGAAATGTCTCCTGGACCACTACCGCCAATTATCCTGCCCATACCCTGAATCCCTATTCACAGGAAGCATTCTATTTCATAAGCGATAAGGAGGCGGAACGTCCCATGCCTGAGGAATCCACAGTCACAACTCCTGAATTGACCACTCCCATCACGACATTTCAGGAGAGATTGCTACACGAGCAGGATTTGATGGCTCCCTCAAACACCGGAAGATTGCTATTAGGAGAAGACTTTATTACACAATCATCACGCACATTCAGTTTTGCTCTGCCTGATAATACAGGGGAGATATTTGCCCGCATCAGTTTCGGAGCAATGGTGACAAACGGTGTGTCCACCCTTGACATTTCACTGAATGGAGGAGAAAATCTCAGCAATAAAATTGCCGGAGTCGCCAGTGCTGAAACTTTTCTTATAAAACAATCCTTCAATGCCAGAGCATCAAAATCATCCAAACTTGACATAAAGCTGGATTACTCACACACAGGGATAGCCAAGACTGCTGCCCTTGACTACATAGAAGTGTTCTATCCTCGTGAACTCCGTCTTAAAGACAATCAACTCTATTTTTATCTGCAGCCTTCAAGAGCGGTTTCTGTAAGAATAGAAGGTTGCAACGAATCCACTCAGATATGGGATGTCAGCAATCCGTTGGTGCCTATACTTATGAATTATGAAATAGACGGAACTGCCGTCGTGTTTACCTCCTCTGAAGGTTATCATGAATACGTAGCTTTCAATCCTGCTAAATGTGGCACTCCTGTCAGTTCAGCGGGTAACGTAAGAAATCAGGATATTCATTCTATCGAAATCCCCGATATGCTCATTATTGCTCCTGAAGCTTTTAAAGGAGCTGCCTCAAGACTTGCAGACCTGCATCAGCAGACTGACGGATTAAAAAGTGTAGTCCTGACTCCCGAAGAAATATATAACGAATTTTCTTCCGGTGTCCCTGATGTCACGGCTTTCCGAAAACTTCTGAAAATGTGGTATGACCGTGCTATTGGAGCGGGCGTGCCGCACACTCGTTACTGTCTGATATTTTCACGCCCCACTTACGACAACAAACTTTCAACCCCGGGAGTGAAGCGTCAGGGTTACCCCCGCATACCTATCTGGCAGACAGAAACTAATTTTTCAGAAAACACATCCTACAGCACTGACGATTATATTGGAATGCTGGAAGATAACATTCTACCCCTCAATATGAATTCTGCCAAGATTCAGGTTGCCGTCGGGCGTATGCCTGCAAAAACTGTCTCCGAAGCGGAAAGTGTAGTAACCAAATTAGAAAAATATCTCAAGGAACCGACAAGAAATGCCTGGCGCAACAGCATTATGATTATTGCTGACGATCAGGATAACGGTGTCCATCTGAGTCAGGCAGAAACTGTCCACTCCACACTGACTTCCCAGGATAAGGGGAAGAATTTCACTTATGAAAAGCTATATTTCGATTCATATACCCTTTCATATTCCGGCACAGGCGCCGTATATCCTGAAGCCAAATCTCGTTTGCTTGAAAAATGGAATGAAGGAGTATTATGGATTGATTATATCGGCCATGGCAGCCCCAAAAGCTGGACCCACGAGAATGTGCTCACCTGGTCGGATATTACAGGATTGAGAAATCGCAACCTACCCTTTCTTTACGCGGCGACATGTAATTTCCTGCGTTGGGATGCGGATGACATAAGCGGAGGAGAAGAAATGTGGCTGAATCCTGACGGGGGAGTTATCGGTCTTATATGTCCGAGCCGTTCAGTCTACATCACTCTTAACGGGACATTGAATATTGCTACTTCCAAATATCTTTTCTCAAAAGATGAGGAGGGGAGACAGCTTGCTGTCGGAGATATTATGGTCAAGGGGAAAAACAGTCTTTCAAGCGACAACAACCGCCTGCGCTATGGATTCTGTGGAGATCCGGCTTTACGCCTTCCAATTCCGGAACATAATATAAGAATTGAATCAATTGACGGTGTCTCGGTGACCAATCAGATTGATTTGCCCGTACTCGGCGCCCGTTCACAATTCAGACTTGACGGAGTTGTGACAGATAATGACGGCTCCATAATAGAAGATTTTAACGGAATAGCCGAACTCAGCGTTTATGACGCTGAAAAGGTCGTAACGACTAATGGTAATGGAGCAGATGGAAAAGTTGTTAATTACAATGACCGTTCTTCAAAACTTTATAGCGGACGCGTCAAGGTAATTGACGGCAAATGGTCAACTACTGTTTATCTCCCTTCAGAAATAGAAAATAATTTCAGTCAGGCTCTGATTTCTTTATATGCTGCCTCCGATAATGGAAGGGAAGCAAACGGAAGTTTTGACGGTTTCTATATCTATGGTTTTGATGCCGGTTCCCCGGAGGATAATGAAGGACCCGAGATTTCCGGTATGTATCTCAATACTCCTTCTTTCACCGACGGTTCGTCTGTGAATCCCTCGCCTACTCTCCTTGCAAATTTCTCTGACCCTTCCGGAATAAATATTTCAGACGTAGGAATCGGGCATAATATTTCTGTCTCCATAGATAATAAGAAATTCTTTTCTGACGTAGCGTTATATTATCTTCCGGATTCGGAGAATCCAACCCGGGGGAGCATCTCATATCCCCTTAAAAATATGGAACCGGGCGATCACACGCTGACGCTGACTGTCTGGGATAATGCCAATAACTCTTCATCAGCGTCACTCAATTTCAAAGTAGCTGCTGATTGGCAACCGTCAATCACAACCCTTTACACAGACACAAATCCAGCCACCTCTTCTGTAACATTCATAGTAGCTACCGATGGTGTTTCGGAAGCATTAGGATGCTCAATTGAAGTGCTTGACCTTAACGGTAAGATTGTATGGACAAGTCCGACTTCAAGCTTAAACGGCTCTTCAAATTCTGTAAAAATAGGTTGGAATCTGAACTCCGTAGGAGGAAGCCGCGTGCCGAGAGGAATCTATCTTTATCGTGCCACACTTAAAGATAAAGACGGAAGAACTGTCACAAAGACCCGTAAACTTGCAGTTACAGCTTAACTATGTCAAAAAAATAGTTCTCGATAAAAACGAAAAAGTCTTAGATATTCATGCTAAACGACATAATACTTCCTGAACCTACTCTCCGGCGACTGCCTTGGTATCTGGCATACGTCGAGATTCTGAAGTCACAGAAAGTGGAACACGTCTCCTCTACCCAGATTTCACGAGCGCTCAATGTGGACGCGTCCCAGATTGCGAAAGATCTTTCGTTTCTATCTCTAAAAGGAAAAACGAGGATAGGCTATGAAGTGGATGCATTGGTGTCGGCACTTTCTGATTTTCTCGGATTCCGCACTCCACATAAGGCTTACGTATTTGGTGCGGGAAGTTTGGGAAAAGCCTTGATGCAGGATTCCGGATTATCTAATTATGGTCTTAATATCGTAGCCGGATTTGATGTTGACCCTTCTAAAATTGGAACCCGTGTGGGAGATGTGCCAATCTATCATATTGAAAGTCTGGCAGAAGTCATGGAAAAAAATCCTGCCACAATAGGGATTCTCACAGTGCCTGTCAACAAAGCGCAAGACACTGCCGACACAGCTATCGGTGAAGGCATAAGGGCTATATGGAATTTTACGCCTTATCGGGTAAAGGTGGCAGAAGGCATTGTGATGTCAAACACCTCCATCTATGCTCATTTAGCTCTGATTTACAATAGACTGAATGCAGATTCCTGAAGTAATTTAGAATAGATGAGGCTAACCACAAATCAACAAGAATGAAAACTTTTGTCGTAGAAAATAATATTAAGGGGAAGTTGCCCGAGTTTTGGTATCACCTTCCGGATTCTGTCATAACTAATCCGGGGAAACCTTTCTACATTCCTGAATTTGCTCCCCATATTGAAGCTCATCTGACGTTAGTTCTTAAAGTGAACCGTCTCGGGAAATCAATAGCACAACGATTTGCTGAAAGATATTTTTCTGAAGTGGCAGTCGGAGTGCATTTCCGGGCTTCTGAATTACGTAAACAATTAATCGACAAAGGTCTTCCGGCAGATAAATCGTGGGCTTTCGACCGCTCTCTCATTTTATCTGATTTTTATCCGAAAGATACTTTTCTTACGGATTCTCCTATATCGTTACTAAAAAATGGAGTAATTGAAAAAGAAATTCTGCCCGATTTCAGCAATGATGCCATCGGAGCTGTCTTTCAAGCTGTTTCAAATGCCAATACGCTAAAGATAGGAGATTTGCTCCTCCCTTATCTTTCGGAAGGGATAAAAGTGGATATAAATGATGTGATTGAGTTAAAGAAAGCCAATAAGACTCTCCTTCGTATCGAAATAAAATAAAACATGAAATTCCTGAAAAAATTTTCTTTCCTGACATTGGTGGCTCTTTTAGGGATAACCGAAAATGTCATGGCACAAAACGATATCAAAAACGAAGATTTCAATCCGGTCAATACAGGTGTTACCACACTGAGCATCACTCCGGATGCGCGTGGTTCGGGAATGGGAAACCTCGGAGCTGCCACTGACCCGGATGTGAATGCTCAATTCTGGAATCCATCAAAATATCCTTTTACATACAGTAGAGGAGCAGTTGCCGTGTCTTATACTCCCTGGTTGCGGAAAATTGTCAATGATATTTTTCTGGCTGATGTCACAGGCTATTGGAAACCGGGCAACAACGATATTCAGGCAATAAGTGCATCTTTCCGCTATTTCTCGCTCGGAGAATTCACTGCAGACTCTGATAATCCTGACGTCGCCGTTCAGACAATCAATCCTTATGAATTTGCAATAGATTTTGGATATTCCAGAAAACTTTCTGAAAAATTTTCTGTAGCGTTAGTATTACGTTATATATTGTCTGACCTTTCTTTTGATAACACACTCTCCGGAGAATCAAACACGGCTGCGAGTGCTTTTTCATTTGATGCCTCGGCATATTACGTCACCTATCCTATGGTCGGCAGAAACGAATGTCAGTTTGCATGGGGTGTGGATATTTCCAATATAGGTACAAAAGTCAGTTATGATCATGGTGCTACCTATGCTTACCTTCCTACCAATTTGAGGTTGGGAGCTCAGTTTATGTTTCCTGTGGCGGATTACAACACACTTTCATTCGGTCTTGACCTTAACAAACTTCTGGTTCCTACAATGCCTCGTCAGAAAGACTATGATATGGATACCTTGGAAGGACAGACTGAATATGAAGAAGCGAGGGAGAAATGGGAAAATATGTCTCCCATAACAGGTATCTTTAAAAGTTTCACAGATGCTCCCGGAGGATTTTCAGAAGAATTGAAGGAGTTAGGAGTCTCTATTGGAGCTGAATATGCCTACAACCAGCAGTTTTTTGCCCGAATGGGCTATAACTATGAAAATGCCATGAAGGGAGGAAGAAGCTATTTCACTTTCGGCGCGGGGTTTTCTTTGAATGTGGTGCAGCTGGATGCCTCATATATGCTCGCGACTGCCCAGAGTTCACCTCTTGACCAAACTCTGCGTTTCACACTCTCTTTCGATATGGAAGGACTCGGAGATTTATTCGGAAAGAAAAGAAGGTAAGCTCAGTTTACAAAACTTAATTATTTAATTCAAGAAATATGAAAACAAGGTTTCGTATAGGTCAGGGCTACGATGTTCATCGTCTTGTGGAAGAAAGGGAACTATGGATTTGCGGAATTAAACTACCTCACACTCACGGACTCTTAGGGCACAGCGATGCTGATGTTGCAATCCATGCTCTTTGTGATGCAATCCTTGGTGCGCTTGCATTACGCGACATTGGCTATCATTTTCCGGATACGGATCCTGCCTATAAAGGAGCCGACAGTAAACTATTGCTTAGGGAGGTATGTCGTCTTATCCGTCAGAAAGGATGGGAAATAGGGAATGTCGACATTACAATAATGGCAGAGGCTCCAAAATTCAAGCCTCATATTGACGCCATGCGGGCTAAACTCGCTGAGGTGATGGAAATATCTGTTGATTGTGTCTCTGTAAAAGCCACTACCACTGAAGGTCTTGGTTTTACAGGCAGGAAAGAAGGCATTGCAGCTAATGCCGTAGCTCTTTTATATGAACCTTAATAATAAGCAACAGGAAGCAGTCGAAGCCACAGAAGGAAGAGTAAGAGTTGTGGCAGGAGCAGGTTCGGGCAAAACCCGTGTCCTGGCTCACCGCTATGCCTTTCTGGTGAATGATATTGGAATAAGCCCGGGCAATATTCTTTGTCTCACTTTTACTAACAAGGCGGCTCAAGAGATGAAACGGCGCATCTCAACAATGGTCGACAGAGGGAGTGTGAATGATTTCATCTGTACCATCCATAGTTTTTGTGCCAAATTTCTGAGAAGAGAAATATATCGGATAGGTTATCCGAAAAATTTTACCATTATTGACGAGGAAGATGGTAAGGTGCTTGCTCGTCAGGCAATGCAGGAATTCGGTGTGGACCGTCGCAAGACTACTGCCGAACGTTTCCTGAAAGGGGTTGCTGCCCTTAAAGGTTACGAACCGACCCATTATATCCAGAAACATCTCCTTCCTTGTTCCTCTACCATTGCTCCGGATGCAACTGTAAGATACCTAAAGCTGCAGCTTAAGCAATTTGCTCTCGATTATGACGACCTGCTCTATTTCACATTGTATATCCTGAACCATTTTGAGGATGCACGGAAATATTGGACTGAGAAGCTCAACTATGTAATGGTGGATGAGGTGCAGGATTGTACAGGTGACGACTGGAAGCTGCTCCATGCCCTGACACAGCATCATGGTAATCTTTTTGTGGTAGGCGATCCGGATCAGGCAATATATGAATGGAGAGGCGCAAACCCTAAAATTTTTGTTGACTTCAAAGCTAATACGGATATTATCCTCAATCAGAATTACCGTTCTACTCCCGACATACTCGATGTCGCAAACCACATAATTGAGCACAACAAAAACCGTGTGAAAAAAGAACTTTTCACCATAAAGCTCAATGAACGGCAAGGCGTTCACCTTCATTCCAAATCAGAAAAAGAGGAAGCAGAATTTATTGCGGAGCGCATTGAAGAGGGCGTAAAGGAAGGGATGAGATTCAGCGATTTCGCTATTCTGTATAGAAGCAGTTTTCTATCCCGACATCTTGAGCAGTCGCTTTTAAAACGACATATACCCTATTCTGTGTGGGGAGGAGTAAGATTTTTCGAACGCAAGGAAATAAAGGATGTGCTGAGCTATCTCAGAATGGTTGCAACTGATAACGACGACCTCTCTTTCAGACGTATCATAAATCTCCCTGCCCGTAAATTCGGAGAAGCGTCCATGAAGGCACTCACAAAAATAGCGGAAGAGGAGCACATATCTCTCATGCAGGCGCTGCGTTCAAACATTGACCTCAAACCCTTCAATAAGCCACAGCTACGCAATTTCCTCAATCTTATTGATGCAGCCCGTGAGCGTGTTGCAATTATGCCTGTGTCGGAACTCACTGACTGGTTGCTGAAAGAATGCGGGCTGGCTGACCTCTATAGAAACGATGAGGAAGAAGAACGTCTCGAAAACCTCACCGAACTGATGAATTCCATGAAAGAGTTTGAGAATGGCAGGCTTGATGAAGGAGATGCCGACCTGATTTCCTATCTTCAGGAAATCGCCCTCTACACTAATGCAGACCGCACAAACGATTCTGAAAAAGTAAGGATGATGACCATCCATCAGTCGAAAGGTCTGGAATTTCCGGAAGTATTTGTTGTCGGTCTCACTGAAGGCATTTTTCCAAACCATCGCTCTATCAGGGAACGCCGTCAGGATGGAGAAGAAGAGGAAAGAAGACTGATGTATGTCGCAGTGACACGTGCCGAGAAGATGATATGGCTGTGTGAGTCGGAAGGATATATGAATGAAAACGGTGCTTTGAAATATCCATCGCGTTTTCTATCGGAAGTGCCGGAAGGGATGCTTAAAATTGAAGGCAATCTTGATCCTGTATTAAAAGCAGGCACAGAAGGTCTGGTGTCAATGCTGAATAATGAACTCGGTCAAGGAGCAGAAGCGCCTCTTGCTCCCGGAACGAAAGTAAGTCATAAAGTATTTGGAGAAGGAATAATTGAAAGTTACGATGCTGCCTCCAAATCCTACAAAGTAAAGTTCGGAGGTTCAACCCGCAATCTCCTCGCCCGCGTCCTGACAGTCATATAAAAAATGCACAGACTCAAAAATTGATGTCTGTGCATTTTGCATAATCCTTATTTTTATATTCCGGTTACTCAACACCTCTGTTCTCCTTGTTGAAGATATGACGGAGACGGGAGAAGATTCTCTTCGCAGTTGATTCTGTCGGCACCACATTCGGAGCATCCTTAAGACTTTCTATGGCTGACTTCTCTGCGTCTGTCAATGCTTCAGGCACGTATACCATAACGTTTACAAGAAGATCGCCTTTTATGCTGCTATTCATCTGAGGAAGACCTTTTCCACGGAGTCGAAGCACCTTACCCGGCTGGGTTCCGGCTGCTATCTTCAGGCGTGCTTTACCATCCACTGTCGGGACTTCTGCCGATCCTCCGAGGGCAGCTGTCGGGAAATCAAGCATAAGATTATAGATAAGATCGTTGCCATCACGGATAAGATCAGGATTTTTCTCTTCCTGGATGACTATGAGAAGGTCGCCATTCACACCTCCATGTCGGGGAGCATTACCTTGTCCGCGGAGCGTGAGAGTCATGCCATCCTCAACACCGGCAGGTATGTGGAAGCTTACTATCTCCTCCTTCTTCTCTACACCCGTGCCATGGCAATAGCTACAAGGCTCGGTTATGACCTTACCTTCACCATTGCATTCGGGACAAACTGCCTCACTCTGCATTGCTCCGAACATTGTCTGCTGCACTCTGTTGATGTAGCCCGTGCCGTGACAACGTTCACATGTATGGAAAGCTGTGCCATCTTTGGCACCCGTGCCCTTACAATGCTCACAAGCCACCTGACGAGGAAGCTTCAGTTTCTTGTCGACACCATACATTATATCTTTAAGCGACACCTTTACAGTGATTCGCAGGTCTGTACCTTTGTTGACATGCTGACGAGTGCGTGCCCGACGCGAGCCACCCATATCGCCAAAAGGACTTCCACCACCCATATCGCCGAAAATATCGCCGAAGTGGGCGAAAATGTCCTCCATCGACATGCCGCCACTGCTGTAGAAACCACCTCCGCCACCGGCGCCACCGAAGCCCTGCGGACCCATATTATGACCGAACTGATCATACTTGGCACGCTTATCGGCATCACTCAGCACATCGTATGCTTCAGCTGCTTCCTTAAATTTTTCCTCAGCTTCCTTATCACCCGGATTCTTATCCGGATGATATTTTATAGCCATCTTTCGATATGCCTTTTTTATCTCATCTGCACTTGCGCTCTTGGAAACGCCAAGCACATCATAGTAATCTCTTTTTGCTGCCATCTCTTTTGTGGAATTTTTTTGTGTCTGTTATTCAATTCTTATGCTCATTATTGAGCCACAACCACTTTTGCATGGCGAAGCACTTTATCATTAATGGTGTAGCCTTTTTCTACAGTGTCAAGAATCTTTCCTTTCTGAGCCTCATCAGCCACAGGCACTACTGAGATTGCCTCATGACGTTCTGTATCGAACGTATCATCAGAAGGATCAAACTCCTTGACTCCATTCATGGCAAGATATTTTTTAAGCTTATTATAGATAAGCACCATACCCTCTTTAATAGCTGTGCTGTCATCGGTGTTTTCCGATGCCTTTATGCCTCTCTCGAAATCATCCATAATCGGGAGAAGGCCTTTCAAGACATTCTCACCTGCATTCTTTATAATCTCACTTTTCTCTTTGAGTGTACGTTTACGGAAATTGTCAAAGTCTGCCATCAGGAAAAGATATTCTTTCTTCTCCTTTTCAACCTGCTTCTGAAGTTCCTCCACCTGACTTTCCAAAGTATTGACTTCTTCAACAGCCTCAGCTTCCTCTACTGTTTCCGCATCGGGCGCTACATCTTCTATACCGACACCCTGTTCTTCCGGATTGACAGATTCATTCATATTGGCAGCTTCTTGTTCGCTACCTTTATTGTCATAAAAATTATTATTTCCCATAGCGGATTGATTTTTAAATTTACTTCTGCAAATATTTCGCCAAATTATGTTAAATCTGACTTTTAACGACTGCACGGCGCTGTAAGACGCCGGAAAGCCTTTGTTTTGCTTATGTCGTCTATAATCCAAACAACCAAACACCGCTATAAGTTGACATAAATTTGTCACGCAGACATTTTGCTGCCTCTTCCTCTCTGAATATGCCATAAATTGAAGAGCCGGAACCTGACATGGAGGCATAGACCGCTCCCCCTTCATAAAATTTTTCTTTCAGTTCGCGTAATTCAGGGTGATTGGGGAAGAGGGACTCCTCAAAATCGTTCACGACCATTTCCTTCCAGCGCTCAAGAGGAAGTTCAGGAAGAAAACGTAAATCAAAACTTGGCTTTTTTGGAGTAATTCCTGCGAATGCTTCTTTTGTAGAGATGCTGACATCCGGTTTTGCTATCAGAAGCCAATTCCCTCTTAGATTCAGATCAATAGGAATGAGCTTCTCCCCTACCCCCTCAGCAAAACAGGGCGTATTATATATAAAGAAAGGACAGTCAGCTCCTAATTTGAGCGCCATCTTTGCCAGCTGATTTTCAGAAAAAGGCTCATCAAACATTTCATTGAGAGCCATGAGGCAGAATGAGGCATCCGCACTCCCTCCCCCAAGTCCTGCCCCGTCAGGCAGATTCTTATCAAGAATAACATTTAGCTGACCTTGTTCCTCAGGCACACCATTCAACTCAAAATAGCTGCGTAAAAATAAAGTTGTGGCTTTTACTACAAGATTTTTCTCCGGAGAACATGCCAGACGTCGTCCCATCAGCTGAAAACGACATCCTGAAGGCTTACTCCTGTCAACTGAAAGTTCAAGTATGTCGTCAAACGGTTCAGGTTGCTGAGGCATGCCGTTTTCTATTCCGACCGGGAAAAAGACAGTTTCGAGATTATGATAACCATCTTCTCTCTTTCCTACTATGTTGAGACCAATATTTATTTTGGCATTTACAAATTTAATCATTCCGTAAAATTTTTAAGTTTAGCAAACTAATTGAATTTAAAATATCTGCCTAAAGATGATTTCCATAATAAAGCGAGCACAACTCCTCTCATAAGCAGATATGATAAAAAAGCTATCCATATCATCCGGTTGCTTCCTACGTCGATATATATTCCTCCTTTCCCTAATCTTATAAATGCCACTACAAAAAATATCGCCGATGCAAGAATAGTGGCTATCATCATCCGGCGTGTATCCGTGATGCCGACAAAGAATCCGTCATAAATAAACGCCCAGGCAGAGACTATAGGAATAAGGGAAATCCAGATAGTCATGTCAGTTACACCCTGCCTTACATTTTCACTGTCAGAAAGCAAATCAGCCACTGCTCCGCTACCTAAACCATAGGCAAGGGAGAACACAATAGCCATTGACAAGGTCCAACATAAAAGAGCTTTAAAGAATTTATGAAGCATCTCCTTATCTCCGGCTCCTGCCCACCTTCCTATAAGTGCCTCCCCACTGAAAGCGAATCCATCCATAAAGAAGGAAAAGAATTGGAAGAACTGCATAATCACAACGTTGACAGCCAAAGTCAGTGCTCCCAAACGTGCTCCGGCAGCTGTAACACCCATAGTCACAGCTATGATGCATGCCGAACGGAAAAAGAGATTACTGTTGACAGAGAAAAATCTTTTTAACCCGGCTTTTTGAATCACATCTCTGAGCGGACACCACATACCTTTTCCACGACGCATGATGACCACACAAATTATAGCAATTCCGAGTCCTGCCCAATTTGAGATAAGAGTGCCCCAAGCCACCCCACTGAATCCTATCCCGCAACTGAAGACAAGCAGAAAGCTCGCCACAATATTTATTACATTAACGGCTATCGCAATAATCATAGGATAGAATGTTGACTGCATGCCGACAAACCATCCACTGACCGCCATGACACCCAATAATGCTGGAGCGCCCCATATCCTTATCATAAAATACTCCCTGACATTCTCATTGACATCCTCTTGTGCCCCTATCAATCCTGACAGAAGATCAAACAAAGGAATCTGAAAAAGAATCAGAAAAGCTCCCGCTACCAAGGCTATAAGAAGAGACTGTGTAAATATTTTCTTCACTCCCTCATCATCTCCGGCGCCGAAAGCATTAGCAGTGAGTCCGGTGGTGCCCATCCTTAAGAAGCCGAACAGCCAGAACACCACGTTGAGCATCACAGACCCCACGGCTATGGCGGCAAGATATAATTCTGAGCCAAGATGTCCGGAAATGGCAGTATCACACAATCCAAGAAGCGGCACAGTGATATTGCTCACTATGGCAGGCACACTCAGCCGAAGAATCTGTCTGTTTACGTAATTCAAAATCGTTTTATTATATGGGTTTATTCTACTTTCACTACACCATGCTGAATTTAACAGCAGGCTCTTTCAAACCTTAAACCGGCTCGTGAAACTCAAGATGATTGTTTATATAACGCAGAGAGGTATGCCTCTATGACATACCCCTCTTATTTTTATTGTCTGAAAGAAGAGATTTTATTTCTCTTCAGTGAGTTCGTAACCGAAATCCTGACCCTTTCTCAAAGGATTGATACCGTTCTTCATCCATTCAGGCATCGGAGCTCCCTTCAGATAATGGTCGAAGAATTGCTGAAGGCGAATGGTAATATCCTTCCTGTTGCGTCTCTCCCTCAGATTGTGAGCCTCACCATTATATTGCAACATCCATACCGGCTTATGAAGACGTCGGAGAGCCATAAACATCTCAATTCCCTGATACCAGGGCACTGCACCGTCGGCATCGTTATGCATTATCAAAAGTGGAGTATTAACGCGGTCAGCATGAAATACGGGTGAATTCGCTATATATAGTTCCGGAGCCTCCCACAGATTACGTCCGATTCGGCTCTGCCCCTGTTCATACTGCCCCTGTCTTGAATTACCTGATTCCCAGCGGATACCTCCGAAAGCAGATGTCATATTTGCTACCGGCGCACCTGAACCTGCACAAGCAAACATATTGGTACGCGTCACAAGGAAAGCTGTCTGATAACCGCCCCAGCTCTGACCGTCAATACCTACACGTTTGATATCGACGTTAGGATATGCTTTGCAGACTGCCTCAACTCCGGAACAGATATAATCGTAAGAATTTTCTCCCGGTATACCCGGCGTATAATGGATATCAGGCACAAAGACCACATAATCACGGCTCACATAGAACGGGAAGTTGATCCAGCTCCACGACGGTTCCATGTTGAAATGATGATATAGGTCAGAGGAATATGTCTCATAGAAGTATGCAATCATAGGATACTCCTTGTCGGGACTGAAATCTTCAGGAAGATAAAGGATACCTTGAGAGGGTTTTCCTTCGTATGTGGTCCAGCGGAAAAGGTTAGCTGTGCCCCACTTGTAATCTGCCATCTGAGGATTAGTATCAGAAATCCTTACTGACTTTCCTTTCTCAATATCTGTTGAGACATAAACATTGGGAGAGGTGCTGAAATTGGCTTGAACCCAACTGTAAACATTTGAGTCTTTTCCTTTCTTCACATCAAAATATTCCCATTCTCCATAGAAATCAATCTTCGGAGCGGCAGCCTTCAAAGAGAACACTGAGGATGCGACACCATTCTTCATGTCGTCATAATTGAAGACAGAATAGACAATCTGCTTCCCGTTCTGAAGGAATCTCTGCTCTCTGTCAGTCCTGACATAACGGAATCGCAGATTCCGTTTCCGACCTTCTCCCGCAGTCAGGCAGACCGGAGCAGCCTCTCCCTTCGGATCAAGACTCCATACATCATAACGGTCATAGACCAAAACCCGTCCGTCATTTTCTGTCCATCCCATCACTCCGTATTCATCCTTTATTTTTGCCGGTGTGTCGCGGTCTTCATCATAAAGGATGTAAGGCACTTTTGAACTAATATCTTTTGTAATTCCGGTAGCAATCTCATAAGTATAAAATGTGGTTCCGTCAAACCATAAAATATACTTATCAGCCGGCGAGAGCTTGAATGTGGAGTTGGCGAACTCTCCGATATTCTTTGATTCCCCGGTGTTCACATTTTTAAGGATGAGATCGACGGGATAGGTATAATCATATTGAGATTCGACAATATTCTTGCTGTCGACTACAACTGCCCAGTTTCCATCCCAGCGATCGGGTGAAAGCACACGGTCGTTTAGATTTTCTGTCATAAGCACCTGAGATCCTGTTGTCAAAGACATCACCACAGGGACATTGCTCTTTCTGAGTCTCTCAATATTCTTATTCGCCTGAGGAGGTGTATAAGGTGCATCCCAACGCCATATATCCAGTCCGGCTGTCTCAAAGCTGACGAGAGTGGTGTCATCGGGTGCTATATAGGGAGCGATACCTACCACCAGACGATTTCCGTTATATGAGAACTCAGGTTTGGAATATTGATTAAGAATCAACTGTCCCTTCTTTGCTGCTTCAACAGTGACAGGCTTGTTTATTGCCTCAAGTCTTGAAGAGGAAAGATCCGTGAGGAAGAGTTGGCTCTTTTTGGTGCCTGTCTTGACAGAGTCATCCGAAGCTATGAAAGCGAGGCGCGTTCCCTCTTTGTCAAACACAGGCTCTCCGTAAAATTCCTTATCCCGGTCAAGAAGATGAAATGACGTGTCAGGAAGCAGAATAATTCCGGCTCCGGATGTGGCAAGCGTGTCCTTCTTCATCTTTTTCAGGTTAACTGCCAGCTTTGAACCATCTTCAGAAAATACGTAATCGCCGACCCAATTTATCTTCTTGGTTGCTCCGGAAGATAATGATTTCAGAATCATTGGTTTTCCGGCATTCTTATCTTTTAATGCCTTTGGTTTGATATAAGCAGTGTCGCATGAAAGCCATGCAACCCAATCGCCCCCCTTTTTGCCGATTTTATAAGAAATGACACCCGGGATTTTTTCTATCTTGCCCGTAGAAAGATTAATTATCGACAAGGAATCCTGCGGAAGCTCAAAATTTTTCTTTTTAGCAATTTTGGCTGCCCGAGTGTCCTTGAAGAAAGGTTTGATAAGAGCTACTGCATACTTGCTGTCAGCAGTAAATGAGGGGGTATTTCCTCTTGGCACAACAATACGCTGTCCGGACGCCGTATTATAGAATGTCAGCGTCGGGTCTCCTTCCTGGGGAGACACAATGAAGCTTGCCCATTTTCCATTGTTCGATATGGGACCGTTAGTAAGTTTTTCCCATGAATCGAAATCACCATGTCCGAGCGTTTTCTTTGCCTCCAGACCATAGCTACAAAGCAAGGCAGCAGCAAGAAACAATATTTTCTTCATGTCGTTTGGTAAGAATAAAAGGTAGTAAATGAATAGTTAAAGTTGTCAGTCCACTTTATGGAGATCATGCCCCATACGTTCCTTCTTGGTGTGCATATAGAAACGGTTGTAAGGATTGGGCTCTACCTCCAGGGGGATGTTTTCGGTCACCTCCAGACCATACCCTTCCAGACCAATCCTTTTCACAGGATTATTCGAGAGAAGTCGCATCTTTTTAATTCCGAGAGCATGCAGTATATTAGCGCCTACGCCATAGTCTCTCTCATCAGCCTTGTGTCCTAAATGAAGATTGGCGTCAACCGTATCAAGACCGTTTTCCTGAAGTTTATATGCCTTTATCTTATCCATAAGGCCGATTCCTCTTCCTTCCTGATTAAGATAAATTATTGCCCCGCGGTCTTCCTTTTCTATCATCTTCATGGCGAGATGAAGCTGTTCGCCGCATTCACAACGTAGGGAACCGAAAATATCCCCTGTTGCGCATGAGGAATGCACCCTCACCATTACCGGCTCACCATCTGCGACATCCCCCTTAATCAATGCAATATGTTCCAGTCCGTTATCTTTCTGGCGGAAAGGAATCAGCCGGAAATGTCCATAGGCTGTCGGCATATCCACTTCTTCACCCTTTTCCACAATTGAATCATTCTTCATCCGGAAAGCGATAAGGTCGCGGATGCTTACAAGCTTCATTCCCCACTCATCGGCACGCTTGCGGAGTTCAGGCAGACGTGCCATCGAGCCGTCATCACTCATGATTTCCATCAATGCGGCTGCCGGCTGCAATCCTGCCAGTCTGGCAAAATCCACGGCAGCCTCTGTGTGCCCGCAACGTTGAATGACACCTCGGTCCTGAGCATACAGGGGATTGATATGACCCGGACGCCCAAATGTTTCAGGAGTTGAAGAAGGGTCGGCAAGTGCTCGGATTGTGGCTGCCCTGTCTTCAGAAGAGACACCTGTGGAACATCCTTCCAATTTATCTACAGTGACGGTGAATGGAGTGCCGAGCATGGAGGTATTATCATCCACCTGATGAGGAAGCTGCAACTCCTCACATCGTTGGTTGGTGATTGGGACACAAAGCACTCCCCTTGCGTTTTTCAGCATAAAGTTGACATCATCAGGTGTGATTTTTTCCGCAGCAATAATCAGATCACCCTCGTTTTCACGGTCTTCATCGTCAACTACTATTATAAATTTTCCATTTCGGAAATCCTCGATCGCTTCCTCAATGGTGTCGAGCTTTATCTTATTGTCCATAATCGGGATAAATTACATTTGTTAGTCTTGGATTTTCTCTTTCTTCATTCAAGAGTCATTCCACAATAAATATTGAAAAATTGACGCTCCCGTAAACTCTATGCTGAGAGAAGCCGGGAAGGGTGGAAAAATCTCGGTTTTTAGAATGTTCTATTATCACCACAGTTCCTTTGCCTACAAGTGGAGACGACAGAATCAATTCCGGAATTTCCTCAAATCGGGGATGGTCGTAGGGTGGATCGGCAAAAACGAAATCAAAACGCCGGCTGGCTGTGGAGATATATTTGAAGACATCACCCTTAATCACCTTGACAGATGTATCACCTAACTTTTCCTTGACACTTCTGATGAAAGCAGCCTGCACGGATGCCTGTTCCACTGCGACGACCTCCTTACAACCTCGTGAAGCAAATTCCCAGCTTATAGCTCCGGTCCCTGCAAAAAGATCAAGCGCTGTTTTACCTTCAAAATCTTCAATATTTTCCAAAACATTGAAAAGATTTTCCCTTGCAAAATCTGTAGTCGGGCGAGCAGTTATATTTTTTGGCACATCGAATCGACGGCGACCATATTTTCCTCTTATTATTCTCATTTAAGTCTGTCTCATGAAATAATTTTACATTCCCCACCTATCGATGACAACTTGCTTTCAAGCTCTTCAGCTCCCTCATAAGGCAGAATAGAAATTGCCGTTTCCGGTATGGAGAATCCATAGACTTCCACAATATTCGCCAGATGATAAACCACGTCTTCCGTCGCTTTAACGGGATGAGTCGATGCCGTCAGAAGCTCATCATTATTCAGCAGGACAAAATCAGCCTCTCCCTTCCTGACCGTTACATACATCCGGACACCTTCATCCTGTGAGGAAAATTTACGTATGTATTCCATTAAATGGGATTCCACTTTGGCTCCCGGGAAAGTTCTGCTAAGAAACCCTTTGAGTCCCGGCGCAGGAGAATAGGCAGCCGTCACGCTTCCGAATGTGTCAGTCATGACATCAGCAGGGTCAGCCTCATACACAGCAGTGTAGAATGTTTCTTCCGCACCGTCATGTTCTTCCATCAGGTGAGTCGGAAAAAAGATTGTTTTCGGGTCAAACACAATAATCCTGGCAGAAAAATCATCCAGCACCCTCGGATGGTCATAGACGGCATTTTCTATATGTCGGAGCAAAGTGTCAGGATCTTGCTCCCACTCTTCGGAAAACAGAAGCTGAGGTTCAAGGTCCTTATGGATTGTATTTTCGAGATGGGCACTTATTCCCCCGTGATAGAGCTTCACAATTAGCCGCCATTGTCCTGTGTCGGCAAAATCGGCTGCTGTCAGTCCGTTCATTTCAGTGAGTTTATTGTGTTCAAGTAACGCAAAACCTCTTTAAAGAAGTCTTTTGCAGGCGAAATTACAAAAATTATTACACTTTTACAATTAAATGCCGCCCTTTTATCAGGACGACATTTCTCCACACATATTAAACTCCATGTAATTCTTCACCTCTTCAGGCGACAATTCTTTTCCGAGAAGGTGCATCAGTTTGGTAATAGCTGCCTCCGAAGTGAGATCATGCCCTGAAATGACTCCTGCTCTTGCAAGGTCAAGCCCCGTAAGATAACGGTAAGGCAAAACACTCCCGTTATTACACTGGGTAATATTGACTACGACAATTCCCTTTGCAACAGTTTCCCGTATGGCATCCAGAAACCACTGGCTGTTCGGTCCGTTTCCTGCTCCGAAAGTCTTCAGGACAACACCTTTCACACCGGGAGTATTGAGCATGTGCCTGACAGCCCTTTCCTCTATCCCCGGAAACAGATCTATGAATATGACATTGCAATCCATATTGTAATGCACCTTCAAAGGCAGTCCATGATTGCGTGTGCGCCAGAGTGCATCTCGATTGAAGGTGATGCCAAGTCCGATTTTTGCCAGCTCCGGATAATTATTACTTTTAAAGGCGTTAAAATTGTCGGCACTCCTCTTAGTGCTCCGGTTACCCCTCCAGAGATAGTTTTCAAAGAGAATCGCAACTTCCCTGATTATATGTGAGCCGTTTTCATCCCTTGCGGCAGCTATCTGCAGGGCTGTGATAAGATTCTCTTCTCCATCCGTGCGCACCTCGCCGATGGGCAATTGGGAGCCTGTTATTATCACCGGTTTGTCAAGGTTTTCAAGCATGAAACTTAAAGCTGAAGCAGTATATGCCATTGTGTCAGTCCCATGTAAGACAACAAAACCGTCAAAGTTATTATAATTGGATTCTATCACCTTTGCAATCTGAACCCAATGTTCGGGAGTCATGGCTGATGAATCAATCGGATGTTCAAACTGAGTGCTCTCAATCTCATAATCGAGCATCTTCAGTTTTGGCACATTTTCAATCAGATGATTGAAATCGAAAGGTTCCAAAGCTTTGGTTTCCGGATTCTCTCTCATGCCGATAGTGCCTCCGGTATAAATCATCATGATTTTAGGTCGAGGAAGGTCATTGTGCATAGCTTTCTTATTTTTCAGAACAACGTCGCATGACGTTCGCATCGTAGGTTAATTAATTAGCGTGATGCAAATTTAGCATTTTGCTATTAATTATCCAAATATATCGTGGTATAAATTTAAGTATGCTTTCAAATTTCAATATCCTCAACTATCGTACGCTCAATTTGAGGATGCGGGGGTGATTGTGTAATTGGAGGTATCGGGTTAATCTTATTGCCCAATCGTTCATGGCTAATCAGTCGGTCTTAGCCAACGGTAACCGTAAAATCTCTGATTCTCAAGCTTGAAAAGTCTGGGCAAGGGATATGCATCTTCTGCAATTTCACCTGTCTCAGGAGAGAAATGCACAAAATAAGGCATCCCGTCCTTCATTTCAACAAAACCTATGTCATATAGGTCAGTATCAATCTCATTGGAGAGCATCATGATAATGTCGCCGTCTTCGAGGAGTTCGTGAAGGGGTTTGTTAGATATGCTTTGTTTCTTCAGATGAGGAATGCGATGACTACGGTAGCCCATCTCCATCATCTTGATTTTATCAAGCGTCACCGAATCTTTCAGGGCAGGATAAAGCTCCGGATGATGAGAGATATTGTCGAGAGTCTTCACTTTAAATCCTCCTCCCGGAAGATATTCAGTCATTTCTTTAAGATTTCCTCTGTAAACGTTATCCACAATCCAGTCAGCTCCATAGAAGAATTGAGAAGCAAATCCCTCGTCTATACCTTTTCTACGTGAATATTTTTCAAGATTATTGACAAATTCTTCAAAGAGCGGTAATTTACGGGTGCTTGTCTCGGCAAATGCCATCGCAGCATTGATGAATCCGAGGCGATCAAGAGTGTGGAGGTTGACCATCAGAGTGCCCGACGTGTCGTTATCAGCTCGACCGCCCGATTTTATACCTGACATTTCTTTTGCAGCGAAAAGACATCTTTCTCCAAAAGACCCTCCGTGTTCGGCAGTCGCTGCCAAAATACGGTTGACAAGAACAGAATCTTCCTTGCAATGCAGTCTCACTCCGGAGGCTTTTAAGGATCCGCACAGACAAAGGAAAAGGACAGGGAGAATTAATTTCTTTGCATCTGAAAGACAGAATAAGTCTTTGAACTGTTTTGATAGGATATGGATAAATGCTGTCATGTTTCGTTATTTTTTGCAAATTTAGCAATTTTATCCTAATATACCCTCCCTCCTCATCATAAATTATTAATTTTGCAGTATGGAAAAAGATGCGGAAATAATTGAAATTACATCTCTGGATCATCCCGGTGTGGAAGTCTACTCATCTCTGACGGAGGCACAGCTGCGTTCGCGTCTCTCTCCGGAAAAATCAATTTTCATAGCTGAGAGTCCGAAGGTCATTAAGGTTGCGCTTGAAGCCGGCTATTCTCCTGTCTCGTTACTTTGCGAGAAACGTCATATCAGCGGAGATGCTGCTGAAATTATCTCGCTATGCGGGAGTGTTCCCGTCTATACAGGCACTCGCGAACTACTGGCATCCTTGACCGGATATACTCTCACAAGGGGTGTACTCTGTGCAATGAAACGTCCGGTCTTGAAAACAATTCCGGAAATATGCAGCGGGGCTTCCAGACTTGCCGTTATCGACGGAGTGTCTGACACAACAAACATAGGGGCAATTTTCCGTTCAGCGGCAGCCTTAGGTGTAGATGGAGTATTGCTGACACCGACTTCGTGCGATCCTCTTAACAGACGTTCAGTAAGAGTTTCGATGGGAAGCGTTTTTCTCGTGCCTTGGACATGGATAGATTCACCCCTTCAGAGTTTGCATCAGTATGGATTCAAAACTGTAGCTCTCGCATT
Organism: Muribaculaceae bacterium; assembly: GCA_029062985.1. Lineage (GTDB taxonomy): Bacteria > Bacteroidota > Bacteroidia > Bacteroidales > Muribaculaceae > Lepagella. The sequence goes on from JAIDPA010000231.1 coordinate 26,649, forward strand.
GACGGAACGTTCTCTTCCGATAGATTCCCCTCTTCTGGAAATTGAACCTAAACTCGCTCTGATTCTCGGGACAGAGGGCGATGGGCTCGCCCGCGACGTAATTGAGGATGCTGATTTCACAGCACGCATTCCGATGTCGCATAACGTTGATTCTCTTAATGTCGCAGCTGCTTCAGCAGTTGCTTTCTGGCAACTCCGGAAAAATAAAAGTTAGACATGAGCAAATCAAAATTAAAAAAATATCTCCAGACACTTCAGTCTGAACAGATAATTCAGGTGGTGATGGATTTATATGATGCCAGAAAAGAAGCCAAGGAATATCTGGAATTCTTTTTGAATCCTGATTCTAAGGAAGCTCTTGAAAAGGCTAAAAAGGAATTATTCCGCAATTATTTCACTCCTCAGGGACGCACGCGGGCAAAGGTAAGCACAAAAACGGGGAATGACATTGTCAATAATTTCATACGGCTTGACACCGACCCTGAGACTGTCGCAGATCTGCTCGTGTATCACATTGAGGTAATGATGAGCCGTCTTTTGATGAGACACATTGTCGGCGAAACAGCATGGAATGCTTTAATCAATACTTTCAGAAAGGCAGTCGACTATATTCAGGCATATAATATGAAAGCCCTGACGGAAAGAAGAATTGAGCGCATTATGGAGTTTGCCTGCCAGACACCGACATATCTTCATATAGAAGACAGGTTAAAACAAGAACTTGAGGAGGTATCGTTTTATGAATGAAAATTTTGAGGAAATTATTTTTGTAGGAGGGGGCGGGCATGCTCTTTCCCTTCTTGAATCTCTTCCTGACAACATGAAGATGATGGGTTATACTGCCCTCTCTGAGTCAGAAAAAATATCGGGAAAATGGTTGGGTGATGATGCTTCTGATGAGAATTTGCTTTCTCTCCCTTATTCTTATCATATAGCTTTTGTCTATGCCGGAAGTCCTTGTATGAATAAGAGGAAAAGTCTGATTGAGCGTTTTGAAAATGCAGGTGCTAAGTTCGCTACAATTATATCCCCTACTGCCCTTGTCAGCAGAAATTCTGTCATTGGAGAAGGAAGTGCCGTTCTGTCGGGAGCAATTGTAAACAGAGCCGTTCTGGGGCGTCATGTAGTGATAAACACCGGTGCTATTATTGAACATGATTGCCATATCGCCGACAATAGTTTCATAGGTCCGGGTGCTGTCGTGGGAGGAGGCGTCAGTATCGGAGAAAACTGCTTTATCGGCTTGGGGGCAAGATTAAGGAACGGTATTAAAATAGCATCGGGAGTCACTGTCGGCATGGGTGCGGTAGTCACCCGTTCACTGACTGAACCGGGAATCTACTATGGTTTCCCTCTCAGACGACATCCTCTCATTTAATCCTCAACTTTTGTAAGCACAAGTTGAGGAGAATAAGGGAAATGGGTTAATGGGTTAATATTATAGATTATAGGATATGGAAAAGAACGTTATCATAATAGCAGAGGCAGGTGTCAACCATAACGGTTCGGTTGAGCTGGCTTGCCAGCTGATTGATGCAGCAGCTGCTGCGGGAGCAGATTATGTAAAATTTCAGACTTTTAAGGCTGAAAATCTTGTCACCCGTACAGTTGGAGCGGCTGAATACCAGAAAAGGAATTGTAAAGCTGATTCACAGTTTGACATGCTTAAAAAACTTGAATTGAGGTTTGACCAATTCACATATCTGGCTGCATATTGCCGGGAAAGAAACATCGGTTTCCTGTCGACACCTTTCGATCAAGAAAGTACTCTTTTCCTTGCATCCCTTGGAATGGATTTTATGAAAGTTCCCTCAGGAGAAATTACTAACTTACCCTATCTCCGGCAAATAGCTTCCACCGGTATTCCCCCTATAATCTCGACGGGGATGTCTTCATTGACAGATGTGGAGAAAGCCCTTGAGGTCTTTCTCAAATCCGGCTTTAAAAGAGATGACATTATCCTGCTCCATTGCACCACCCAATATCCTACGCCATTCCGCGACGTCAATCTGAAAGCTATGCAGACTCTCAGAGAGGCATTCAAAACACCTGTTGGATATTCCGATCATACAAGAGGAATAGAGATTCCTTTGGCAGCTGTCGCTATGGGTGCGAAGGTCATAGAAAAACATTTCACCCTTGATCGGGATATGGAAGGTCCGGACCATAAAGCCTCCCTTAATCCTGAAGAGCTTTCGGAAATGGTCACCTCAGTCAGGCATATAGAGATGGCACTGGGAAATGGTATAAAAGAGATAGCACCCTCTGAAAGGGAAAATATGACTGCGGCAAGAAAGAGTATTGTGGCTGCCTGTCAAATAAAGAAGGGTGAGGTCTTCACGGAGAAAAACCTCACCGTAAAACGTCCGGGCAACGGAATATCACCGATGCTGTGGGATAGTATAGTAGGGCTCAAAGCCACCCGAGACTTCAATTCGGATGAACTGATAATTCTTTAGGCTCTTTCCGGCAATCTTTAAGATTCTATCGGGCTTGGTCAAAACATAAGCATTATTCCGGTAGAAAATGATTTGAACTCAAGTGCGGCATTATCACGGAGCACATTGAAGGGAGAATAACGGGCATACAGACCGATTCCATGCCAGTTTATACAAGCGAAAGCATCTACTGTGACCGGGCGCTGATGGATGTCATGCGTTTTAATAGAGAAATCCCTCTCTCCCTCTTTATATTGGGTTTTCAAGTTGCCTCCTGTATTGAAATTGACTACAGGACCGACTGACAATCCCATATTTCTGTGCCTACCGAAACGCAATCCGTAAAGCAAGGGGAGCTGTAGGCTGAATGTCTGCAATCTTGATTTTCCTTTTTTCATTTCAGGAGAAAATTCCTCAACAACGACTTTTCCGTCTTCCTTTTCAAAATACAATCCTTCATCAAGAGAATAATTCCTCCAATATATTCCCAAACCTGCTGTAAGGGAATGGGCTCCAAGTCGCCAATTCACTCCCAGGACACTGAGCCAAGTCCATTCCATACTGTGTCCCATCGAAGTTGACAATGCGGGGGAAGCATTGACCGTCGCAAGCCAGCCCATACCTAACCCGGTGCTTACGATCGACCATCTGCTCTTCCCTTTCCTGCCTATGCTGAGTCCGAATTCATCTCCTCTCCAACCTGAATAAGAATTTACAAAACGATTCTCAGGATCGGGAATGTTGTAGGTAAGGTTGCTCAGTTCATTATTTTGTCCTTTGTAGGATATCTCAATGTTCTTTCCATCAACTTCCATAATTGATAACCCGCTGACATCGTGCATGATTGTCATGGAGGAATCCCCTTTTTTCCTTTTTTCGGAAACGCCTGTTTTGTAAAAATAATTTTCTCCGCTCCCGTTTATATTTTTCACCGTTATCGATATGTAGCCGGTATTAAAGAATATCGACAGTTCGGAGGCTGTTTTGGCTGAACAGAGCGTATCTCCGGTCTGTATTGTTGATGAAGCATAAAGATTGAATGCTCCCGTCATTGTTAATACAATTGAAATAAGACGCAATATGGATGTTAGTCTTTTCATAATAAGATGATGTTTTATAATTTACTTCTATTGTTATTTTTCACTTTGTTCTTATCGATTGAATCAACCTCAGGGCTTCCTCCTCATTGAGGTTTCCCTCAAAATATACTACCATAAGATTCTTGCCGCTGCCTACCCCCTTGTTGAGATAATACAGATAACGATATATTTTCTTTTTATTTATGACAACGGGGGCAAGCGAGAAAAGTCCGTAATACAACTTTCCATTCTTATACCGAATGTTTTTTCCGATTGCCGTCGCCGCATCTTTCATCACAAGTGCTTCCACCATCCCTTCATATTTTGCTGAAGGACCCTTAAAGGTTGCAAATACCCTCAATTTATGTTTCTCAAGAAATTTATTACCTTTCCCGGAAATAAATGTTTCCGTCACCTGTGGGTCGGAAGCATATTTTCCTCCAAGGAATTTTTCGATGTTCAGCCCTGACTGAGCTGACAGAGAAAATATGACTGAACTTAAAGCCAGCATTATCATCAATATGCGTTTCATTTGATATTTTGTTATATGGTGATTTAAATATCTTCGGGGAATACTCCGGATCCGGCCATTTCTGCAATCGGCTGAAAAATTTCAATTTCATCAAGCACGTCTTCCCTGGCTTCATCAAGCCCCTGATTAAGCTCAGTGATATCCTTCATGATGAGTTCCATCACCGCCTCATCGTCAGAAACCCGACTGCCGTTTACGTAAGCCAGGCATTCGCTATCCTTATCAGAGCCGGTTGAGTAGGAAACGTACCCTACTCCCATTATCAGAAGGAGCAGACATGCAGCCGCCTGCATGATTCGTAAACGTATATTGGTGCGTTTTACGCCTTTCATATCTTGTGGCAATTTAGAAATGCTCTGTTCCATTGTCCGAAATCCCATGAGCGCTTTCGCTTCATTGACTGCCGGATGGTTTATCTCCGTAGTTGCCAGTTTTCTGACGAGGATAGATTCCTCTTCATCAGACAGAAGACAGTCGAAATATCTCTCTATCTCCTGCAGGAGTTTCTCTTTTTCCTTTAAATTTTCCATCTGTCTTACTTTATATTGTTACTGATTTTTCGGTATTCATCCCTCAACGTTTTCCGAGCTCTGCTGAGAATCTGACGCACATTTGCCTGAGTCAGCTCAAGCTTTTCAGCAATTTCGGGATAAGAAATATTCTCTACATCATGCATGATGAATACCTTGTATTGCATATCTTTAAGCACTCTGGCAGCCATCCTGAGCAAGGAGTCATATAATTCCCTTCTCTCCCTCTCTTCTTCATCTCCATTCTCAGTCAGATTGTCAGATACATTCCCAACATTCTCGGTAGGATGTTTGAGGAAATATCGACGTTGATTCAATGCCTCATTTCGTACTGTGGTAAAAGCCAAACGTGCTGCCTCTGTCTCACTGTCAAGATCTGGATAAGCACTCCAAAGTCTGCAAAAAGCATCATTCAATGCGTCTTCAGCCTCCACTCTGCTGCCGGTGATACCGATAGCCATTGAGTGCAGCCGGTCTTTGATACGCAAAAAGGTTGATGTCAATACAGATTTATCCACAATTCTCTGATGTCTCTAATATTCATTTTATAATGTATCCAATCTCCCCAATCACCCAATTATCTAATCACCTAATCACCTAATCACCTAATCAACCCAATCCATTACCTAAACGAAGTTCCTGCTCGGTTGTGACAGTAATTCCGATTTTTTTATTATTTTTGCATCAATAAAAATTAATCAACGTTCGCAAGTGAAAGTTGGAGGCTTGCGTAATTAAATAAAGAATGTCATGCGGAAAATCTGTTTTGTTACCGGCACACGCGCCGACTATGGAATCATGGCGCCTCTTATGAGACGCATAGCTGATTCAGAAGAGGCACAAATCCAGATTGTAGCAACTAATATGCACCTGTCGCCGGAATACGGAATGACAGTGAATGAAATAGAGGCAGACGGATTCAGGGTTGACCGGAGGGTTGAGTCGTTGCTGTCAGCCGATACACCTTCCGCTACAGTGAAATCCATGGGACTGACCCAGATCGGATTGGCTGACGCTTTTGAGCAGTTGCGCCCGGACTTAATTGTAATTCTTGGCGACCGCTACGAAATGTTGGCAGCTGCTTCTGCTGCTTTAATTTTCAGAATACCTGTAGCTCATCTGCATGGAGGAGAAACCACTGAAGGAGCCTATGATGACTGCATCCGTCATGCCATAACAAAACTATCGAACTTTCATTTCGCTTCTACAGAACTTTACGCCAAGCGTATCGTGCAAATGGGTGAGAATCCGGAAAGAGTTTTCTGGGTGGGCGCTCCGGGAGCTGAAAATATACGGAAGGAAAAACTGCTTCCTCTTAGTGAAGTCGAGGAGTTTATCGGTTTCAAGTTAGGAGATAAATATATGGTTGCCACTTTTCATCCTGTCACTACTCAGCCCGGAGAGGAAGAGCGTCAGACTAAAGCTTTTCTTAATGCTTTATCAAAGAAAATTAAGGAGGGATGGAAAGTGCTGTTCACACTTCCCAATTCAGATACGGGTGGCAGACGGGTGGCAGAGCTGATAAAACAATGGGCAGATGAAAACAAAGATTCAGTAAAGGCGGTGGCTTCTTTAGGACGAAGACGTTACTATTCCGTATTGGCACACAGTAGTGCCGCAATAGGGAATTCCTCAAGCGGACTGATTGAGGCTCCGTCATTCGGGATTCCAACTCTCAATGTCGGTGACCGTCAGAAAGGTCGCGCTCAAGGTGATTCGGTAGTCAACTGCGATACAACCGAGGAGTCAATAACGGACGGTCTTGAGAAAGTGTTGTCTCCTGAGATGAAAGAAATAGCTTCCGCTGCTAAAAATCCCTACGAGAAACCCGGTACGATTGACACAATAGCCGACTGCCTCCTCCATCTCCCCCTGAAAGATAACAAAACCTTCTACGAATCATAGAAGGTTCTACTGCATACTATCATTCTTCGACTGATCGAGAAATACGGATCTACCGTTAGCCATGGCTAACTTCACAATAACTCAGGATTTACTTTATCTAAAAATATAGTTATGGTTCACAAGTGGACCAAGATTTTTACACTTTACGATAACCTATTAGCTGGATTATAGCGCTTTACAGAGTTGATTGAGGTCTTGGTCCGGTTCACTTTTCAAGAGAGATACCCTGGTTCACAAGTGAACCGGAAGAATTGAACATTATCGAGGGTAAAGATATGCCTGAGATAGAAATATAGAAGTATATTTTACAATAATTAGTTTTTCCCGAGAGATTTGAACATCTTTGTGATGCAACGTTTCTTTTGCTCCATGTTAGGGTGGACGTAGAGGTTGAGTGTAGTAGATATATCTGAGTGACCTAACAGGACACTGACTGTTTTGTAGTCGCAGTTGCTCTCTATGCAACGAGTTGCAAATGAGTGGCGCAGTCCGTGGAACTTGATAGGCGGTATATTTAGCGATTTCATAAGCCGCTTATAATACGAGCGATACGTACGAGGTTCGATTGGTTTACTGTCATTAGATATGATATAGAATCCGGTATTGACAACTTTCATTAGCGGTTTGATGAGAGAAAGAGCCTCAGCGCTGAGAGGAATTTCACGCACGGAATTGGGTGTTTTGGGGTCATTAATTACCAGTTCGGTGTGTTTCTTTTCTCCGTCTATAATATAGATTCGTTCTATTGTGCGCTTTACTTGGATAGTACCATTTTGCAGGTTAATATCTTCCCATCGCAACGCACAAATTTCGCCGATACGCAAACCTGTGGTGAGGCACAAGTAGATACCAAGGGCTCGGAATGAAAAATTCTCCTTAACGTAATTAAGTATCTTCTTATGATTTGCAATTGTCAGGACTTCAATTGAGGAAGGAGTTGCAGATGTCGGATATTTGATATCCCATTCGTCATAATTAATCCATTTATTCTTGACACCATGCTTCATAATCATCTTCAGCACAATAAGCATGTCTTTGATAGTCTTAACACTTAATCCAGTGTTAAGTTTTTCAAGCACAAAGGCTTGAACCGTTGATTCCCTCAGTTCAGTCATATCTCCAAAGAATGGCAGCAGATGATTTTCCAGTGTCAGCATATAGGCTGCGAAAGTTGATTGCTTCACATACGGACGCTTTTCCTCTTTCCAGGAGTCCGCAATTTTTCTGATAGTCAGATGCGTCATAGTGTTAATATTATTGGTTCGTTTAAAGATTAGAAACATAATATAACCAATGTTCCACCTTTACGCTTCCCGGGCTTCACCGACGAGTGGAAAACATACAGTCTGTCTAACTTCTTTGATTTTAAGAACGGATTGAATCCAGAGGCAAACCGTTTTGGAAAAGGAATAAAATTTATTTCAGTTTCAGATATCCTCAATAATGACTATATTGATTATGATAGAATTATAATGGCAGTTACTCCATCAAAAAAAGAATTAGAAGAATTTGGAGTAAAGCGTGGGGATATTCTTTTTCAAAGAAGTTCAGAAACTTTGGAAGATGTTGGGCGAGCCAATGTTTATATGGATGATAGAATTGCGCTATTTGGCGGTTTTGTAATTAGAGGCAAGAAAAAAAGTGAATATGAACCGTATTTTATGCGTTATGCATTATCAGCACCTATCAATAGAAAAAAGATTATTGTCAAAGGGGCTGGAGCGCAGCATTTTAATATCGGGCAAGACGGTCTTTCAAAAGTTTTAATGAATATACCTGATATAGACGAACAAACGAAGATTGGTCATTTATTGCGTCTTATCGATGAACGGATAACTACCCAGAACAAAATAATTGACAACCTACAATCCCTAATCAAGGGACTGAATGATAGCTTCCACGATAATCAACAAGGAGAGGCTATATCTTTTGGTGAACTTGGTCATTCTTATTCTGGACTATCTGGGAAGAGTGGAGATGATTTTGGCCAAGGTAGTCCGTATATCACTTATCTTAATGTTTTTCAGAACAATGTTATAGATGAAGAACAAATAGGCTTGGTAAATGTGGACGCAAATGAGAGTCAGAATACAATTTCTTACGGAGATATTCTTTTCACACTATCATCAGAAACTCCTGAAGAGACAGGAATAGGCAGTGTTTACTTAGGGCAATCGGGTAAATACTACCTCAATAGCTTTTGCTTCGGAGTTAGGATTAACCATCCTCAGAAAGTATATCCTCCGTATTTAGCTCATCTTGTATCATCATCGCAATTTAGAAAATTTGTATATCCTCTTGCACAAGGTAGTACTCGATTCAATCTTCAAAAGAATGATTTTATGAAAAAAAAATTCATGTTGTTACCAATTGAGAAACAGAAAGAAATCGCAAAGACTCTTAATACTCTTCATAATAAATTATCAGTTGAATATAAGCTTCTTGATCTATATAGTATTCAGAAGGCGCATCTATTACGCAGTATGTTTATATAAAGAGCTGATTAAGTAAATATCTCCTTTGCATAAGTAATGAATCAAGGGCATTATTTTCCAGTTCAATCTTTGCGTTTAATGAGGATAATGTTCTTGAAACAGATATAATCTCGTCTTTGCTTATAGGTAGTGGTACACTATTTTCAAGAAATCTTCGATTAGTAATGTTAATAGTGTTTTTTGCGCCTTTTTGGATAAGTGGCAATAGGTAATTATTGGTATTCAGTGGGTTCAGGAAGTAATAATGGAGAATATTACCAAGCTCATAAGAATTGGGCCCGTACACTCCATATAAAGGGGAAACTGCCACTGGGTTCTGACAGAAACTCTGCCTGATAATTCCATATGGTTGATTCCCGGTCGGGGATTTGGTATATACAATATCACCATGTTTCACCACGTGATAATGTGCTGTATCTTTTGCAGCAAAAGATCGTCCTAAATACTCTACTTGGTTAACGATTCCAACTGATACAGAAACAGAATGCACGGGATAATACTCTTTATTCAATTCATTCTGCTCATGTAGAATCTCAAATAACATTACCTTTCGCCATGTACCTTTTTTAAGACCATCGCGAACAAGGTACTGAATAAGTCCCTTGATTAAGTATTTAATTTCTTGAGGGTATTTTCTATGCCATAATAATCCAAAACATAAAGAGGGAATGCACTAAGGACGGCGACCTGAGGACACTTATGGCAAATGTATTTCTCCAGCTGACTCTCAAATATAGATTCTTGTGAAATCAAAGATTTGGGAAACTCAAATGCATTATGAACGAGATAATTCGCTTTACAGATATGAGCTGAAATCAATTCTTTCCATACATCACTATTATAGGAGTTTATATTAGACATCTGAGGTCGACTGTCGGAAACACTGAATTTCTTATAGTGGGGTTCATTCAAACAATTATCTTTATCTTCACATTTCTCTATATATGGGCAATTGGCACGCTTACATTTTACAGCCAAGTTTTTGAAACTTTCAAGGTCACGGAAGTGTCTAATTGCTTCAACCATTGGATAACTGATATATAGTTTTCCTTCATCAGTTTCATCATTAAAAAAAGAAAGCATTTCTTTGATTTTGTCATCATCAGCTGATGTAGCATGACCATCATAGTCAAAGAATAAATAGATATACGCAAAGCTATCACGAGAATAATCCTTTAGTGTTTCTGCATTTTCTGCGGTTCTATCCTTCAATATCGAGACAATGTCAATTGGAAGTCCATCCTCATTATTGATGGCTTTGTATAGCTGATAAATCTCTGCGTCAAATATACATTTTATGGCATGGCTTGCTCCTAAAAAGTTTTGTTCTAACTTCTTTACATATTTATCTTCTGCTCTGCTACCCTCAAATATAAAAAGAGTCTTTGCCTTATTCATCATAGAAAGCTCCAGCACGATAGATTTTTTCGATATTATGACCAAATCGTAATTCCTTATCTGTACAATCAGCTAAGCATTTTATCTTATTATTATTTAAGATAAAATTACAATCCGGACGAAGAAGATCATTTGTCATCAGATATGTATTATGTGATGATGTGAAAATCTGACAATCCAAATTAAATAATTGTTTACACACTTCAAAGGCAAGACGAAAATGATAAAATGCATCGAATTCATCTATAAATACAAACGATGCTTCATTCATACGTTTCAGCCAGAAATACAATAACTGCAATGAGCATGTGCCGGTTGAAGCCAGGAGCCTGAAAGGTATTGTATTATTGTCTATGACGCAGAGAATCTCTTTATCTGTCACATTATGCTCTACAAATTCAAATTTCTGTCCGCTTACTTTATAAAGGAATTTAGAAAAATCTTCAAGTAGATTATTACTTATAATAAATTCATCAAGTGCCGTCACTCGTGTGTCCAGTCCGATAAATTCCCGTACATCAAGACTTCTGAACCATAGCATTGAGTTTACAAAACCGGTCAGCTTCATTAAATAATGGTCTGCACTTAGAGGAAATGATGTCATCAGGAAGTTTATGATTGAGACATTATTCGCATTGTCTTCAAGATTCCTTTCAACGCTTTCATCTATTGGAAATTGATTTTTGTCAATTCGAAAATAATTCTTCTTTCGTTCAAATATATTCTTATGATTGACAAAAAGACTTTCCTCAACTAACTTCCCTTCCTTATTCTTTCCATAATTATAATTTATGATGTCTTCTCCAAACCTAAAAGAATATTCAAATGAGACAATACCGGTAGTGTCTCCTGCATAAATGAAGTTATTATAGTAATCTATTTTTTTCCATTTATAAGAAAGATGATATTCAATATCAAACAATGCTAAGCTGAAATTCGTCTTACCGGAGCCATTCGGACCATATACTATACCATTCTTAATGACTCCGTCCTTTATAACATGTTTATTAAACTCGTAATTAGCGGGATGAGATAAATCCCACTCAATACGATTAGCAAAACCTCTATAATTTGTTACTGCGAATTTTGTTAGCATATTGAACATATATGATTGTAGACTGTAAAGTTACAAAATAAATTCCATATTCCGTAATTTTTTTACGGAAACTTCAACGCCTATGACACGGCACTTTCATTTAAGATTCTCTTTATAATTCAAAAAGGATTTTATTTTATAGCGGATATTGTAAGAGTTTGG